>CAZHYJ010000003.1:35116-120741 GCA_964536725.1 uncultured Gammaproteobacteria bacterium | reverse complement strand
GGACACGCCGTCCTTGCCGTCGGTGCCGTTGACGCCGTTCGTGCCGTTGGAGCCGGCCGTGCCGTCGCAGATCGGGTC
Organism: uncultured Gammaproteobacteria bacterium; assembly: GCA_964536725.1. Lineage (GTDB taxonomy): Bacteria > Patescibacteriota > Patescibacteriia > Magasanikbacterales > GWA2-37-8 > CAZHTA01. The sequence continues at coordinate 120,663 of CAZHYJ010000003.1, read as the reverse complement.
GGACTTGGTCGTTGCGCAGACGACCACGGCGCAGCCTTCGCTGTCCATGATCACCTTGCAGCCGACGCCGTCCTGACCGTCCTTGCCGTCGGTGCCGTTGACGCCGTTCGCACCCGTGTCGCCCTTCGGGCCGACGCACAGGCCACTCGGCCCGCACGTTCCCGGGAAACAGTCCGCGTCCTTCTCGCACACGCCCGACTCGTCGTCGGGGCTGTTGCCGTAGTAGTTGTTGACGGCGATCCCACCGTTGTCGGCGGGGACGTCACAACCGATAATGGCCACGAGGGCCGCCAGGGACACCAGAACCTTCCGGAACGTGTTCATAGAACCTCCGTTCAATTTGCTGCCACACATCCACACAGAGGCCGTTTTATGTCGCACCAACCAGGTGCAACCGACCCCTGCGGGGTAACGTCCTTGTGGACAAAGAAAATTGTTTTATAACAACACTCTTTGCCCACAAGGACTAAATTTTTCTGATCCTAAATATTGTAAAGAACATGATAGTGGCTTCCCACTTACTGATTACATATACAATATATAATCAATAAAGGAGATCGAATGAGGCTTTGCTATAAGCAATCTTAATTCTCAATAGCCTCATCCGCTTTGTCACTTTTTTTCCACTATTCTCAGTAGTGGAAAACCCGGTGACACTGGTTGGTGTTTTACGCTGAGCGATGATCACTTCCGCCGCTGGAAGTCCCAGGCGAAGCCGACACCGATGCCGGCCTTCCAGTACACCCCACTGACCCAGTGGGGAGCGTGGACACCCAGGTCCTCCAGGTAGGACTGCCCCTTCGAATCGACACCGATCACCTGGTTCACGACGGTCTTGGACCGCCAGAACCCGGCACCGATGCCAGCGTCGAAGCGCAGGAAGAACCTACCGGGGAATGGAGACGAGTGCAGGAAGATGTCGACCTGCATCGGGACGAACACGACGTTCGTCATCTCCACCCCTTCACGCGGGTTGATCATCGCTTTCCATCCGAGTCCGAACTGGACCCGCACGTCCTGGCTCTGCCACGAAGGCAAGAGCGCGAGGCCGTACTGGTCGTTCGACTGCCGAACTGCCGCCCCGCCGAAACCGACGGAGAGCTGGGTCGACAGCCCCCAGCCGTGGCGGAACCGCGCGCGCAGATCGAACTGCGCCTCGCCGATCCCCGCCGCCGACTTGTAGAGGCCGTAGCCCCCACCGGTCAGCGTCCCGTCGATCGCGAACTTCGACGGAATCGGAACGGTGATGTCGCACCCGACCGGGCACGTCACCTCCCACTCCTGGGTCTGGTTCGCCGCGACGATCTGCGGGATCGCCACCGTGGTCATGACGACCATGCCGAGGAACAGCACCACGAGCTTTTTGCACATGAGAAAACCTCCTGCAAAATCCACGTCGAAAATTGGCGCCGAAAAACCGCATCCTGCGGAATCCGGATCATCGCCACCGAAACACAGTGTGCATTCCAAAAAATGAAATACAGACTGCGTTCCGGTGGATATATATTTTAAAGAACTTTACCCACTCTTCTGAATACTAGCCATTAACATTCAAAAGTGTGAGGGAGGAGAGGTGTGCCGAAGCATCCTTAATCTCAACCACTCCCCCACTAATTGCTCTGCTATCCTACAAGCAGAGGGTCCACCAACGAATCGGTGGATTATGAGAGCGTATTTTGGTGACTAAATCACCGACGGCCTGCTCCAGACCGCGAGTCACTTTTTCGGGAGTGACTAACCCTGTGCGCGTGAGCGACTTCAGTCGTCCAGGCGCACCCGGATCTTGCGGGCCAGGAGACGATCCTCGGTAGCCTTCAGATCCGCCTTGGTGGCGACGCCCGAGATGTCGACGGGGTCCGACCGAAGGGATGCGAAGTCCGCCTTGGTCGCGACGTTCGACAGGTCGACCGTGGCCGGGGCCGGCATGTTGCGCACGATGTGCGCGATGCGGTTGCCCGACTTGGTGACCGCTTCGCGCGTCGCCACGCCGTCGTTGCCGACCGCCGTCCGGGTCTTGTCCCCGTCCGCGACGATAGCACCCTTGAGGTTGCCCTCGCTGGTGCCAATCGCCGTGCGGGTCTTGTCCCCGTCCGCCGTCGTGTGGTCGCGCACTGCCTTGCTTTCGTCCGTCACGACCCTTCGGGTCTTGTCGACGACCTGGTTGCCCACGTCGACGAGCTGCCTCGCCGTCGTCTCCTGCGCGGCCACGATGTCCGTCGTCGTGGCGGAACGCGCCAGAGCGACGATCCCGAGGGTGATGCCGGCCGCGGCAGCCAGCACGACCGTGATGATCACGACGATCGTCGCCCACGTAGGCCACCCGTTGCGGATGGTCGTGGTCTGCTGCGTCGTCTGACCGCCACACCCCTGGCCCGCCAGCGACCAGTGATGGACGAGGTTGGGCGGGTTGATGACGACCGGGGGCAGCATCACGATCGGCGCGTGGCAGTTGGGACAGTTCGCGGGAAGGGTGGTCGGGAGCTGTGCGTTGCAATGCGGGCAGTTCATAGAAACCTCCATCGCCTCACAATCGAGGCAAAAAATCGCACATTCGCTGACCGAACAACAAATCCGGAAAAACCGGAACCCACCGCAGTGGTCTGTCCTTTCAGGCAAACGATAGACTATACACTAATCTACCCGTTGCCTAAAAGGACGGTTTCTATATACGTAGGATATATTGTAAAGAGCAAATTTTTTTCAAAAAACTCTCCATATATAATGAGAGAGTCGTATAAATCCAGTTGTTTCGCCCAATCACATCTCTCTCAAATGCTTTTGGGTGCTATGCTTTTTTTCAGCATAACAGAGAAGTATAACACAAATTAGGCATCCTGTCAAGACCCATCGACCAAAAAAACCAATTTTCTGCTATAATAAGCCAAAAACCCCAGCCTTTTAGCTGGGGTTAAATCTCTGTTAGTGTTCACTAACTTACCTCATTCAAAACCCACCCTTTATAAGGATCCTCTACTAATTCAACTGGCACAGCCTCAAGGGTGTTGTTATCTTGAAGACACAATTGACCAGTTTGATCTTTAACAAATGACCTTCCATCAGCATCAGTCAAATAAAGCCAATCCCCATCTTTAGTCTCCACTACTGCTGCCGGTGAAACCTGATGATCAATATATACCGTTTCTGCCCCAGTCATATTAGCATTAAATATTGGATATTGATCAACTGGAAAATCACTTTTTTCTGTTGCCAAGAGCAACATCCTCTCCTTGCCGTCCAACATATCAAGGTGTTGATTTAAATAATCAAACACTCTCGCCTCAGCAGTTGAATCCACTCGCACATTGGACAATATAATATCTTTTAATTCTGGATCCTGAAACATCTCCCCTCGCAATTTATTAAACATTCCCTCAAATACATTTTGCATTGATTTTGTCGAACCACCAATCCCAGTTAAAAAGTCATTGCGCATTGCACCTTTTAAATTATCAAGCGTACTTGTCATTGCCAAACTTTCAGCCTGTTCAGGAGTGGAAGGCAAAAATTCATTTATTGGTGTTTTACTACCACCAATCTCTGGAGTCCCTTTCCCCGACAACACCTCTAACAAACGCGCTTTGTCAACTGCACCAATCTTTGCACTAGCACTAATTTTGTTGCCGCCTTTTATCTCATAAGAATCGCCTTTCATCTCCACTTCCACATTTTTTAAATCTGGATGCGCCAAATCTTTAAAATGTAAATCTTTACCGCTACCTTCTAGTGTTCCCAGCAGGTGTCCTTGCGTATCATATGTCCGACTAGTACCAACGTCAACATAGCGCGCAACATTACCACGTTGATCCTCAAAGACAAGATAGTCTTTGTAATGAGCATCTTCCCCGTTAGGAAAGGCTCCTTCCAAAACACGATCCGACATAACATAATCCCCAACACGGGTGCCGGCAGAAGCATGGTGCGTAGCCATCTCATACTCAGACACACCTGGATCGGAAACTACTACCGATGTCTTACCGTAATTAAATTCTTGAGCGCTAATATTTTGTGACGGTGCCCTCATTGCATCTGCCGCAGATGAAGATCGTACAATATATTTATCCAAAATCTCAACCTTACCGTTATCCAACCCAACCAATCTCACATGTGGTTGTCCATCACCGCCTTGATACAATTCCATCTGCGCACCAGCATGGATTCTGAACGGATGAGCAATCTTACCACCTGGTAAAAATTTGTAACCCATGCGTTCCAACTCGCTATGACGCCACTGTTCAAAAGACATGTTTGTACCTTTGACATGACCAGTCGAATCCAACAAACCATCGGTTTTCATTCCACTTTTCAAATTATCAATACTTCCCCACGCACTACCACCTTTTTTGATATCATAGACATCAAGTGACTTGGCAACATAATTTGGACTCTTGTTAACCATTGTCTCGCGCACTACATCTACGCCTTTACTGTCAGTTGGCGGAGGGACAACATCGCTGGTACCACCATGACCGGTATCAACTGGCGTGGGATGGCGAAATTCCTCATAAGTAATTTTTTGACCTACACTACCATCTTTTGCAGACGCAAGCCAGCCCGCATCGTGCACAGTGTCTCTCCCTAAGTTAGTAAGTTCTTTAGCACCATAGCCCGCAGCCACAGCAAGAGCCGCACCGCCCGCACCACAAAGTGCGGCTATACCTATTTTTTTACCAAACTTTTTATTCCAAATTTTATTCCACCAAGAACGCTTGTCTTTTTCTGGCTCACTTAGCGCTTCAACTGAATGCTTTTGCAATTCTCCCAAAGCTAAATGTGCAAACAGACCGCGTGATCGAGCCTCGTTAATTAACGATACAAAATTTACACGCAATTGATTGCTGTTCACTAACTGACGAATGAGTGATTGAGTTTCTGGTTTCAGTTTTTTAAACTGTTCACCAGTCTTATCAACTTCAATCAGTCTAAGCCATTTATCAATCTCTCGCAAACCAGTACCTAGCTTGTCGGAATCTGGAGCAAGAATAGTTCCATCTCTAAACTCACGCATCTTTTTGGTAAAATCAGCAAATCGCGCTTGCAAATCGCTCTGCGCTATTTCTGCTTCTGCTTTTTGTTCTTTTTTGTCGGCGTAGTGGTAACCCATTGTAAAACCACCGGCGGCACCCAAAGCCGCGCGCATTTCCCAAGAAGCCGCAGCAAAACCTACACCTACACCAGCACCCAACAACATTGACGCGCCCACCCCTTTGACTACACCAAAGTTCTCACGACTAGCCAATTGGCCGCTATAACCCTGCATCACACCATCCAGCACTCTAACCACTAACGGATCAGATGACTTGGTTGCTTCAACCACTTTTTGCTCTCCTTTTTCTGATAAAACTTTCAAAGCAATTGCGCATTGTCTCTTCTGTTCAACCGAAGGTTCTACCCCTTCCAGACGCATATTTTTAAGTGCCTGAATATACAGGCGCGCCGCTTCTCCTTTTAGTTCTCCAGCTTCAGCCTGATCTTTTTCTGCAATCTTGACCTGATTCTTAGTAGCTTCACGCATCGCCTCGGCCATAAAAGCAGCCAACTCTTCTTTTGCCATGGCTGCAAAACCAGTAACAACCTTGCCTGTCTTATTAAATCGTTTTCCCAACATCTGGTCAATTGCTTCTGCACGCTTAGCTTCGAACAACTCCTCCATTTTTTTCTTTTTTCGATTCTCAAAATAGTTACTACCAAAAACAAATTTTTGTAAAAGACCTCTTAAACCACCACCAACTAAACCACCTGCTGCAGCGACACCCGTAGCAGAAAACAAACTACCTGCACCAACTACACCAGCAGCTAAACCAACGCCACCCAAACCACCAGTGCCCAGAACGAACGCCGCACCTGCAACACCAGCGCCAACACAAGCCATAGTCATTACGATACGCGCACCCAACTGCCACTTCATCGCTTTCATACTATCCCAGGCACCAGTATTTTCCATTGCCAAATTTTTCACATCCGCATCCACCCATTCTTTCATCATATACAACGCCCTGCTTCCAGCCTTGCCTTCCCAAATTTTCGTAAATTGTTTCCAATCGCGAATACCATAACGCGCCAACATTGTTAGCATGGCGTTGTCATTTTTTGATCCATGATCTTTAAAAATAGCTTTTAAAGCATCCAAAATCTCACTATCACTTAACGCCTTCTCTTCCGAAGTGGCCAACTTGTTACGATACATCTTTTCCAAGAAAGCATAGACCTGCACGTGGCGCGTTTCCAAAACCGCTTCTATTACATCATTAGACAAGTCTACATCACCCTCTTTTTCTTCTACACTGCTAGCCGGCTCCATATTTTCCTTAAAAATCGCTAACTCAATTTTACCAGCCTCTTGCAAAAGGTCAGCCAATTTTTTTTCTACATCTTTATCACCTTCATTCAAAGCATTTATTTTAATTAAAAGCTTTTCCGCATCTGCTTTTATTTTTCCAGATTTTGCACTATCACGCCATCCTTCCAATTTAGCTGTGATTCCATCGCGCTCAGCTTTAAAATCAAATTTAGCCTCTTCTACAACTTTGCTGTTTTTTAGTTCTTCAATTACTTTAAGATAAATAGAACCACGCAGCTCAGCTTCCTCATCCGAACTCAAAACTCTTGGAAGACTGTCTTTTGCCTTGTCAAAACGTTTTGTCACCGCCTCAACAATATCATTATGATATTTTTGATTAGGATATGCAGTAGTAGAAGTAGCGCGTGTCTGTAGCTCTGCAAATCTTATATCTGCTATCCGTTCATTTGTTCTTGGTATCTCGGCAGTGCTTCCAGGCATTGTTGGCTTAGTCTTTTCTGCATCTGCTATTTTTGTATCAGGCTCTTTTGGTTCTGTTCCAGGTGTGGTCGGTGGTTTAGGTATGCCTTTGCCATATGGACCAGGACCATAATTATTTACAAACGCTTTCATCGCAGCGTCGCGATCTTCCCATGCTTTATGATCTTGGTCATATTTTTTCCACTCCTCTTTTACTTCTCTTAATCTATCATCATATTCTTTCCATTTTTTACTTGCATCAACACAAAAATCAGCGAGGTCTTTGTGAGTTGCTTCATAAACATTGTGAGCCGCAACAGCATCAACCGATTTCACACCAACACTCTTTAAAGAATTCAAGCCGCTTTCCAATTTAGCGACTGCCGTTTCCATTTCCAATTGTAATTTTGCGATTTCTTTACTAATCTTTTTTGCACCTTCAACATCTTGGCGATTCCATTCGTTCCAATTGCCTAAAGATCTAACCATGTCTTCTGCCTTTTGTTGTAGCCCAACAATACTCTCGATAAACTCTTTGCGTCTTATGGTAGCAACTTTTTTTATCTTTGCCTCAAGTCTTTTTATTTTTGAATCAACATTCTTTTCTACTTCCTCCACCTTACTCACATTCATTAACATGTCCAACCCAACGTTGTTCAAAACTTCGTTTTTAGGATCAACTGGTTTCAAATCCAAGAATACATTGCCGTCATTATCCAAACGTGGCTGTGCGATATTAGCCTGGTAATCTGCCCCATTAATTTTAAAAACTTTAGTCGCATCTGGCATTTCCAAACGACGCGGTGGTGGTGATTTTACTGTTATATCCACACTAGCACCGCTCAATGAAGTTATTTTTAAATCGATCTCTCCTTCATTTGGCCTAACTATTAGCTTTCCTGCTAATTTGCCAAATTCCCACTTGTGATTATTTGGATTGTAGTAAGAAATATAATCTCCTACTCTAAACTTACTCGAATCAAAATCACCCCAGGCCTCAGGATTTTTTATTGTGGCAGCTCGTTCGGGCATATTAAAAATTATTAGAAGTATTATTAATAATAGTTTTTATTTTTCTTTGTTTTACATCGTCTTCAATTTTTTTCAAATCAGCCGCCAATATTTTTCCTTCTTCTTCTAAAACAGAAAAACGAGCTAAAAATCTAGCTAGAACATAATTTGCAATCGCCATCTGCTTTTCTGACTCCAACTCTAATGCTAAATTTTTATTTTCCTCCATATATTTTTATAAAGAAAAAGCATCTTTTGCCTCCACAGCAAATTCTTGCAAAGTTTTTTCTACTAATTTTTCAAAATCCGGAACATTCTTCTTCCAAAACCCCCACCACTCATCTGGTTTGGCGTCTTGTTTTTTTGTTAATTCTACAAAGGCGTTAGCAGACTCTTCGTTCAACAAAGGCAACAAAGCCGCCCCCAAACGCTGTTCTGCTTGAACCACAAATTGAGGCAAATACTGTTTTTTCGCCTGCTCATCCAATTTATCAAAACCATTTTCGTTTAAAACCTTTAAAACGTATTGCTCTAAGATGTTTTCTTCCATATTTAAAAATTTAAAAAATAATTAAAAATTAAATCTTCCCAAATAAATGCTTGCGATAAGTCACCACCCACCACCCCGACAACAACAACCCCAACACAAAACCCACCACCGCGTTCATTACATAATTCGGTCGCGCAGGAAAGCGTGAAACCAGCGGATCATTCACGATCTTGATCGCCACATCGCCGCCGGCATACTCCCAACCGCGACTGGAAACAGTTTCTGTCACTGCCACCGCCAACGCCTTGGCATCTTCTGGTGTACGGCTATATGTTTTGATATTCAACAAACTTGAACCATACGCCATCGCGCCTTCAACATCACGCTGCCATTGTTTGCGTAGTGCGCGATCAGTCAAACCTTGCCAACGAGTCTTATCAAAATTCGCCGCTCCTGAAGACATTACTTTGTTATAAAAATCAGTAGTTTGCATCACCTGTGCCAAGTTCTCACCAATACGCTCTGCCGATTTCACCTGAGTATATGGATCAACTCCACTTTGACTACGTGAAATAATCAGAACCTGGGTGGACGCACTGTAATATGGTGGAAAAAAGACACTCACCAAAAGTGAAAGTAACGCAAAAACTATACCCCAAGCAATAATGAATTTAAGGTGTTTGTGTATTAGGCTAAGCATAGTTTAAAAACTAATTACCTATTTAAAAAATTTATTAATTTTTTCTTTTCAATTCCACTTCCAAAACTTTCCCCGCTCGGCTAACCTTAACACGCACCGCCGCAGTGGTGTTTAAATTATACCATAAAACGTCTTCATTCACAATTTCACCATTGATTTCTGTAATCACATCTCCAGCCAAAACTAGTCCACTACCTTTAGTCACCAAAAACCCTTTTAATGATTCCGCACCAACCACAATCGGTTGTTCGTAGTTAAACCAACCTTCTAAACCAAAAGTCGGATAGAAGATAACCTTCTTCTCCAAGACACCAGCTAAGATACGTGAGATGTAGCGTGCCGGCAAAATCAAACCATCACCAACCGCCACTCCAATTGATTTGCCCGACTTATCAATCACAATTTCACCTGGTGCCACAGCAATATTTAAAGAATAGCGTGTAACTGGAGTCGAATCAGCGTGTGGTAATTTCACCGCTGCTGGTAAAAGTTGTTTAACAATCGCATATTGCCAACCACCATTTTGTAATACATATACTTCATCCCCAACGGCTGCCAAATCATTTTCAAAACTGACCACTTTAAACTGCACACCTTCTCGCCCTGCTAGTTGTTTACTCTCTGCCAATTTAAAATATACCAGACCCGTATTTTGATCGGCTAAAATATTTGTTATCTTGTAAACCTGATCGTTAAGTAAAACTTGCCAAGCTTTGTAACTACTCACACTTCCAGCATAGTACATCACGAGCCAGCCGTCAGAAGTTACCGCCATGGCTTCGCCGACCTTGTCGGTATCAGAAAAATATCCTACCCCACGCACACTACCGGCACGCGCATACACACTAGCCACTCGATCCACCATTTCCAAGCGCACCCGATCTTCCAATTGGGTATGTGTCAACCAAGAATTATTCACACGCGAAACCATCCAATCATCCCCACCGCCCCATCCCGGCCAAATCCACCCCAACATCATCGCCGCCCCACTCAACCCAGCCACCAAACCAAAAACTGCGGCCGCTAAAAGAATTTTAATTCTCTGCCATTTACGATGAGAGGCCACATCACAACTAGGAGCGGGTAAATGAGGAGGATAAGCCATAGAAAAATTTAAATAATTAACGCCAACGAACAACTAGTAATAGAAATAATAAAATAAAAAGACCATTACCAACGAAAAAATATATTTGCTTTTTCCAATTAATTCCTAAAGTGGAAAGATGAAATCGCGCCATAATCCAGACAATGTACCAAAACCAAACCAACAGAAAGCCGCTAACAAAATATCCGATTGGCCACAGAAATAATACCGTCGACAATTCTAAAATAATTAAAAATATCGCAGCGATCCACAGCCAAAAAACCCGATTGATTTCAGCACCATATTCCAACAACCACCACAGAGCAACAACGGTAGAAAGAACAGAAGCAGCCAAGACAAAAAGCCAGGTGGTAAAGGGAAACACTTGTAGAGTTGCGATTGCATATCCCCCGCTCCACATACCAAGCAAACCAAAAGTAGACATCAACAACCGCCAACGACGATATGGTTTGGCGATAAACGCAGGCTGAGCAGAAGTAGAAGGTAATAACCAGAAGCTAAAAGCCGGAAAAAATGCCAGGGAAAATCCAACCAAACTCCAAACTGCTGGCCATTCAATAAACAAAAGCAATGACGTTGTGCCTAACAAAAATAAACACAAAGTAACAAAATGTTGCCAACGTTTAAGTCCGGGCACATACGAAACCAACCAAACCAATAAGCCCCACAACAGAGCCCGAAACAACACCCACACCCCCAAAACCCAGGCGGTGTTTACCCCGCGCAACCACCACCAAAAAATCAAACCAAAAACCAGGTCTAATCCAGCACCTAAATGAGGGTGAAATGAAAGGTTTTTCTTGTTCATAACTGATTTAAAATAGCACAAAATGGGAAAAAATGCAAACGCACCCAATACCGAGTTGATAACCTCAAAAAATTATGCTACACTAAGCGCTATATGATTGCACAAGTGGACCTAGCAACCAACAAAAAAGCCTTGTTCGACTACACCCTCCTGGAAAAAATGGAGGCGGGTTTGGTGTTGACTGGTCCTGAGGTAAAATCCGTCCGCGCCGGTCAAATTAGCTTAAAAGGGGCTTTTATCACCTTTCACGACAACAACGCTTTCCTAACCGGCGCTCACATCAGCCGCTATCAGCCCGCTGGTAAGCAACTAGAGTACGATCCCGAGCGTAGCCGTCGTTTAGTTTTGCACAAAAGAGAAATCCTGTATTTACAAGGAAAATCACAGGAAAAGGGCTTGACAATCATCCCGATTTCCGTGTATACTAAGAACCGCTTCCTAAAACTGCAAATTGCAGTGGCAAAAGGCAAGAAAGTGTTCGATAAACGCGAAACAATTAAGAAGCGTGACACTGAAAAAGAAATGCGTCGTGCACTAAAAGGTGTCTAACCATTAAACAGTCAAAATTTTGGCTGTTTATAATTTGGACAATCTGCCCTCACTTGGGGGCGCTGGGCATCGCTAGTAAGCGCTCTACCCGCTGGCATGTCGAGGGTGTTCCGTTCCTCGTTAATCCCGGGACAATTCATAAGTGCAAACTTATACTCAAAAGTGAAAACAGCAGTTGCAACCGCTTTTAATGGTTTCAACTACCAATTCGCTCCGGTAGCAGCCTAAGGGCCGCAACCCGTCAGTCGGATAAGACTTCGTAGTCCGATCCTGGCGTAACCCACGAGGAGTAGATCAAAGTTAGTGCCGATGAGCTTTGATCGAAATACTTTCGGCTCACTTTCAACTATTTTGTTCTTTTAAAGGTTGAAAGGTACAATATAAAAGTTCTAAACATGTAGAGGGCGATAGCACGATTAACTAGACGCGAGTTCAACTCTCGCCGCTTCCACTTCGTCACGCCAAAGCTTTAGCGACGGCGGGCTATAAAAACCTATGCGCATTTCGCATAAAAAGAAAAAAGAAGACATAAAACGAGACTATAATTTTAACGAGGGCATTGTTGCTCCGTTGGTTTTGGTACTAGGCGAAGACGGTGGCAACCTCGGAGTAATGAAAACCGCCGAAGCAATCCGCTTGGCGCGCGAACAAGAATTAGATCTGGTAGAAATAAATCCAAAAATTGATCCGCCGGTAGTACGCATCATGAACTTCGGTCAGTTCCGCTATAATTTAGAAAAAGAAGCCCGTTTACGCAAGGCACACCAACATGAAGTAGAAATCAAATGTGTGCGCTTGTCCCTCCGCATCGGAAAGAATGACCTAGAGATCCGAAAGAACCAGATATCCAAATTTTTTGAAAATGGTGATAAAGCCAAAATCGAAATTGTCTTGCGTGGCCGCGAAATGCAGCACGCTCCGCTCGCCTTTGACCTTCTTAAAAAGGTCGTTGGCGAAGTGAACGCCGTAACACCGGTACGTTACGACCAACCTGCGGAAAGACAAGGTAACAAGGTTACGGCCATTATTGCTAAAAATTAATTTAATATATGACTAAACTAAAAACACACCAAGCGACCACCAAGAGATATCGCGTTACCAAAAATGGTAAGATCAAAAAGCAAGTTTGTGGCCACGGCCATTTCAATGCTCGCGAAGAGGGTAAAGTTGGTCGTCAGAAAAAACAACAAATTGTTGTTAGCAAAAGGTTGAACCGCATTATGCAAATCACTTTGCCTAACGCCTAAATTTAAAAATATATGACCAGAATTAAAGGTGGCTTGTTACATGCCAAACGCCGTCGTGGAATTTTAAAACATACCAAGGGTTTTAAATGGGGACGTAAGTCCAAGATCAAAGTAGCCAAAGTGGCCAAAATGAAAGCCGGCCAATTTGCCTTTGACTCCCGCCGCACCAAGAAACGTTTGAACCGCGGTTTGTGGAATGTGCGCATCAACGCCGCTGCTCGCCAATATGATTTGTCCTACAGCAAGTTGATTGATATGATCAAAAAAGCTGGTAGCCAATTAGATCGCAAGATCTTGGCTAAAATAGGCGCTGAGCACAAAGAGATCTTTGCTGCCATCGTAGAAGAGGTTAAAAAGACTGCGGTAAAGAAATAAATTGTGGATAAATCCGAAATAGCAGATGTTGACAAAGACAGAAAAGTCTGCTAGAATATATCTTAGTTAAGTTCTTTGAAGGCCCTGTGAGTGTTTGGTAGAAGCGGGAGCACCCCCTCCTTTGCTCCTCGTTTCCTACCGAACACCTACAGGGTCTTTTTTTATCCACTATTTTACCATTGACTACAAAGGTTGGTTAAGGTATAATTATTTTGTAAATTTTTGGGTCGGTAGTTCAACTGGTTAGAGCACTGCCCTGTCACGGCAGAAGTTGCGGGTTCGAGTCCCGTCCGGCCCGCCTAGGGATTTCGCAGAAAGCACACTTCGCAAGAAGAGTGCTTTTTTGTTTTTGTATGCTATTGACAAACCACCTCAATCTATATATAATAGTCCTACAAAGTATGAAATCCTATATACCACAACATACTAAGTTACAAATTTATCATTGCCAATAAACCGCCGAAATAGGCGGTTTTTTTAATATCTCAATAATATGCAAGAAGAAAAAAAGAGAAACCTTCTCAACCAAACCCGCGAACACATCGGCCATGTTCAACAAAAGATAACAGAAGACATTAAAGTTCGTGAAGCCAGGGGGTCGGTAATGAAAAAGAATCTCAGCTCCCTGTTCCCTGGCGACGCTTTGGTAGAATATCAAATCACCGCCCACAACCAAATGCAGATAGAAAATCTCAAACAGCTTTACCCCTCACCATATTTCACCCGGTGCGAATTTGAAATTAATGGTGAAAAGAAAATTATGTACTTTGCTAAATTTTCTTTTAACAATGAGGGTATATATTCTTGGATCACCCCCGCCGCAACACTGCGCTTTGAAGAACCCGGCCCCGCCTCATACACTCGACCCGATGGAAAAACACAGTCTGGAATATTGTTAAGTAAAAATCAATACATGATTGTGAATGGTAAGTTGATATTCTTTTCCACCGAGAGCACCGAACATCCCAGAGAATTAATCTACCAAGAACATTTCACTCGTCAAAAACCTGGCTTCATTTTACCCGAAGTGGTTGAGCAAATGGAAAAGGCACAAGACCAAGTAGTGCGTGCCCCCTATCGCGGACCTTTCGTAATTTCCGGTCCAGCCGGCTCCGGCAAAACCACTATGGCACTGCACCGCGTCGCCTACCTGATGCAATCACCTGAAACTGCAGAATTGTTTACCACTGATTCAACCTTGGTTCTGGTGCAAGACAAAGGCACTAAAGAATATTTCTCACACCTGCTACCCGAACTTGGCATACGCGGTGTTGAGATTACCACCTTTGCTGAATGGGCAATGATGATTTTAATGTTGGATGATAGCTATCGTGTTACCCTGCGTTATGGTGCGGACGAGCAAGAAAGAAATTTGTATGAATATAGCAAGTTGACCGCTTTACGACAATTACCAAACGACATGGTTTACAACAAAAATATTTGGGGCGTATTGCAAAAAATTTACCAAGATACTTTTGATAAAAAACAACAGGAACTTTTTGTTAAACAAAAAAAGGAATTAACGCTGGATCGTTTTGACCTGACCATTTTATTAACTTGTTATCTCAAAACCCACGGACAATTTAGCATCAAAAAAGATTGTTACGAAGAATCAGCTGGCGGTGCCTACCGTAAAAAGAACAAAGCTTTTCCAGCGCAATACAACTTGACCATTATCGATGAATTTCAAAACTATTTACCCGAACAACTAGCACTGTTAAAAACCTGTCTCAACCACCGCTTGGAGTCCGTGGTATATGTTGGCGATCTGGCACAACAGACACAGTTGGGAACGATAAAAAACTGGGATGATATTGGTGAAAAAATTGACGACAGTCGGTTGGTGGCATTACAAAAAGTACATCGTAACACCAAACAGATTCTGACTTACATTCGTAACTTGGGATATGCCGTACAAATACCGGAAGGTATTAAAGAAGGACAACTGGTAATGGAATATGTGCTCGAAACAAAACAAGACGAGATCGAACAGATTAAAAAGATATTAGCCAACCAGAACGACGGTGCTGTTGGCATTCTCGCTAAAGACAAAAATTATCTTGATGAATTTAAAAAAGAATTTGGCGATAACAAAAACATCCATTGCCTAAGTATGCAGGAAGCCCAAGGTGTGGAGTTTGAGACTGTTTGTCTGGTTGGCATTGATGAACAAGGTTGCAATACGAACGGTCTGCCGGAAACAGTAACCGAGGAAATAAAAAAAATCCAACACGATCTACTTTATGTCGCCCTTACCCGCGCAATGTCGGAGTTGCATGTTATGGGTAGAGTTACCTTGTCTGATATTTTATCTGACCAATATCTTCCAACAACTTAATAGTCGCCAATGCCGATGGATTGGTAGTGGGTCTTAAAAACAATCTACCACCATATTCTTTTTGCATTGGAGTTAAAAACTCATCCGCCCAAGATGGGGAAAAAGTATTAACACCATCAAAAACGATTTCTATCTCTTCGTCTTTATCAACTTGCGCCAACGAAGGCCCAAAAGCAGCATAAGCTTCTTTGCCCAACTGCCTAGATGTTAAAGTGACACCAAATTTTTTTAGTTCTATAATCATAAACACTTGATTAAAATTTTATTAACACAACACACCCTGGAATCTTTTTTCTTGCGACTTTCGTTTTAATTTCCAAATTATTGTTATCGATATTTAATTCCGCAACACCACTTTGAAAAAACAATTCAATTGGCATCATTCCAACTATCCTCCGCACATATTTTAGTCCGTTTCCCCGACTCTCCGGCGCTCGTCCAGATAAAATTTCAGTAAAAGCAGTTTTTAAGGCGTCGTGATCATCTTCGATTTCTGGTTTTACTCTTTTTAATGTTTTAAATAATCCCTGACCTCGATCAGCCAAAACTATTTGTTTTGACTTCAAGTTATAACCAAAAAACAAGCCTGGAACATCCAACCAATTACCAATATTGTGATCAAAAGCGTTGTTTCCAATCTCGCCCGTTATTGCCGTTAACAAAGAAAAGTTTTCTTTAAGCGAATCTATCTTACTGAATTCGCTTTCCATTCGTGCCAGTCTAGCCTGAAATATTGAACTGTTCTGACAATAAAAAATCCCCGGCGGTTCTTTACCTATTTTATCTCCCGCCCATTTATACCCTAATTTAAAAATATTGTTTTTTAAATACAACTCTATGGCTTCGTTTGAATAATAGCGATACCCGTCATTTTCATTCTCCCTCTCGGCCGCTAACACCCCACTTTTATCCCACCTTCTTAAGGTGTCCATAGATACTTTAAGAACCTTGGCCACCTCCCCGATTGTTAGTTTTACACTCATAATGTTAAATTGATTGTCTATGCACATATTATAGCATAAAACTCCAATATATGCAAGTTTTTACATAACAACTTATGCAGAATATACATATAATTAGGCTATTATTAGCCAAAAGCTATTTTATAACCTATGCAAAATATACATAAAAAATTTTAACGATATGTGCACTTTAACAAAACTTTTTAAAACTATTCAACATTGACAATACACAAAAAATCTGCTATAAAACAAACACAAATCGGCGGATTTCCCGCTGATAGATACCTCAGATTGTCACCTTTTGTGACAGGAGGAAATCATGGACGAAGAACAGATTGGGATCAGTGATTTCAATGAAGAATGCCTGGGCGAGTTCGGCGATGCTGACTCGGAAGAGGCGGCGGGGATTGCTCTCGGCGATTCCCTGATCGCCGACCCGGAAGCGTTCGCTGCGATCGCCGACCTGAACGACAGCCGGTGGACGATCAAGTTCCTGATCAAGCAGGGGGTTCCCCTGGTCGCGGTGGTCAAGCGCTGCCTCGAATCGGAACACGCGAAAGAGCTCATCGGCGAGCTCATCACCAAGCTGAAGCAGGCCACCGACCTCCTCCCCTTCCTCATCGCGATTACGAACAAGATCCCCGAGAAGGAGTGGGAGGATCACGATCTCGGTGAGTACTACCGCACCCTCGTGGACAAGCGCAACACCCTGGAAGTGAAGTACTTCTTGACGAAGGGTGACTACCGGCGGGCATGGGACGAGGTGAAGCGGGTGCGCGACAGCTCGAAGATCGAACGCCTGAGGGAGCTCGTGCGCAAGGTCTACAATGTCCTGGTCGAAACCGGCAAGATCAAGCCGGTTACTGACAGCACCAGGATCGCACAGAGCAACCTCCGTCCCAACTCCAACCGCAAGGACAACCGTCCGGGCTGGGAGTTCGCCTGCGAACTCGGGGTCAAGAGGAATGACAAGTGCGTCTGGCTGTTCGACCTCTCGATCGAGGGGGCGATGGTTCTCTCTCTGACCAGCTACTTCAACAAGGAGAGGGACGAACGCCGGAGGCAGAAGGCCCTCGAGAACCTCCGGAAGAAGCAGGACGAGTTGGACGACCTCGACCACCTCCCCTCCTACTACCGCAGGAAGCTCACCAAGTAACAACCCACTCCCACTCTTTTTCCCAATCGAGTGTGAGTGGTAAATTGGACTGCTCACATCTCGTTTACAGTTTTAATAAAACTTTAGACGAGAGCAGTTCAAAGAGATTAAAAAACACCACGACCAAATCGTGGTGTTTTTTGTTTGTTCTTTTATTTCACCTTAAACTCCGTTATCTCCTTCAACCGCTCCGCCAACTTTCCACCATTGCTTCTAATCTCGATAATCCCTTCGTTCTTTTTGTAACCTTCCGGATACACCTCCAACACTTCATAATTCTCATCCGTTCCATCCCCCTTCAAGCCGCTATCCACCAGCCGCTTCGCCGGATAATTAAAGAAAGTGGTAGTTGATATTTTGTTTTCCGCAACCGGATGTCCCATCTTTTGTACAAATACCATTAAATATTCTTTACCATCCACTGAAGAGAATTTTACCCCGTCCGCCCAATGACTGACTTGCCAAGCGCTTGGATATTGCAGAGTAAAATTAGCAAACCCTTCTTCTTTGTATACATCCTTCTTTTCTTCTCCCATCTTTTTTATCTCCGCCTGAAACTCACTTTTAAATTGCCCCAACTGCTCGGTAACTGTCTGTTTAATATCATCCGCATTTTGGCGATAACTCACCGCTTCACAACCGTAACCTGCTAACATAAAAGTCAAACCGGCTACACCTAGCACCGACAACGCCTTAGTGGCACTACTGGTATTAAAAACATTTTTTCTCTGACCCAACTTTTCTTCCATACGCGCAATCCGCTCTTTGGTTTTTACAACGGTATCTGGATTTAATGAAATACTGTCAATCCCCTCTTGTACAAGAAATTCTGCAAACTCCGGATAGTCACTCGGTGCCTGCCCACAAATACCCACTTTGCGTTTCGCATCATGTGCCGCTTTAATCACCTGACGAATCAGAGTCTTCACCGCCAAATTGCGTTCGTTGTAAATATGGCTAACCAATGCTGAGTCACGATCTACACCGAGAGTTAGTTGTGTTAGATCATTTGAACCAATACTAAACCCATCAAAAATTTGGGCAAATTCTTTCGCCAAAATTACATTTGATGGGATCTCGCACATCACATATACCTGCAAACCATTTTTACCCCGCTCCAAACCAAATTCTTTCATTGTCGCTAAAACTTTTTCTCCTTCTTCTACAGTGCGACAAAATGGCACCATGATAATGACATTTTTCAAACCCCATTCTTCGCGCACTTTTTTCAAAGCGGCACATTCCAACTTGAAACCCGCCTTGTATTTCGGATCATAGTATCGACTCGCCCCACGCCAACCAATCATCGGGTTTTCTTCTTTCGGTTCATAATCCGCCCCACCAATCAAAGTGGCATATTCATTAGTTTTAAAATCCGACAAACGCACAATCACATCGTGTGGATAAAAGGCGGAAGCGATAAAAGCAATACCTTCGGCTAAACGATCTATACAAAATTGCGACTTGTCTTTGTATCCCCAAGTTAATGCATCGATTTTTTCTTTTGCTTTTTTGTTTTTAATACTGCTGTAATTTACCAACGCCATTGGATGGATTTTGATAAAGTTGGTAAAGATAAACTCTTCGCGCGCTAAACCTACACCGTCATTCGGTAGTGCCGCCAATGTGAAAGCCGAATCTGGATCACCCACATTCATCATTACTTTAGTTTTAGTGTTAGAAATATTTTTTAATTCTGTCGTTTCTACTTCAAATGGTAAACGTCCTTTGTAAATATATCCCACTTCCCCTTCCGCACAAGACACTGTTACCTCAGTCCCGGCTTTCAAAAGTTGTCTAACTTTGGCCGCCCCGACAATACAAGGAATGCCCAATTCGCGCGACACAATCGCCGCATGTGATGTTTTACCACCCTGCTCCGTCACAATCGCCGCCGCGATACGCATAATCGGCTCCCAATCTGGATCAGTAATACGGGTCACTAAAACCTCACCGGCTTTAAACTGGTTTAATTGTTTTGGTGAATTAATAATTCGCACTTTCCCTTGACCAATCTTTTGGCCGACACTAGCACCACTGGCCAACACTTCACCTTTCTTTTTCAAACGGTAGGTCTCAATTACTGTCTTACTAGCTTGAGACTTCACTGTCTCTGAACGCGCCTGGACAATGTACAATTGTTTAGTAATACCATCTTTCGCCCATTCAATATCCATTGGGTGACCATAATGTTTTTCAATCATTACGCCCCACTTCGCCAGTTGCACCACTTCGTCTTCAGTTAAACAAAATTGTTTCTGGTCAGATATTTTTACTTTTTCTTGTTTCGTGCCACTTTGGGGGCCATATACCAACTTTACTTCTTTGGTACCCAAACGTCGGCTGATAATCGATTTAAAACCTTTTTCTAAACCACCTTTGAAAACATAGAACTGATCCGGAACAACCCGACCCTTCACGACGTATTCGCCCAAACCGTAGGCGGCGTTGATTAATACTACTCCTTTAAAGCCTGACTCCGTGTCCAAAGTGAACATTACCCCAGACGAACCCACGTCCGAACGGATCATTTTTTGCACACAAACCGATAACGCAATACTCAAATGATCAAACCCTTTGTCTTCACGATAGGAGATGGCACGATCGGTAAACAGCGACGCCAAACATTTTCTCACTGAGTCGAGCAACATCTTTTCTCCCCGTACATTTAAATATGTTTCCTGCTGACCAGCAAAACTGGCGTCTGGCAAATCTTCCGCTGTGGCAGACGAACGCACCGCTACATCCACGCTTTCTTTTTTGTATTCTTTTGATAATTCTTTGTAAGCTACACGTATTTCTTCTACCATCTCTTTCGGGAAAATACCGGACAAAATTAGACTACGCACTTTTTCTCCCGCCTTACTTAATTCGCGAATATTTTTTACATCCAACCCTTTCAAAGTCTCTTTAATCTTTTTGTCCAATCGGTTGTATTTCAAAAATTCGCGATAAGCCTCAGCGGTCAACGCAAAACCATTCGGGACATCCACGCCCTGTTTCTTTAAACCTTGATACATTTCGCCCAAAGAAGCCGTCTTGCCACCGACAATCGGAATATCTTTAATTGTTAATTCTTTGAACCAGCGAATATACATAAGCCAAAAAAAATTTATTACGCGGTATAAAGAGTTAATTTTTCTGCTTCTGGCCCTGATGTTTTCCCCTTCATCTTATCCAGACATGTGATAGCCTCCTTTAATAGTTCTGCCACTAACCTAGGATCTCCTGCTGTTGTGGCATCAATCACGATTCTATCCAATCGTCTATACGCCTCATACGTAGGACTGGTCATGTTTCTGTTCCCATATTTTTCAATTAGATAATTAAAACACTGTTAAAAATTCACTCAGATATTATACCACAAATTTTGGTAAAATAGTCCATAGCCTAGTCGTAAAATATTACTTCAGAGATGTTGTTATCTTATGCCCAAAATGAAGGGGCGGAAACCCGGCCTCTATCACCTCTTTACCACATGATATTCCGTTGACTACTAATACACCATTTTTATCTTCAATATCCGCCACTCGCCTGTCACCCACGATGCCAAACTCGAAAGGATATTTTTCAACACCAAAATCTGAATGTGGGATAGGGTGTTTCCAAAGAGCAGAGACATAATAACCTTCAGGGGATTTCATATCTCTTTTCGCTGTTTTTAACAAATCATCCCTAACAGACTCGTCTAAAAACAAAATATTTTGCATCACCTCGCCAATCTCCCAATATTTCTTATCTGGATCATTGAATAAAGTCGTTCCCTTTTTAAACCTTAAACATTGACCAGTATCAACAATAAAATAAATCGAACCGCTCTCAGTGGTAAACACTTGTTTAAACTTATCCTTCTGGGATTTTAGTTGCTGCAAAAATTTTTCTAAAACCTGCTGACAATGATCTTTAAAGGAAACCCCACTATCTTTTGAATATGCTGACAGCTGGGATTTTATACTACCTCTAATTTTTACCAGCTCATCAACAGACATTCGCTCAAATTTTGGTTCTGATTCAGAAAAAGACATACTACTTACTTAATAAATTTAAAAACTCCTTCTCCTCCAAAATCTTCACCCTCAGCTCCCTTGCCTTTTCGTACTTACTTCCCGGTTCTGCCCCCACTACCACATAACTAGTTTTCTTCGAAACTGATTCGCTCATTTCACCACCCAAAGCGCGGATTTTCTGTTTTGCTTCGTCACGCGACATTGTTTCTAAACTACCAGTCAAAACAAAAGTTAATCCCGCTAATTTTTGCTGTCCACTTGGCACTGGTAAGCTTTTTATCTTCACCCCATTAGCCAACAAACTTTCCACTAATTGTATATTTTCTTTTTCTCCAAACCACTCACCAATCGATTCCGCCACCGCTGGCCCAACATCATTTACCTTTTTTAATTCTTCCAAACTCGCCCCCATTATTTTCTTCAAACTACCAAAATGTTTCGCCAACCGCAAAGCTGTCTCCTCACCCACGTGATGAATGCCGAGCGCATAAACAAAACGATTTAAAGTGGTATTTTTCGATTTTTCAATGGCCGCGATTAAATTCTCCGCCGACTTCTCTGCGAAACGATCTAACGGCTCCAGATCACCTTGCGTAAGCGCAAAAATATCCGCCGCATTTTTGATAATCCCTTCGTCCATCAGTTGCTCCACGATGCGCTCGCCCAACCCGTCGATATCAAAAGCATCTTTAGAAACAAAGTGAATTAAATTTTCCAATTCTTTGGCGTAACATTTAGTATTCGTACAAAACAACGCCGCGGATTTTGTCTGTTTTTTATCAAGCAATTCCCGTCGCTCTACCAACGAGTGGCAGATCGGACATTTTTTTGGTTCAGAAATATTTTTTTCACTCCCATCCCGCATCTTTTCCAAAACGCGTATTATCTTCGGAATCACATCCCCCGCTTTTTCCACCACCACTGTATCACCCACCTTCACCCCCAAACGTTTGATCTCGTCAAAATTATGCAAAGTTGCATGTGTCACCGTTGTCCCCGCCAACTTTACCGGCTCCATCAAAGCCACCGGCGTCAACGCCCCTGTTCGCCCCACCTGCACATATACCTCCTTAATTTTCGTAATCCCCTGCTCCGCGGGAAATTTAAAAGCAATCGCCCAACGTGGCGCCTTGCCGGTAAAACCTAAAGCATTTTGATATTTCTTTTGGTTTACTTTAATAACAACCCCGTCAATCCAAAAGGGAAACGAATCACGTTTTTTACCAATCTCTTTGTAAAAACCAAAAATCTCACCTAAATTTTTGCACACTCGCCAATCCGTGGCCGTTAAAAAACCCAACTCTTTTAATTTCTTTAATTCTTCTGCCTGTGTCTCCGGGGCATTGTTACTGGAAATATCATAGGCGGTCAAACTTAACTTACGCGCCCGCACCACACTCGGATCAAGCTGGCGAATCGTTCCCGCCGCTGCATTACGCGGGTTAGCAAACAATGCGACACCATCTTTTGCTCTTTCTACATTAATTTTCTTTAACATCTCCGATCCCAGCCACACTTCCCCCTCTGCAATCAAATCAATTTCTTCCTTTAATTTTATCGGCACGCTCTCAATAGTTTTGATATTGTTTGTTACATCCTCTCCCACTTTTCCGTCACCCCGCGTAGCCGCTGTTTTTAATACTCCGTTGACATAGGTCAAGACCATGTGCAGACCATCAATTTTTAATTCACAAACATAGTCCAGGTCTTTTGGCCGGCCACCGATTTCTTTTTCTAGGTAGTTCATAATCCGCTCCTCCCATTCACCCATATCCTCTTCGGAAAAAGCATCATTAAAAGACCATTGCGGCACAGCATGAACAATTTTTTCAAATTTTTCAAGCGGCACTCCCGCTACCCGCTGAGTTGGAGAATCGACTGTTACCAATTCTGGATGTTCGTTCTCAATTTTTCTAAGTTCATCCATCAACCCGTCATACATTGCGTCCGTCACTTCCGGATCATTCAAGACATGATAACGATAGCGCAAATCATCAATCTGCGCTCGGAGTTTTTGGATTTTTTCCCCCAACTGTTTGTCTGCCATATTATCTTATCAATCCTAAATACCAATTAACAATATCGGTCGCATAATACAACGCAATAAACGTCCCCACTGCCAAAAATGTTCCAAACGGAATTTCACTCGCCATCTGCTTTTTCTTACCAATCAACAAGCCCACTGCCACTAGCGCACCCAGCACATAGGCAACAAACAATGCCACCAAAATATTTGGCCAGCCGAGCCAGACACCCATCATAAATCCCAGACGCACGTCACCCCCACCAATCCAACGCCCTTTAGAAATAAAATATTGCAATAAGAAAAAACCACCACCTACCGTTGCACCAATCATTAGACTGCCAAAAGTATAGTGCAAAGCATAGTGGTTGATTAATAACCCAATAAAAAATCCCGGCCAAACAATTCGCGATAATACTTCCTGATAGCGTAAATCATAAATAAAAATCACAATCAGAAAAGTCAAAAAGAAAACATCGCGCACCAGATTCCATTCGCTAAAATGGACGACATTCAAAAAGGGCAAAACCACAACTGGTAACAAAATTGCCGTGGCAATTTCCACTGCTGTATAGTGCCATGGAATTGGCTTCTTACAAGTACGACATTTACCTCTTAAAAATACATAACTAACGACCGGTATGTTTTCGTACCATTGCAAACGACGACGGCAGTGTGGACAAATACTAAACGCGCTAGCCGTGACAATTCGAATATTTTCTCGTGTCCGCCAAATCCAAGAATTTAAAAAACTGCCTAAAGCTAGCCCACAAAGAAAGACAAAAACATAAACAATATAGCTATAAGCCACTAAATCTGGACCGATATCAAACATATTTGCTAAAGCAATGTAAATTAATTACTCACATATTATATACCCAAAGAAATATTTTGCCAAACACAAAAATATGCCGATTAAATCAGCATATTTTCATGTTTTTTAAAAAACTAGTCAGCGATACCGGCTGGTGACAACGTAATACCCTCAGTTAAACCATTAACTGTACCTTCCAAAGCGGCTACGATAGAATAGGAACTAGAAGCTGCGGTATATGAGTAAGTACCTGGTGACTTAGGATCGGCAGGAACTGCACCCATGTAGGCACTAGTACAACCAGCAGTGGTAAAACCAGTCGCATTCAAACATGCAGCTGATGTTCCACCCAAAGTAAGACCGGAGCCTGTTGGATATGTATTCTGATCGGTATAAAATAATTCCAAAGCAGTTTGAATCTGTTTAAGATCCGCTAAACGTTTAGAATCACGTGCTTTCACACGAGCTGAGCCCAACGATACTACTGCCAAAGTGGACAATAAACCGATGATAGCAACTACGATTAAAAGCTCGATCAATGTAAAACCTTTTTTATTCATAATGTCACCCCCTTTCTGCTTAAAGATAAATTTATCGCTAAATTAATATACCACCCCTTAAACCAATTGTAAAACTTTTCTTACTTTGTCCACTACCTCTGATGGTTTAAAATGTGCTTTGATCAAATAGTCAGCTGCACCAGCTTCCAACCCTTTTTCCACATCATCCTTTTGACCCAAATTTGTCAGAAGAATCACTGGAATTGGTTTTGTTTCTGGATCCGCTTTTAATTTTTCAAGAACAGCAAAACCATCCAACTTGGGCAATAAAATATCCAAGAGAATAATATTCGGCTTTTTCTTTTTCGCTTCCACCAATGCTTTTTCGCCGTTGTCTGCCGTCGTCACCTTGAAACCCTCCATTTCAAACTTCTTCTGGTAAATACCAGAAAGAAAAACGTCGTCCTCAACCAACAAAACAAGAGTTTTCCCCCCATCAGTCGAAACTTTATTTGGCATAGTTAAAAAGTAACCGATTAAATATGATTTTATTATAACATGTTTCGTAAAGCCAAGCCAATAGCTACTGACATACGCGGACCAATACCATGCAAAATTGGCTTCAAGCCATCTTGATAAACTACTCGCCCCCACGGATCACCCACATAACATTTTAACTTAAACTTTTCCGCAATATGTTCAGCTAAAAACGGAAAAAACGCACCACCACCAGTCAGCACCACTTTTTCTGGGTGCTTTGTCAGGTTACCGCTCTGGCGCAAATAAACTTCAAAACTATATTCAATTTCTTTGACAATCGGCTCAACTACCGGACGCAATAAATTTAAAAAGTCTGCTTTGGCAATCGCATTCTTTTTGAGCAACAACCGTTCGAACCAATCTTGTTTAACTCGCCCTACCAAATTCGGATCAATTCCGAGCGCACTAGATAACAACTGATCTAAACGATCACCGCCAATTTCTACACTGTTGTGAGTGATAGCCACACCGCCATCAATAATAAAAAAGTTTGTGTGTTCTGCGCCCACATCCACAATCATCGCCACACTTTGATCACGACCAATAAGTGCGCGCTCTAAAGCAGTTGATTCTGGTTCCAAAGCTTCGAGCACAATCCCAGCTTTTTGAAAAATTTGGGTATAAAAAACCACCACCTCACGAGCAACGGCGTTGATTAAAACACGTTGGCTTTTTTCCTCACCAACAGCCGGCAGTATTTGATAATCCAAAGTCATCTCTTCGATCGGTCGGGGTAATAATTTTTTTACTTTAGCTTTTAAAATTGTTTCAAATTCATTTTTCTTTACTGGTGGCAAATTGACAACAGCACGAAAAACAGCTGAAACCGGCAAACTTACCACAGCATTTTTGGCGGTTATTTTTGATTTTTGACAAACCGCCTTTAAAACCGCAGCATACTCCACCACTTTTTCCGGAGTAAAAATTTGGTTAGTTACTTGAGTTTTTTTTGCCTCTACCCCAGTTTTCAAGCCCAGCTCTCCACCTCTTTGTTGACTTACCGCTTTTACCAGTTCATGAACATCACGCCTACCGGCAGCCAAACCATAAGTAAACAAGACCGGCCGGTTCTTGGTTTTGTGTAATTCCACTATTTTTATTCCACCAGCGCCAATGTCTACTCCCAAGACAGATTTCGGTTTAGATAGAAACATATACAGGTATTATATCAAACAAATCAATAAAGTTACATACCGCTATTGAAAACTGTGGATAAAAATAGTAAAATAGAGACTAACCTATTTAAATTTATGTCATTACAACTATTTAATTCTCTTAATCATCACCTCGAAGAGTTTAAACCAATCAAAAAACACAAGGCTGGCCTGTACACTTGTGGACCCACCGTCTACAACTACGCCCACATTGGCAATCTACGCAGTTATGTTTTTGAAGATATCCTCAAGCGTGTTCTACAACTTAACGACTACAAAGTAAAACATGTAATGAATATTACCGACGTTGGACACCTCACAAGTGATGCCGATGTTGGTGAAGATAAAATGGAAAAAGGCGCCCGTCGAGAAAACAAGACCGCTTGGGAAATTGCCGACTTCTATATTATTGCCTTTGAACAAGACCTTTCGGCATTAAATATTATCCCACCCGATATTTGGTGTCGCGCCACCGAACACATCCCCGAGCAGATTAAATTAATAAAAAAATTAGAAAAAAATGGATTTACCTACCAAACGGCTGATGGTATATATTTTGACACCAGCAAATTTCCCGATTATGGGAAAATGGCCAATCTAGAAAACCAAGAAATCCAAGCCGGCGCACGCGTCGAACTAGGCGAGAAAAAAAATCCAACCGACTTTGCTCTCTGGAAATTTTCCCCCACCAACACTCAACGTCAAATGGAATGGGAGAGTCCCTGGGGCACAGGCTTTCCTGGTTGGCACATTGAATGCTCTGCCATGTCTGAAAAATATCTCGGGCAACCTTTTGATATTCATTGTGGTGGTATCGATCACATCCCTGTTCACCATATCAACGAAATCGCCCAAAGCGAAGCGGCCAACGGAAAACCTTTGGCCAACTATTGGTTGCATAACGAATTTTTAAACACAGGCAAAGAAAAAATGTCAAAGTCTGGTAATAATTTCTTAACCGTCTCTGTCCTAAAAGAAAAAAACATCAACCCCCTCGCCTACCGCTATTTCCTCTTACAAGCCCACTATCGCAAACAGCTCAATTTTTCTTTCGAGGCATTACAAGCAGCCGAAAACGGTTACGAGAGATTGAAACAAACTGTTGCCAACTTACAGACTAAGGAAACAAAAGAAACAAAAAATACCAAAAAATATTTAGAACAATTCAAAGAATATTTGAACGACGATCTGAATACTCCGCAAGCATTGGCTTTGGCCTGGAAGATGCTAGACGACAAAGAAATATCCAACGAAGAAAAACTTTGGTTGACCAAAAAATTTGACGAAGTATTTGGTTTAAAATTAACCACCACAACAAAAAAAGAAACAATATCACCGGAAATTTTAGAAACTATTTCAAAACGTGATATGGCCAGAGCCGAAAAAAACTGGACTAAAAGCGACGAGTTACGTAAAGTACTGGAAAGTGAGGGCTACACTGTCGAAGATACGCCCACCGGCACCAAAGTCAGAAAAATATAATCAAGGTTTTTAGTTTTTTTCAGAATGTGCTATAATGAAGATGCTTTAAAATTAAAACTATGGCCGATATTGAGAGCGACAAAAAAGCTAATCTCGAAAATTTAAAAACCGAAGGCGCGGAAAACCAGCCGGTTATAGAAACAGCTAAAAACGCCGAAACGGAAAAAGCACAAACGACTGCAGAAGCCAGACCAAAAGAAACCGAAAATAAACCACCGGCCAGAGTTCGTTTACCCCAAATACGCAGACCAGTAGTCGTCCCTCAAGTCAGAGATGAATTAGCCGTGAAGATAGAGAAGATACTTGAAGATGGACTAGGCGATTCCTTTCAACGTCTTTCCCCAATCGCCAAACAAGAATTTAAAATCAAAGGAGAAAAAACTGCTGCAAAAATCAGCGAACTCTTACGTTCTACACATGTTAAAGTAAAAAAGATTCTGCGCCTTATTATCGAATGGCTCAAAATTTTACCCGGCATTAACCATTTTTTCTTAGAACAAGAAGCAAAGATAAAAACCGATAAAATAATGGAGTTAAAAAATAAACAAACTCGCTAACATGGACTACCAAAATTTGTTAGCTACCATAATCGAAAATTTGAATAATAATCCAATTGTATTGTTGGTAGTGTTTTTGATAATTGGCATATTAGCCTTCATCTCTGCTCTCTATATACTCCGCGCCTTACTTCACACCCAAAGCCGTGAAAAACGCGCTTTTCACAAAACCATCATGGTGATTCGAATACCAAAAGAAAGAAAGGGTGAAGGAGGGCAAAACTCCAGCACAACGGAAGAAAACATCAACCAAATACGAGAAAAAATCGCCATCGCCGAAACACTTTTTTCTTCCCTTACTGGTTTAAAACAACAAAAAGGGATAATGAGTTGGCTCCGTGGGCGCAATGACCACATTTCTTTTGAGATTGTCGCCAAAGACAATAAGATTACATTCTATGTTTCTATACCCGACAAGGTAAAAGAATTCGTCGAACAACAAATCCACGCTCAATATCCGCACGCTCAAATTGATATTGAAACAGACTACAATATATTCAAACCACAAAGCCATATTGTGGGCGCCTATCTTTTTTTCAAAAGCCGTTCCGCTTTTCCTTTAAAGACCTACAAAAAAATGGACAGCGATCCACTGTCTGCAATTTTAAACCCATTGAGTAAAATTGGCGAAGATGAAGGTGCAGTCATTCAATATATTGTCCGACCGGCCACACCCAAATGGCGTCGTCAAGGAGTAAAGATGATCCGTGATATTCGTGAAGGACAAAAATTTGAATATGTCGCCCACCGCAGCGCCTTCATGCGCTCTTTGCAGAAGTGGAAAAAACTTCTGTTTAAAAAAGACCCTTCCAAACAAACCGGCACCAATGAACCTTATCGATTGACACAGATGGAAGAAGAGATGGTAAAAAGCATGGAGGAGAAAATCAGTCATGGTGGCTTAGAATTAACTATTCGTCTTGTCAGCTCAGCCAACGTCAAGGAAACTGCGCAGATGAATTTGGAAAATATCATCAACTCTTTTGGTCAATACAATATCTACCGCTACGGTAATTCTTTTGCCGCCGCCACTCCCCGCTCACAAGGAAAACTTATTCGCGATTTCATTTATCGCACTCCACAAGAAAAACATTACATGGTAGTAAACACCGAGGAAATGTGTGGTTTATGGCACTTACCTACCCCCTACACTGAAACCCCACACATCAACTGGTTGGGCGCACGCAAAGCCCCACCACCAGTGAATATGCCGACCGAGGGTATTATTTTGGGAAGAGCGGTATATCGTGGTGAGGAAACTATCGTACGCATGAAACGCTCTGATCGTCGTCGCCACCTTTATACTATTGGTAAATCTGGTAGTGGTAAATCTGTGTTTATCCAAAGCTTAGCAGTGCAAGATGTAATTAACGGCGAAGGTGTTTGTGTGATCGACCCCCATGGCGACTTTGTTGAATATGTTTTACAACATATACCAAAAGAACGCGCCGATGATGTTATTGTTTTTAGTCCATCTGACACCGAAAGACCACTGGGTCTAAACATGCTCGAAGCTAAAACCGAAGAACAAAAAGATTTTATCTGCCAGGAAATGATCGCTATTTTCTATAAACTGGTTTCTGACCCGTCGATGATCGGTCCAATGTTTGAACACCAGATGCGCAACGTAATGTTGACACTGATGGCTGATATGGAAAATCCCGGCACGATGGCGGAGATTCCACGCATGTTTACCGACGACGAGTTTGTTAAAAAATACAAAAATAAATTAACTGATCCGATGGTGTTGGCTTTCTGGGACAAAGAGATGGCTAAGACATCTGACTTCCATAAATCAGAGATGTTGGGATACTTGATCTCAAAAGTTGGCCGCTTTGTAGAAAATCAAATGGTGCGAAATATTATCGGCCAGACTCACTCCAGCTTTAGTTTTCGCGATGTAATGGATAAAAAGAAAATTCTTTTGGTCAATTTGTCCAAAGGTTTGGTAGGCGAAATCAACTCTAACCTTTTAGGTCTGATTGTTGTATCCAAATTACAAATGGCCGCACTCGAGCGCGCTTCT
This sequence comes from uncultured Gammaproteobacteria bacterium, assembly GCA_964536725.1. Lineage (GTDB taxonomy): Bacteria > Patescibacteriota > Patescibacteriia > Magasanikbacterales > GWA2-37-8 > CAZHTA01. Next base: position 90,062 of record CAZHYJ010000003.1, on the reverse strand, counting down.
TTGCCCGAAGAAGAACGTCATGATTTTTATCTCTACATTGATGAGTTTCAAAACTTTATCACCGACTCGATTGCTACCATTTTATCTGAAGCGCGTAAATATCGCTTAGAATTAATCATCGCTCATCAGTACATGAAACAACTGGAAGACAATAAAGGAAAAACCACCGTTCGTGATGCGGTTTTGGGTAATGCCGGTACTCTTGTTACTTTCCGTATTGGCGTGGAAGATGCAGATATTTTACAAAAAGAATACGCTCCAGTTTTTGGTGCTTATGACTTGATCAACGTAGAACAGTATACTGCTTACACCAAACTACTGATCGACAATACTGCTTGCAAACCATTCAGTATGACCACTTACCCACCAGAAAAAGGCAACAAAGAATTGGCGGCAGCAATCAAAGAATTATCCCGTTTGAAATATGGTCGCCCCCGTGAAATTGTTGATTCTGAAATCATGGAACGCGCCCAATTGGGCGTGGCCAAACCGACCGGTATTGGAGATATGATTGAGCCGAGTTTGTAGTAATTGAAATAATATTATAACCGTGGTATAGTCACAGTCGGATAAGTATGTTTTTGTTGCCTAGCTGAAAGCGCGGCAATAAAAACATACTTATCCGACTGTTTCATCTCTACTCCCCTTTTTTATGCCAACATTATATCGTAAATACCGACCACAGACCTTTACTGACTTGATTGGGCAGGAGCATATCACTCAAACTATCACTAATGCTGTTTCTTTAAATAAAGTAGCGCACGCCTACCTGTTTTCTGGTCCACGCGGAGTGGGAAAAACCACCTTGGCACGTTTGGTAGCCAAGGCAGTAAACTGCCCCAATCGAGCAGCTGGTACCGCTGAGCCTTGTAACACTTGTTCTAGTTGCGAAGAAATTACTCAGGGAAGAAATATCGATGTCATTGAAATTGACGCCGCTTCTCACACTGGCGTGGACAACGTCCGCGAAAATATTATTGAGAACGCTCAGTTCAAACCCACTAAATCCCCCTTTAAGGTTTTTATCATCGACGAGGTACACATGCTTTCAACCAGTGCCTTCAACGCATTGCTCAAAACTTTAGAGGAACCACCCACACACGTAATTTTTGTTTTGGCTACTACCGAAAACCACAAACTTCCTGCTACCATCCTATCACGTTGTCAACGTTTTAATTTCAACAAAATCCCTACCGACAAAATGATAACCCGCCTAAAGACACTGGCTAATGGCGAAGAGATCGAGGTAGAAGATGAAGTTTTAAAACGTGTAGTTTTGAAAAGCGACGGCTGTCTGCGTGACGCCGAAAGTTTGCTTGGGCAGATTTTTTCTTTGGGACTAAAAAAAATTACCACTGCTGATAGTGAAAATATCCTGCCAACCCCACAGCCAGAAAAAGTTTTAATACTACTTGAAACAATTTTTAAACACAACGCCTCCGCGGGATTGGAAATAATCGCCGAACAGATAAAAAGCGGAGCAAATTTGGAACAGTTTGCTTTTGATATTGCTGAGACATTGCGTTTGATTTTAATTTTACAAACCGGATTTGAACCGGAAGAAATAATAAGTTATCGAACTGAGGACAGAGACCGATTAAAACACATAGGCACCTTAATTACCACAAGTAAGTTGATTAAGTTGACTGATAAAATAATCATTCGCCGACAGGAGATGAAACGTTCGGCTTTACCCCAACTACCACTCGAACTTTGGATTATCGAAGCGACTAATTTGGAAAATCAAACGACCACCAACGATGAAACGTCTAAAATACCCGACGGATATATCACGCCAGCACCAGAAAAAAAAGTTGAAATAAAAGATGGCTCAGAGACAATCAAACCAGCACACAAAATAACCGAAACAATCAAAACTGCTATCTCCAACTTGACTCACTCACACAAATTACCTCAAGCAACTTTGGACATGGTTAAAGAAAAATGGACAGCAATGATACCAGAGTTGGACCAAACTTGTCATTCGCTTACTTTTATTTTAAAAATTTGTACTCTAGCAGCCCTGACAGAAAATGGCCTGGAAGTATCTGTTCCCTACTCTTTTCACAAAGAAAAAATTGAGGATCGAAAAAATAAAAAGATAATTGAAGATATTTTGGAAAAAATGCTAGGAGAAAGAATCGAAATATTCTGCACTGTCACAGAGGCCCAAGCAGTAAAAACCGTCGATGACGCCATCGATATCGCCGCTGATTTTGGTGGCGAAGTAGTCGAATAGCTTGACTTTTGGCCAAAAAGTGGTAAAATTCTCTTGTTCCAGTTATATATGGTTTTGACCCAAAATTCCGAGGTCGGCTAATGGTAGGCCAGCAGACTCTGAATCTGCTTATCTTGGTTCGAATCCAAGCCTCGGAACGAAGTGAAGAGGATTGGATGAGAAGTTTATGCCCCAGAGCGAAGCGACGGGGTAAATCCAAGCCTCGGAACATACTAAATTTAATTAATAATTAACCTTAAATACTATGAATTGTGCCCTAAAAGCTCGCATCGAGCACGCAAAAAAGAACACAAAAATGGGTAAGAAACTCCGTACAATTACCAAAAAATTGCACAAGAGTTAATTCTTTTCTGTTAAACAAAACAACAGCCACAAACTGGCTGTTGTTTTTATAATATAAGTTAATTTTTCTTAATATTGAGGTAGGACAGGGCCGGGGGTCCGAAGACCCCCAAGCCCTGCTAGTGTCGATGGAGGACCAGAAGCGGCCTACGAGGCGCGCTCAGGTCAGCAGCATCGGTACGAACGCGCCGCAGGTCTTCCAGTCTGTAGTCCATCCAGACCGTAGTGGTCGTGGACACGAAGGAGTGAAAGACCTTTTCCGCGGAGGCGAATCCGCAGATCGACCGGCAGATCGCCAGGTCGTAGGGCGTCAGGTCGCGAGGCAGCGTCAACCCCCACAACCAGAACGCCTTTTTTTCTTCGGCATTCAACAACCACCCGAACTCTCGGGCCGCTGCGAAGATTGAGTAGTCGTCAACAATAGCGCTTCCACACATGTCGACGAGCCCACTCGCTCTGAAAACCTGTCCCTTTCTTTCAAACGGGGCAGAGCTGGTGATCCTGTACGTTTTTCCTTCCACCTCTGTGGTAGTAAAAACGCGGATCAGCACCGCATTATCACACCAGCCGCTATCACAGTCGATCCACTCCTTCCAGTGGCCATCGGCTTCATAGCTAAACCAGCGACCGGCCAGCGGAAAAATCACGACGTGCTTATACTTGCGATCCGCCTCCTGTTCTGCGAACAGGTGAGCGACCGCACGAAAAGCACTGACGCCTTCCTCTCCCATACTAGCCCCGATTCGCTGACCGCGACGGATGATGGCCGACTCACCGAGTCTAGACTCATCATGCACACCATCCACCATGTGATGAACACGAACAAACTCGCAGTAGATACCACTTGCCTGTGCTGCGCCGACCACCGTAAAGGGGGTCTGCACCAGGCCACCATCGCCCAGAGTGTAAAGCATATCCCCTCCACAGTTGGAAAAACCACCATTGAAAATATCAAGGAACTAGCCTAGTTTTAAAAAAAATACTCGTTTTGTCAACCCTCCCAAAACAAGTTGATTTTTCCCCATATTTATGATAGAATGCGATCACTATGGGTATTTTGATTAATGGAAAACAAATCGCTGCAGACATCAACAAACAAACCGCTCGAGCTGTTGCAGCACTCAAAAAGCATGGATTCACCCCAAAATTGGCGGTAGTTTTTGTTGGCAACAACAAACCGTCCGCTACTTACATACGCAAGAAACAGGAAGCCGCCGAACAGGTCGGAATGGAATTTGTGCTATATCACTTCCCTGCTTCTGTTTCCAAAATTGTGTTGGTAAAGAAAATAAAAGAGATTCAAAAAAACAAAAAAATATCTGGACTTATCGTACAACTACCACTACCCGAAAGATTGTATACTCCCGATGTTTTAAACGCTATCGACCCCGAATTGGATGTAGACTGCATGACCGACACCAATACTGGTAAATTGGTAATGGGAACTAGCTGGCTTACCCCACCCACCCCAACGGCGGTGCTGGAAGTTTTACAAACTATTAAAGTTAATTTAAAAGGAAAAAATGTTACTATTGTTGGCACTGGTGCACTAGTTGGTCGCCCGCTTGCCATCATGATGATGAACGCTGGTGCCTCAGTAATTACTTGTAATAGCCGCACTAACAATACCAAAGAAAAATGTCTTGAAGCTGACATTGTTGTTACCGCTGTCGGAAAAAAAGATTTATTACGCGGTGACATGATTCGACTGGGCACGATTATCGTTGACACTGGTATCGCTTTCGAAAACGGAAAAATGTATGGCGATGTCAACCGTCCAGAAATTTTAGAAAAATGTTCTTATCTCACTCCTACACCTGGTGGCATCGGACCAATTACCGTGGCACTGCTTTTGCGCAACACCCTCATCTGCGCCAAGCGCCGACAGAAATAGACAGAGAAATACATGAAAACGATAATCGTTGTTCCCACCTATAACGAACGAGAAAACATTGCCAAGTTAATTCCGACAATTTTTAATATTATCCCAAACGATTTAGAAATAATTGTGGTGGACGATAACTCTCCTGACCACACCGCACAAATTGTAACTGATTGGCAAACTATCTATCCTCTATCTCTCCATTTAATCAAACGTGAAAAAAAATCCGGCCTCGGCTCGGCCTACATTGCCGGATTTAAAAAAGCGCTAGAGCTAGGCGCCGATCTGATTATGGAAATGGACGCCGATTTTTCCCACAACCCCACCGACGTTCCAAAATTAATTTTGGCTTGTAGCGAAGGGGCGGACATGAGCATCGGATCACGTAAAATTACTAGCGGTGGAATCATTGGCTGGAACTGGAAAAGAAAAATGATGAGTAACGGTGCAATGTTTTTATCGCGACTGGTGTTAGGATTAAAAGTTCATGACGTCACTGCCGGTTTCCGCTGTTACCGCAGACAGGTCTTAGAGGCAATCCGATTAGACAATATTTCTAGTAACGGCTATGCCTTTCAAGAAGAACTGCTCTACCGTGTGGAAAAACAGGGCTTTACAACCAAAGAAATTCCCGTTATATTTACTGATAGAAAGGTGGGACAATCCAAATTGTCCACCAAAGATATTGTGGAATTTTTTCTAACGATAATAAAGTTAAAGTTTAAAAAATATGTCTAACAATCCACCAAAAGAGGGACAGGGAGAACTGTTCACTCCCGAAGAAATGAATGGAAAACCTAAAACGGAAGCACAACCCGTTGTAGGGCCAGAGAAAAAACCGGAATTTAAATGGGCACCACCTGACGAAGATAAAAAAGAAAGTGTGTGGAAAGATACTGGATATCGATAAAAAACACGATTCAAAAAATCCCTACTCAGGGATTTTTTTTAATATTTCTCCTAATTGTTTTTGGTCTTTCACTTGTGCTAACATCACTCGCCACTTGGCGATATTTGGTAACCCCTTAAAATATGAAAGTAAATGTTTTCGAAATGCGGTTAAACCAAATTCTTCGCCGTAATGTTCGACATGCAATTTCGCATGTCGCAAAACTACTTTTTTAATCTCTTCCAAATCTGGAACACGCCCGCCAAAAATCCACGGATTGCCCAAAGCTGCCCGCCCAATCATTACTCCGTCTGCTCTTGTTATTTCCAAACACCTTTTAATATCTTCCACGCTGGATACATCACCATTGGCAATCACTGGAATGGATAAAATATTTTTTACCTTCCCAATCATCTCCCAATTGGCAGCGCCCGAATATCCTTGCACCTTAGTACGACCATGAATAGTCAAAACATCAGCACCAGCCTGCTCTAATTTAGGTGCAAATTCCAAAATTTCACTATCACTCCCCCATCCCAAACGGGTTTTTACAGAAATGGGCACGCCCAAGTTTTTTGCTTTCAAAGTGGTGATAATTTTGATTGCACGTTCATGATCTTTTAAAAGTGCCGCACCAGCATGAGACCGTCCGGCAATCTTTGGTACAGGACAACCCATATTTATATCAATTCCGTCAGGTTTAAATTTGTTTACTATCAACTCTGCCGAAGCAGCGATATTGCCTGGATCACCACCAAATATCTGAATTACAATTGGTCTTTCTTCTTTGTCGAACTCACACATTTTTAAAGTTTTAGCGTTATCTCGCACCAACGCCTCAGCACTCACCATTTCTCGAAAGATTACAAAATCATCACCGCTCACTTCGCGACAAATACGACAAAAAGGACTGTCAGTTAGATCAGCCATTGGCGCTAAAGCGATAATGGGTTTTTTATCGAACCAGTTCATATATAAAATGACTGACCTTTTGAAAGAAGAACGCGCCACCCGATTGGTCTCGGATGACGCGTGATGGGCGTGAAATCCTCTCCACGGTTCACTCCCATGCCAGGTTATCGGGGTGTGTACTTGCCGCAGAAGCGGCAGTTCAAGGCGGAGTCGCTCGTCCTTTCGCAGACGTGCGGCTTCGGAGCGGTAGAAACCTTCTTCGGTTTCTTCTTTTCCTTGTTCCTACGCTTGAACGCCTTGCCCCCTCGTGCGTTTCGCATAATACGACCCCGTTTGTGGCTATTTTTTTATACCACGATTATACCTTGTTGGTCAAACAAAAAAGCCCAGAATATAACCAGGCACAGGCTGTGGATAACCAAAATTTGACGCCCAACCAACGAAGCGGTATCATTACGTTACGTTACAATTTAAATTTTATCTGTGGAAGTCAGGTTAAATTCCTGCACTGTGCCGCAACGGTAATATTCCGATCATATCGGGATTAGTCCGGTCTTCAGATAAACCCCGCCTACGCTATTCTAGCTTTGGCGAGGTAAACCCGAGCAGGATAGCACCGTTGGTGACTTTAATAATTTCTGCTCAGGTAGAAATTTTTTATTATATATGCAAAAACCAATCCCCCCAATACTAATTCGCCTTTTTATCCTCTTGATATTTGTCACCTTCACAAGCATCGCCTATCTCCTCATACCCGACCACACAAAAACCCCGGCATCACCCCCTAAAACACCTCACACAAGCTCTGAGCAGGTAAATTTGCCCCCACCGCTTCAAAGCTCGACAATCAAAGCAAATTACACCCCTACTACCGTAACTACTGAATCTGCCCCAGAACAACTGACCGCCACTCTAAAAACTTCTGACCGCACATATACCTTGAAATTCCAGCCAGACACAACACTGCTCGAAGCCATGCGCCAACTAACCGCTCGCTCTGAACAACCCTTCATGTTCTCTGGCAAAGAATACTCCTCACTTGGGTTTTTCGTTGATGAGATCAACGGTATAAAAAACGACCCAGGCAACGGAAAATATTGGATCTATTACATCAACGGCCAAACTGCTCAAATTGGTATTTCAAATTACAAACTAATTCAGGGGGATATAATAGAATGGAAATACATTCGCTAAAGCGACATATTCTCATTCACTCGGAAATGAAAAAGCATTTTTCATTTCTCTCATTCATCTCAAATATGAAAACAGTAAATTTAAAAAACAAATTTTACATCTACTCCTTGGTTTTTGTTTTCGGACTATTAACCGCAACACCCACCTACGGTTTTGCTCTAGAAGGAGATACCGAAAACATTGTAGTAGAAAATATTACTGTAACAACAGAAGAAGGTGAAGAGATTTCGGATAATCTCATCCTTACTGATACCAATACTTCAACTAACGACAACACCACCACTACGACTATCGACCTGAGTTTTGTGATAGATACCGACTCAAGCTCAACCACCAGTCTGACAACAACTACAAGCTTGATAATGATAACAGACCCAACAACAACAACAACAACAACAACAACAACAACCGACGAATTAAATATTAGTACAAGCACAAGTACAAGTACTACTACTGGTAGTAGTACCACCCCACTTACCGAAACCGCAACTGGCGGACAAAGTGAAACCACTCAGACAAATACTCCTCCACCACAAACAATTTCCCAAACACAGATATCTGATGTTGTAAACAAAATTTTAAACTATTTTAAAACCCAACAATCACCAGACGGAAAAATTGTGGATGGCACAATTACCGATTGGGCAATCATGTCTTTTGGCGCGAACAATCAATATGCTGAAGAAATAAAAAACACTGGTACTTCGCTTTTGGATTATGAAAAAAAGTACAACCTTGATGATCCGTCAGATATCAATTCCTGCGCTACCTATCCACGTCACATTTTAGCTTTAATCGCAGCAGGTGTTGGCGCAAACGATTCCTCTATAAAGGGTCTGAAAGAAAAAATGTCTACAATCTGTCACAAAGACAATCTGTATGGTTTAAGCGGTACCAACGATGATGTATTTGCCCTGTTAGCACTACTAGCAACCGGAGAAAGTGCACAAAACCCATTGGTGATTTCCACCATCAATACTATCGTTTCCGACCAAACTGCTGACGGATCGTTTACCTGGGCAGGTTATCAAAGCGCTGATATTACTGGTGCTTCAATTAACGCTTTAAAGTATGCACAAAATAAAGGAGCAGAAATAAACAGTGAGATTTTTGCCAAAGCCAAGAGTTATTTAAAATCAACCCAACAAAATGACGGTGGTTGGGGTTATGGTACATCTGAAATAATGACTACAAGTTGGGTGATAATGGGAATCAACGCTCTAAACGAAGGACAGAACGACTGGATTACTGCGAGTGGTACAAACCCCTGGTCACCGTTGATTAATCAACTTAAAACAGATAATAATACCAATGGATATTATGAATCAATTTGGTCTCCGGGTACAACCGATTGGTTTGCAATGAAACATGCTGTCCCTGCCCTGGCAGGAAAATCTTGGCCCATTATTTTATCAGAAAAGGTGCAAAATTTTTCTCAAGGAGCAACCTTCACTTATGGCAGTAGTTCCGGCTATACCCCACCCACGATAACACCCACAACGACCTTTACAACCACCACAATTGCTATTACAATTACCACCACCACCACAACTACTACATCGACCATAGAAATAATTGGACCAAAAACAACTGAACCGCCTTTGCTCAATACCCCCACAACAACAATTGCAATCAATACCGCTACCATAAATATTCAAAAAAAACATATACCAATCAAATTAAAAATATTGAATAACAAAAAACAATATGAAAAAATATCTACCAGCAATATTACTAATAATTCTTGGTCTGGCTACCCGTTTCGCACCTCATCTACCAAATTTTACGGCAATCGGAGCAGTTGCGTTTTTTGCTGGCCGATATTTACCAAATAAATACGCCCTAACCATTCCACTCATCGCCATGCTCGTCAGCGACCTGTTTATTGGCTTCTATGGTCTCCCCATCATGCTCTCAGTCTATTTATCCTTCACTTTAATGGCCGTAATCGGTTACACCACCCAAGAAAAGGGTTGGAAAAAAATCGCCACCGGCACAGTCGTTGGTTCGACAATATTCTTTCTTGTCACCAACTGGGCAGTATGGGCATTTGGCACAATGTATCCGGCAAACCTAACCGGATTATTCACCAGCTATTTCGCCGCCCTCCCCTTCTTTCGCAACCAATTAATGGCCGACATTTTTTACACCACAGTTTTGGTCGGAGGATACGAATACATACGACAACTCACCACTCAAATTCAAACACAAAAAAATCCCGAGTAAAATCGGGATTTTTGTTTTAGGCATAAGGTAAGTCCGCTGGCGGCTCCGGCAAATTTCCTTCTGGCTTCCCCTCTGTTGCCGGTGTAATCTTTTTCATTCTTGAACCAGCGTCGCTTACTTCCAACGGTAAATTCATTGGTGGTTCGCCGCGCTTGGTTTCTGCCTTCTGCAACAACGGTGTCTTTACAAACGGTAATGGGAAATGCCAGATAGTCGCCAATTCTTCAATATTCAAAATATATGGATTACCACCAGTTTTTAATTTACGTTTTTTATAAGCACCTACACACAGTGCTTTTTTGGCAAGTGTGCGATAGTTGCTAAAGGCATAATGCGCCACAGTATCGTCGTGAGGAACAATCGCATTACGACTCATCACACTGAACTGATTCAACGCACCAACAAAACCATCAACACAACGACTAGGATTAAACACTTCGTTATTGGCTGTATATAACAACCGAATCTTAGTCTTAAAACCAATTTTAGAAATTTTATCCTCAATCGCTTGCAACGTGTCTTTCCCCCCAGGAGAAAGATCAGATACTTTACCTGCTACTTCTTTTACCGCGTCCCTTTCTGTTGGCTCAAAATTCCAGTCCCAGATATTAATCGCTTCTTGTGCTAATAATTTTGGTATCTGGCCAATTGTTGTAATTATCGAACTTTTTGGCGCTTCTTTTTTGTTAGCTATCAGTTTCTTTACCAGCTCAATTCCTTTTTCTTTCCAAGCATTACTGGTAGGCTCAACAATAATTTGCAAAAGCAAATTCTCTCCTTTACCAATGCGACTAAAGTTTTCCAAAATCGCCGCCATCGGATCAGAAAAAACCACATCCTTACTCATACTATATTCAAAACTCGGATAGGTCCGAATTGGAAACGCATCATGATCAGCCAAACTAAATTCCAAGCCGTAAATATCGGTCTTATCATTGGGATAACTATCCGCCAAGATTCCAACATAATCTTCCACTTCAGTAATTTCCGCCTCTGCATACTGCGCGTAAATTGCTGCTTCTACCAAATCACGATATTCTGCTTCACAACGAATTAAAAACTGAATATACCCCTCCAAACTCACGATTTCAAGACTAAACCATTTTTGTTTTTTTCCTATCCAATATTTTTGCCAAAGATTAACACTAACCTTAGCACCACTTAAATGCGCAAAAATCTGCTCTACCGCTTTGGGAGACTGGATATAAAGAGGAGGAACATCTACTGCCAAAACCACCCATTGCCATTTTTTGGTATATAAAGTAGTGCGATAACCAACCCACAACTCACTGCCCATAAAGAAAAATACCAGAGCTAGTATTGTCCATCCTACAATCGCATAAAGAGAGTTAATAATATCAACTGTTGGTTGCGAAAATAACTCTGCCCAGAAAGTCAGATCAATACTAAAACCAAATGGAGTCGCCAATACCAACGGCATAAAACTATTTATTTATTAAACGATAAATACCTCCATAGACTACAACCACGGAGAATATTGTCCACCACCAACCTCGTATACCTGAAACATAACCAGCATAATAGGCTAAAGCACAGATAATAGTGGCGGCCAAGGCAACAAGATGACGAACGATATTTTCGGACATACTATAATAAATTTAAGATATATCTATTATACCAAATAATCAGAAATTAAAAAACCCCAGGCCGAAAACTTGGGGTTTAAACATCGTAAAAAACTAGGCGTTTCGTCTTTGCCATTTCTCCACCATTACCAACAACGGACTGGCGATAAAGATCGAAGAATAAGCACCAGAAGCAATACCAATTAAAAGCGCTAAGACAAAATTATGGATAGTAGAACCACCTAAGAAGTATAAAGCAAATAATGGGAACAACGTGGTTAGAGTGGTGTTAATCGAACGCATTAAGGTTTGATTTAAACCAATATTTACAGTCTCACTGAAATCATCAGAACGGTGGCGTAATAGATTTTCACGCACCCGGTCGAACACCACGATTGTATCGTTGACAGAATAACCAAGTACAGTCAAAAGTGCCACCACAAAAGCAGTATCAACTTCTATACCTCTAAAATAGCCCAAAATAGCAAAGACACCCATTACTAAAAGCAAATCATGAATCAAAGCAACTACCGCTAAAGCACCATATTTCCAACTGGCAACTGGACGAGAAACATGGCGAAAAGCATAGGCCACATAGGCCACAATACCTAAAGACACCAAAATTATGGCCCACAGAGCACGCTGACGAAGTTGTTGACTCACTGAAGCACCGACAGTTTCAAAACGCTCCTCTTTGACCACATTACCATCAACAGCGAATTTTTCTTTAACATCCGTCAAGACTTTCTGGTGTTCGTCTTCGTTCAAAAATCCAGTACGAACCACCAAAGAATGATCACCTATCGGTTGAACGACAGCATTCTTGATCCCTTTCTCCACTAAATAGTTTTGCATTTCAGCAATTGTCGGCCGAGTAGTCGAATACGAAGTTTCAAGTAGCGATCCGCCAGTAAAATCAATTCCTGGTTTCAAACCCCACACAACAACCAAAGACAAACAGATTAAACTCACTGCCGAAGCAATCGCAATCCACAACTTTGAATACTTTATAAAAGGAATAAACATATCTAAATTATTTTATAGTTTCAATATTTTGTTCGCCTTTTTTGTAGCCTAAGAAAAGATGATTGGCACCATTTTTAAACCACACCAATATCCAGCGCATCAAATTACGAGTAATCACAATAGCAGAGAACATGGACATCAACACACCGACAGCCAAAGTAATGGCAAAGCCTTGAACAAAACCTGTGCCCATCCATAATAAGAAGACACAACTAATAAGAGTGGTGATATTACTGTCGCGGATAGAACTCCAAGCACGCACGAAAGACTCTTCCAAAGCTGTGCTCAAACTGCGGCCTAATCTCAGCTCTTCCTTTAAACGTTCGAAAATCAACACATTAGCATCAACTGCCATACCAATAGACAAGATAAAACCCGCAATACCCGAAAGAGTTAGGGTGACACCAAGCAATTTAAAGATTGCCAAAGTTAATGTAACATATATAAGTAAGGCAACCGAAGCAATCAAACCAGGTAAACGGTAGTAAAAAATCACAAAGATCACCACTGCAAGCAAGCCCCAAAGACCGGCCACAAAACTTTTTTGTAAAGAATCAGCACCTAGTGAAGCACCAACAGTCTGTTGACTGATAATCTCCACCGGTACTGGGAGCGCACCTGAATTCAAACGTTGAGCTAAAATTTTGGCTTCGGTTAAAGTGAAACCACCGGAAATAACAGCACTTCCGCTTAAAATTGGCTCATCAACACGCGGTATACTAATCGCCTCACCATCCAAAAATATCGCAACTAACTTATTAGCATTACGTGTGGTAATGTCGGCAAACAATTTGGTACCTACCTCATCAAAATTTAAACTAACTTGAATCTGACCAGTCTGCATATCTTCTGTTACTTCGGCACGTTTTAATTGTTTGCCGGAAAGACCGGAAAATTTCCACTCTTCCGCTGGCGGCACAATATCCGCTTCAGTTTTGGTACGAACCAAAACCCTCGCTACCTGATATTCTTTGGTAATTTCCTCACCTTTTTTATAAATTAAATGATAACCAAACTGAGATTCAACCGGATCAGAAATTGCGCCAACTGCCATACCGAAAGCTGCACTCTCAAATTCTGGCACCATCTCGCCAGATTTAAATTTACCCAAATCACCAGCACGATCTTTGGCACCTGGTTCAGTTGAATATTGCGCCACCATATCACCAAAATTAACAACTGTTATCTGAGTCTTTATTTCTTTAATTTTTTCCAAAGCCTGCTCTTTAGTATATTGCGCACCCTCACAACGTTCAGCACCTTGGTAACACAACAATAAATGCGCAGCGGAAACATATTTTTCACCATCTCTTTGGCCTAAGCGTTTAACAACATTCCAACCATCAACATCTTTTACCAAAACATTACTGGTCTCACCATCTTTGTGAGTACTTGCCCATTTATAAACCTCTGGCAACGATACATCATTAATAAAACCAATATCACCACCGGTATTTTTAGTTTTTTCATCTTCAGAAAACTCAGTAACTACAGCGGCAAAATCTTTTCCCTGACGCACTGCAGTTAAAGCCAGTTTAGCCTTTTTCTCAGCAGCAATATTAAAATCACTCAGCTGTTTCTTTTCTTCTTTGGTTAGTTCACGTTGTGGTGCGGTATTTTCTTCTTTAAATTCCAAAACCGGAGTTTCGCCGATCATTTTAATTGCTTGATTAACATCAGTTATACCTGGCAACTCCACAATCACTCGATATTCCTCGCCTACACGAGTAGTCTGTACCATCGGTTCAGCCACACCCAAGCCACCACGCACCCGACGCTCGATAACATCACGCACACCTTCGACAGAATCAGCCCGATCTTTTGCTGGCACATTAGTCGTGTTGGCAGCATAAATAAGATGGGCACCACCCTGTAAATCAAGACCGAGATTAAACCCGCTAGCTGGCAAGGTCGGCAAACCAATATTTGTTTTTGAATTTACCCAACTAATTCCCGCATTTACTTTCCCCGGCAAAACGATTGCCAAAGTTATAACAGTCAATGCAATTACCCCAGCCACTCGCCAATTAACCTGCGAACGGGTCAAACCCTTAATTGTCTCCTTACGATATTTATTGCTCATAGATAAAAAAATATAGCGTTAAAAGCGCGTATATTCTAGCTCTTTTTGTGTTTTTTGGCAAGGGGCGCAAAACCGCTGAAGTTATTGCTAATTTTAGCCCCTTTGAACCAAATAGACGACATAAGCGGCATACATAGCCACAAAAAGAAAACCTTGCCAACGATCCAATTTTCGGCGCGAGCCGACAAACATAAAAAGAAAAAGTAAAACTGTGGCAAAAATACCGACCAGCACATCAATATTAACATTTGAATTAAAAGGTAACTGTAATATTGTACCAGTTGCACCCAAAATCCAAAAAACATTAAAAATATTCGAACCAACAATATTACCGATAGCAATATCGTCATGGTGATGATAAACCGCCACCAACGAAGTCGCTAATTCTGGCAACGAAGTACCAACAGCGACGATTGTTAGACCAATTAAAGCTTCAGATAAACCAGCCATACGAGCCAGTATCACTGCGTTGTCTACCAACAACTTTCCACCAAAAAACAAAAATACCAAACCAGTAATAGTTAAGAGAAGAGAAATTGGCCAATTGTATGCACTCACCTGTTCACCTTCTCCTCCACTCTTGGCAATCCCAAAAGTATAAAACATGAAGATAATAAAAATACTAATCAAAGCAAACCCATCAGTGCGAGTGATAGCGTTGTAGCTTGCCCCATCAAAAAACATATCGTTACCCATAGTATAGACCAAGACCATCGCCAAAAGAGCAAACGGGATCTCTTTCCAGACAGTACTCCTCTTAACAGAGAGTGGATAAATAATTGCCGATAAACCTAAAATTAAAAAGATGTTAGCAATATTACTACCAACTATATTTCCAATCGCAATTTCTGAAGAACCTTTAAGGGCAGAAAATAAATTAACAATCAATTCCGGAGCGGAAGTACCAAAAGCAACAACTGTTAAACCGATAACCAAAGACGAGATGCCAGCCTTCTTGGCAATCGAAGATGCTCCGCGCACCAACCCCTCTGCCCCCAAAATTAGAATTACCAAACTGACGACGATTAAAATTATAGGAAAAAACATATTTTATATTTTTATATTCAAATATTATAACATACACACCATGCTTTTGAACAGAGTCTTGAAAGAAAACAATAAAACAGGTATAATTATCTCCGTCTTTATTTTTTAACTAACAAATATGAAATTTTCGTCATTATCCAATTGGAAAAACATCAAACTAAAAAATGTGGTCATCGCCTCTTTGATCACATCTCTGTTTTTAGGATCTTTCGTCTTTGCCTCAGAAAACAGCGGCGGCACAGGACATTCCGCGGCTTATACATTTCTCTGGATTGCAGTCATACTTATCATGGCAAAAATTTCTAGCTTAGTCGAAAAAATTGGACAACCATCGGTATTGGGCGAACTTGTCATCGGCGTCATTATGGGCAATCTTGCACTACTCGGGATAATGATATTTGAACCAATCAAACAAGATTCAATTATCACTTTTTTATCTGAATTGGGTGTGGTTATTTTGTTGTTCCAAATCGGTTTGGAATCCAATATTCAAAAAATGAAACAGGTTGGTTTGCGCGCCTTTTTGGTGGCTTGCGTAGGTGTTGTTGTGCCATTTGTATTGGGTGCATATATAGTTGGCCCCTGGATCTTGCCTGGGCTATCATCCAATGCTTATTTATTCATTGGGGCCGCTCTAACCGCCACATCGGTCGGTATTACCGCGCGAGTTTTTCAAGATCTAAAAAAGTTGCACATACCGGAAGCACAGATTGTTTTGGGGGCAGCGGTAATCGACGACGTTCTGGGTTTAATTATTCTGGCAATTGTTTCAGCTATCGCGACAGTTGGCGGTGTAAGTCTTGGTATGATTGGTTGGATCACAGCCAAAGCAATTTTGTTTTTAGTCGGATCAATTGTCATTGGTCAATTATTGGCCCCACAGCTCGGTAAACTATTCGCCAAAATACACACCGGCGTAGGCATGAAATTTACTTTAGCTATCAGCTTCGGTCTGATAATTTCATTTTTGGCGCAAAAAATTGGTTTAGCTCCAATTGTTGGTGCGTTTGCGGCGGGATTGGTTTTAGATCCAGTACATTTTTCATATTTTAAAGATCCACACATAGTGGCTGATGTTAAAGAAGCGACCGCAAACTTGAACACTGAGGACAAAGCAAAAGTTTTACACGCTATCGAACCACATTCTGAAAGACATGTTGAGGATTTAATACAACCAATCGGAATGTTTTTGATCCCGATTTTCTTTGTTGTTACTGGTATGAATGTAAAGTTGGAAACAATGTTTAATCTACCGATATTACTAACCGCTCTGGCGATTACCGCCACAGCATTTGTTGGAAAAATAGTGTCCGGTTTAGCTGCAGGAAAAGTCAACAAATATATTGTAGGATTTGGCATGATACCACGCGGCGAAGTCGGTCTAATCTTTGCTATGATCGGCAAATCTTTAAACATTATCAATGATGAAATATTTTCTATCATAATCATCATGGTAATATTATCTACTCTTCTTACACCACCAATATTAACCTACCTATTAAAGCGGCACAAAACAACATAAAATCTCATTAGCAACAAAATATCCCGAATTAAATCGGGATATTTTATATGCAAAACTGCGGACACTACTAAATTTTTTCGATATTAAATTTTTCCACTTTTTTATTCTCATCAAACCAAAACTCAGCATTAAACCGTTCGCCTCTTAAAAAATATGGATACCAGACCGGATCGTCCGCCCACATTTTATCAAATGGCGGATTTTCTAGTGGAAACCACTTCGGTAACATTTCTTCGGACTCAACTGGCTCGCCAGAATATTCCGATACTTTAAAAAGATGAACTTCCCAAGGAATCGGATTGCCAACAAAATAAAAATCAATCAACCCAATTTCTTCCATCGCAACTATTTCTACATTGGACTCTTCGCGCATTTCTCGCTTAGCTGCTTCGACAATACTTTCTCCCGGCTCTACCTTACCACCAAACCCATTCCACCACCCCATACCAAAACCACGTTTTTTCATCCCTAAAAGAACTTCATTTTCTTTAACAACCAATGCGAGTGTTAAAATTTTTTTTATCATAATTATTCAACTAATCTGAACCGCGGCATCTTCTTTCCTTCGCACTCTACCTCTTCAAACCACATACCAATTGGCCGCACCCAAATCTGACCTTCGCCGTAGAGAGCTTTGTATACAACCAATTCTTCTAAATTCTCACTGTGTTTCGCTACACCAACTAACTGATAACGTTTCCCTGAATAATGCTCGTAAACTCCTTGTTTAATTTTATCTTCCATATTTAAATTGAAACTCTTTCACCCCTTGTAACCAGCCACCGGTGAAATAATCCTCCGGAATAAAATTATTCAGATCTACCCATTCTAACTTTTCATGGTTGCCTCCCAATTTCAAATCGCCACCCAAATATTCCGCCTTGTAACCAATTGCAAAAATTCTGCGCTTTTCTCTTTCGCCTGTCGACAAGATTTCGTCTCGCTCGTGACGCATAAAAACGGCGGGCTCACCCAATTTGTATGAAATCTCCCCTAATTCCTCTTTTATCTTTCTAGCGACAACCTCCTCAAGAGGTACGTTAAAATCATTGTCACGCAATCTCCCACCCGGGATATCCCAATCACCAAACTTATCTTTCGTAATCAAAAGTTTTCCTTCGCTATTTTGCAAAAAGACTTTAACCGCGACGAAATACAAATCTTTTTTATCTTCCATATCGCTTTACACCCCATGACACTTCTTAAAGTGTTAATTTAATGTTTACATTATTTCTTCAAAATATAGTAGGTACTTTTACCCTTGCCCTGTTTTTCAATTAAACCAAGCTCAATTAACTTTCTAAAATCTAAATTCCTTGTTGGTTTGGCTCGCTTGGTAAGTTTAGAGTAATCGCTGTCTTTGATAAAATTATTATTCTTGATATAGCTTAATATTTCTTGATGGTAAGGTTTTAACTCATTTTCCGGTGTGATATTTGTTTTAACCAATTCTCCACCGACTCTTAAGAGCTCATCAATAATACCATCAGTAAAATATTCTAGCCACAGGGTAAAATCAATATCGTTTTTTAAATCATAGTAGTTGCCGATTAAACCAACATTTTGAAAATATTTAGTGACATTATTGTTATAATAATTTTCAAAACTAAATAGATTAAAAGTATTTAAACCCATTCTGGCTAAAAGCATTTTCGTGGCCAAACGAGTAGTTCGTCCGTTGCCATCAACAAAAGGATGAATAACTACAAACTGCTTGTGAAAAATACCAGCTACCACCAACGGATCGAGTTTGCTTTCGTTAACTGCTGTAAATTGCAACAAATCACTTACCATGTTTGGAACATCCTGATGATCTGGTGGATAATAAACCGTCCGTCGAGTTTGGGGATTATTTACAAACACCGGTTCCTGGCGAATTTTACCAGAACGAAATTCGTGAATCAAATCAGCGGTAACCTTCTTTTGAATATCCAAAATTAAATTCAAATCAAATTTAAAACCACTCTGATTAAGCAGACTGTTTAAATATTCCAAAGCATTGTTGTAATTTAATACTTCTTTCTCACTATCTCGCCTACGCTCTGGCGCATGTTTTAACAAACGTTTTACTTCAGTTAAGGGTAAAGGATTGCCCTCTATGCCGGTGGAAGAATGAGCCGAAATTTCTCTGGCTCTTTTTTCGAAATCCAATAAGACAATTTTAGGAAAATGTCTGCTGTTTAATTCAACCACCAACTCAGCTATTCTTTTGATATTAGCCAACAACCTTGGTGTAATGGTGTATTTTGGCTGGAACATAGGGTTTGAATGAAGTACTTTATAGACGTATTATAGACGGAAATTAGACGAATGTCAAGTTTAAAAAATGGCCCTGTACAGAGCCATTTTTGCCTAAACATTACCATGACACTTCTTGAAGTGTTAGTCTAATGTTTAGACTTTAAACACCGCTTAAACACTGCTGGCAGTTTAACAGAAAACAATACCAAATTCAAACTACTCCGCATTTAACTTATCAACCTTAATCCCCTTCTCCTTTACCCACTTATCAAAGGCAAGATCTGCCAAGCCATACATTACTCTTCTTAATTCATTTACTTCTTCATCAGTGCACTCTTTGTCTTTAGGTAAATGTTTTCTAAATTCTTGATCTGACATCATAGTGCTACCAAAGTTTTAAGTCCTTCAAAATAAGCGGCACCAACATGTAAACTACCGATCCGGCTAACCTAATAAAAATTCCGGTTAGATAATTACCATCAGAAGATTGCCATGTTAAGTAAAGTAATTAATAATATAAAAAAGGTCTAAACTATTGCTATTTAGCCCCTTTTAATACTTAATTCTTCCAGCAAATATTTACTTCCTCCCCTATTTTATCTTTAACAAAATCCTCCACATCATATAAGTTCCCGATTTTATCAATCAAACCATTCTTAAGAGCATCCTCCCCCATCATCGTGGATCCATCAGCAAGTAGGCGGACTTTTTTAATGTCTAATTTACGATTTTCGGCTACTGTTTTTATAAAATTTTCATTCAATAATACAATGTCTCGCATTATTAGTTGTTTTTCTTCGTTGGTAAGCGCGCGGTTTGGGTTCATTGTGTCTTTAAATTTTCCAACACTTAAATCAATATATTTTAATCCCTCCTTTTTGTTTTGTTCCACATTCTCTAGATATGAGGCCGTTACCCCGATTGAACCTATATCTGAAGCGTGAGACGCAAATATTGTTTGTGCCCCTGTTGCCGCCAAATAGGCTGCAGACATAGCACCATCCCTAGCAAACGCAACTACTGGCTTGGTCGAACTTCTAAACGCCTGCATCATTTCAAAACCAGCGGCTGGTGATCCACCAGAAGAAGATATTTCAACTATTACGTATTTAATATCATCATCATTTTCTGCTTCGGTAATAAGCCTCATTACTACATCAGCTGAGGTTTGGTCAAACATTAGGTCACCTTCGCTATTAAATGAGTCGGGTGTGTGATATGTAATAACGTCACCGTGGAGGTTTATACCGTAAACATTGCAGTCTTCTTCGGTGCTTTCTACTGTTTCTGTCGTTGAAGTATCGGTGCTTGTGTCAACGGAGAAGGCTGGTACGCAAACTTTAATAACATAATATGATAGAGTCATCCAGACGGCGATAATAGACACTATCGTGATAAAAGAGAAGGCTAATTTTAGCAGATTTAAAAAGAATTGCTTCATATGGTTTGTGGCTAGGAATTAGTGAACTAAGCTGTGCTTATTTATACCACAGATTATCTTAATCTGAAAATAGAGCGGAAGAATGATTTTATGGCGTTAAAAAAGATACTTACCGGTTTTGGTTTTTCTATACTTATTTGAGGTGGTGTTGTGATTGTTATATTATTCATTACATCTGTTAACAGTGGCACTGTGGATGAAACAATTTTGTTGCCATTGTCCAATTTGACCACTTCTATATCAAGCGTTTTAATTTTCTCTACTGGTGGATTTTCGACAATTTTTGATTTGGTATTTTTCGGTACCACAGGACAAGTATATCCCAAATCGGAACCATCTTCAACTGCTTTAGCATCTGGGCCATAGGAATTTTCACAATCTTGTTGTGGAGTCAAACATACTCCACTACGATCAACAGTACCTTTCTTACAATCAACAACTTTATTATCTTCTAATTTAACGCACTGGGTCTGACCTTGATTCCAGCTATAACCACCTAAACAATCGCATATATTTTGACCATTTACATTTGAAATAGATTTAGAAAATTGCCCATATTTATTTTGACATAATTGGTCTGGCGTAGTCACAGTTATTGGAGCTAAAACAGGCACATCTTTAACGCAAGTATTGCCCTGCCATTTATAACCCGAAACGCAATCGCAAGTCACCGTACCGTCGTCTTTGATTTTTAAAAAATAACTATTATTACCGTATCTACTTTTACAACCACTATCATTATCCGTTGCAACATCTACACAACGATTATTTGATTTCACATAACCACCAATACACTTGCAATAATAAGTGTCAGAAGTCAAACGATCCAAAGCTCCGTATGGTCCAAGAGTATTTTTACACAAAGCATCATACTTAGTATTGTCTTGCTCTGCCGACATGCATTTATTAATCGCATTCACGCAATTTACTTTTGAAGCGACTATTACACTTAACTGGCCAAAAGATTGGTTTGATAAGTCCGTAACACTATCCCCTATTATGCAAATAGACAAAGAACTAGTATGACATTTATTATACAACGCAAGATTAGCTTCTTTTAAACCATCCAGCGCCTTCTGGTGAATATTAAAACTATCAACATACCCTTGATACTCTATCTCTACTAAGTTGGCCTGATATTCTGCCTCTGCCGCTATAGCATCTCTTTCACGCTGACAATTGGCCTGTAATTGCCTATTGAACGCATCTAATTGCTCACGTGGCCAGCTATTCATTGTGTTCACATCTGGAACACCCTCCATGCATGCCATTGTTGCTTTTACTGGTTTTATAAACAACAAACCAAACAACAGAAAAATTGGAAGCAACTTAAGATATTTATTCATATGCTAATTATATTTAAACAACTAAGCTAAACACCGTTTGTTAAAATAGATAATGCACTTTTGTGACTTTCCGCTGCAAGTTTTGAAAATTTAATGAACGCCATAGAATCGTTCTTGTTTGCTGAAATGCAATTACATATTTGTTCAAAATAACCGTCAATGTCATTGCCAGAATTGATAAAATTATTTTGGATATATTCAAATTTATCAGGCAGTATTTCAAATATTAAAGCTAAAAAAGTTTGGAATTTTTTTTCATCAATATTCTTTGTCTCTGGGAAAAGTTTAAAATTATGGTAGATAAACCAAACAACCATTATTTTATATATTTCATCAAAATAATGTTCAGAAATATTATTTGAATACTTCATAAACAAATCAACATCTGGCTGAAAAGAATTAAGTATCATGTATTCAGTGTGAATAACGGCCATCAAACAAACACTAAATTCCGGTGAAGTTGATACATCTTTATTGCCAGATGACAAAACATTGTCTATGCGATTTCGGTATTTTCCGCAAACTAAGTCTCTGAGTTTGTTAATTGTACCGACTCTGCCCGAAATATAATCTAGGAAAGACATAAAAAAATAATTATATACAAAAAAGGACTACCATACTTTGGCGGGACCTTTCGGACCCCAATATCCTTTCGAATATTGACGCATACACATACCAAAGATGGTGAGTCCATCTCTGTGTGTATACGTTTTTCGACCATGCCACCGATTTTACCCAATGGTTTAGGTCATTAAATTGTCATAATTATTATGCTACTTTTAGGCGGTTTAGTCAATAAAAATAAAAGGCAGTAGTTTTTAGCTACTGCCCCGGCAATTACTTTTTAAAACGCTTTATCCCCCAATACGACAGAGACAATCCAGCAAATACGAAGAAGCTTACCGCCAGAATATCCGAAAGAGACTCCCGTAAACCTGGAAGAAACAAAACGATAATGAAACAGGCAAACAACGCAGGTAGGATCACAAACCAAAACGACAATAGGAATAACAGTGATGCTTTATCTTCAGGAGATTTATTTTGGTGGGTCAACATATATTTTTTGTTTATTACTTAGGTAATAATACGGTAATAGAGAAAAGTCGTGATCGCGAGCGTCTAATATCTTGTAAGCGTTGGCATGTCTAAAACCAAGAGCATAAACACTCTGCAACAAGTTGCGCCTACGCCTTTCTCTCTCACTTATAGACATTGTGGGTCTATGATTTGCAACTATCTCTACCGGCAGAGACAGGACAACATCAACATTCTTGTACTGTGGCGAACTAGAGACATCGTCACCTAGAAAGAACTTACGAAGCGCACAAAAGATAGCCACAACGACGATTATGACGATTAAATACATCATACTCTATCGTTAATAAGGTCGGATATCCAAATAGAAGCATCAGACTTGGTTAAATCTTTAATTTCGCTGAGTTTCTGCTCACGAGCATCTTCGTCTAGCACTTTTTCAATTATGAGAGACCGCAGAAGCGAAGATTGTTTAGGAGTGATTACATTCTCTTTAGCGTCCTCCCAAGATCTGAAATTCTTAGTGGCACTATAACTATCAGCAGAGACAGGTGCATTGTGTTCGATCATTTCCTCCGCAGGGGTAGGTTTATACCCTGCAAGCACGACAACCCACGCTAATATATTCCTTAAACACTTAGCCGCTGCCCTGGTTTGTGCCATAGACTTTAGTTGGAAACTTGGTTTATCTCTCCAACTTGCCTCATCTCTAAAAGTACTAGCTTCTGCGGAGGAAATAATTATGCCGTCACGATATGCTACTGCCTTGCTTTCATAGCCAAATATCTTATTGTCTTTGGTTATTGGCTTAGTAGATTCTGTTCCGACAGTTATATTATAGAACCGGGCTATTGTCTGCCAATTTTCAAAGGTCAGAAACTGTTCGCCATTGATCATTACTTTCTTAGAACTACTATCAATGACGTCTTTGAGCGCTTTAGCTGCCTTGTGAGCGAATTCAAGCACCTTGGAAGGTTCTATCGCCTCCTGTAGAGACAGAGCAGGTATAGATACTATAGTCGGGGCAGGTTTAACGACTGCAACGTTGGTATGGTTCATATGATTTTAAATTAGACTGAATTAATTTCTGGCACTCATAACATACTAACCTCTCTCCCAGATAACCATAAAACTGGATTATCGGCGTGGTGATTTTATAACCACCGCATTTAATACAGTGCAGCAATGGACTTGGTGAGTTGCGCCAATTACCAGATTTTAGCTCACCCACGATTATGGGGTCTAACAGAGATAGATTTGTTCTTTGTATGTTGTTTAAAATTTTTTTATGCATAGTTATTTAATATTAAATTTATCTCCGTAACGATCTTGTATGATCTTTTTGATGGACACAAAGCCGTTTGAGTATTGAACATCGACGGCGCATCCGATATTGAAACCATACTGTTCTAGGAACTTTCCCTCGATTGGAAGAAATGGCGTTGGTTGTCCATTTATGCTATAGCGGCGATAACTCACCAGTCTTTGGTTTTTTACCTTCATATTTTTTCTACTTGAAGGTAATAGAAGAGGCAGACTGTCTTTGGGTATTTTTTTATTATATTACCAAGTTCGTCTTTTTTCTCTACGAAGGTTTTACTACGGATCGCCTTCTCCCCTTTTTTAACCCTGTAATCTAACTCTGCCCACCGCCGATATGTTAAACAGTTAGAAAATGGATCGTACTTCTCGACTTCTGTCCTACCCCAACGCTTCTCTATTTCTAAGGCAACTGTCTGGGCAGTAATTGCAGATCCAGAATAGTTGCTTAATACTTCTGACATAGATACATATAAGTTAAAAATAAAATAAGCTCCGGTGGCGGGGCTTATCTAAAGAAATAGTAGCTAACGGTAGAGGCAGGTATTGATAAAAGGGAAATAATAACATTGGTTATATAGGCGGGTAGGGGCAGTGGTTTGTTTTGGGTCCTCCTGCTATTCACGGGACTCATACTATCGGGTATGGCCCTCTTTTTTTTCTCTTTTTAAAACATTAGACTGACCTGATGTACTTATGAAATAATTAATAATAGATAATAAAATATCGTTAAAAATATGGAAAATCTAACCAAAAATGACATAATTGAAATACTAAAAAGAGAACCACCTGTCAAAGCGTTGGTAGAGGAATCTCACACTCTCTGCATTGGTGACTTTGGCAAAAAACTACTACACCAGGTCTCTGGTATAGAGGAAAAGTTATTCCCAGATTTAGTCAAACCCAAGGGTAGAAGAGGCAAATTTATGATTAGAGGGACTACCGGCAATCTATTTATCAATTACGAAGTGAAATTAGAAGGAGAAAAATTAATGCTAGAAATATTTTTTGTAAAAGATGCCACACATATGGACAGTGGGGCAGAACAGACAATTAAATTATCAACCCAAGAATTACAATATGGAACACGATATTACTTTACCTGTGATTGTGGTAGAAAATGCAACAAACTATACCTGCCTAAAAACAGCCTGTTTGTATGTCGTATTTGCAGCGAATTAGCTTATGAGTCAACCAGAATCAACAAAAAATCATTGGGTGGACTTCCCTATTATGTTCACAAAAGAATTAAGTTGGCTAAATTACGCGAAAGCATGGACAGAATTTCTTATAATGGCCGACCAACTAAACGCGCCATCCGTTTCTTTCGCCAATGGAATAATCTGGAAGAATCATATAACGCAGATATAAAATCCCTTGCCAACAAGCAATTTGCAGAGGCAGTACTAACCAGCTAACAAAATAATTAATTACTTATCCATCAAATTTATGCCGTTTTTTTGATCAATTAGACATTCA
This sequence comes from uncultured Gammaproteobacteria bacterium, assembly GCA_964536725.1. Classification (GTDB taxonomy): domain Bacteria; phylum Patescibacteriota; class Patescibacteriia; order Magasanikbacterales; family GWA2-37-8; genus CAZHTA01. The sequence continues at coordinate 64,252 of CAZHYJ010000003.1, read as the reverse complement.
AAAAATATTTAGATCATTCAGGTATTGTGAATTTATTCACAAAATGACTTGGTACCAGTTTTCTTCCGATAAAATATTACCAAATAGACCAAACCAATAAAAAGGCGGAGTGATATTGCGATCACATTCGCGGTTGCAAAAGGCAACAATACTTGTAGCGCACATATGAAGATAAAATATTAACCCCCGCTTTTTAGGAGATGGGGGTTGGATATTGTTCATATGTGCGTTTTGTTATTTAACGATATATAAAATGAAAAATTCTACTCCAAAAATAATTTCTTTCCACCTTAATGTTCTTTTTCATTTTTATCAGCACCACAAAAACCTAGTAGGGCCTCTACGCATTTGGTTCATATGTAGACATATTCTAAATCCAACAGGCACAGGATGTGTAGATACTGATCAACTAATAAAATTTACCGGGGACAATTTACGTCATACTATACGTTCCTGTAGAAAATCTGGATTATTTTCTGGAATTGGACACAAAAAAATATACTACCTGTCTTGGAAAGCGATCTGCAAGCTCCACAAACTTAGAATGAATGGAACACTTAAAAGAAAACAAAGATTGAACAAAGGTCTCTTGGAACTGCTAAACAACAATACCAAGTTTAAAGCGCTGATCATTCGGCTATACGCAGAATGTGATTTAGACAGAAAATATAAACGAAAAATTACCGTAGGCCGATTGTCTTACACTAAGATGGCCAAAAAGTTCAATGTATCAAAGCGAACCATTATATATCAAATACAGATATCCAAAGCGAAAATAATACCAAACACGCGAGTTTATCAAAATATAGAAATCAAAACGACTCTTTCCAATTGGATTCTAATCAATATGGATACTGTGGTAGATGATCAAATAAAAGATCGTGTTGGAGATAACCCATATGCCTATTCTATCCAAGTAAAAAATGAAAAAAACTACCTGATGCGAACTTTACCAAACAGATTTAAATTTACGGGTATTAGTCTGGTGAGGTTTAGTTTAAAAGCACACTGGGGGCAACGACAAAAAACTCGTCCTCCTTAAATGCAAAAGCTTTACTAGACCCACCAAAATAGTACCTGTAATAACTGGTGTAGAATTGCACCCTATATATGCAACCTATAGAGTCGTGGTTTGTCGGTTCGTCTGTCTGTTGGTAGAGGTGGGTACAAACTGTAAGGGTAGGAGTGAAATACTATAAATAGAGGCAGGTGCTTTTAACACATACCTGCCTCTGCAATAATCATTAATTTAATAATTAATATGACACTAACTCCAATTAAAGCAATAAGACAAAACTGTTTAAATTGTATGTGTGGTCAAAGAAAAGAAGTTCAGTTTTGTCCATCAAATGACTGCCCATTATATGACTATAGAATGGGCCATAATCCTTCCCGTAAAGGTAAGGGAGGTAAAAATATCCACCACAATGAACCTGTTGTGAAAAATTCTAGTTGTATCGATGAAAACCAGCAAGAATTTGATTCTGATGACACTAACAAAGATCAAAAAGATACTAATAAATAAAAATTACTAATATGGCAAATATTCCAAAAAGTGTAACCGCTCGCAGGGTGGTAAATCTGCAAATCAAAAATAGGCAGGTAAGATCTAGAGGAAGACAAACACATTCGCAGAGGCAGAGCAGAAAAGCTAAGTCGGATGGCCCAGATTCATCCGATGATAGTGATGGCTCCTTGTGCACAGCAGGACAAAAATTAATTATAATCACAAATAATCTAAATGGTGATTTTCTTGCTTCCCGCCTCGCTGATATGGTAGCTGGCCTGATCAACACAGTGGTTGAACGTCAAATTAACAATAATTAACATGTTGAAAAGATCTTCCTGTTTTGTTATACTAATATCGTCTACCCACGATTTCAGCTACGAAACTGTCATATCTTTTTGCGCACAAAAAGGGGCATTCGATTCCACAATTAGCACTTTCGTAGTACTAAACGTGGGTAGACCTTCGACTGCCCCTTTTTGTATTCCATTTTTTTTATTAAATTAACATGCTATTATATGAATATAACAGCCGCGATTTACATTCGGGTATCAACTAAAGAACAAGCTGATGGAAAAGCTTCGCCAGCCGATCAAGAGGAGGCCTGCAGACGTGTTATCAACGAACATGCAGGTTGGACACTTTACAATAAATACGTTGATCTTGGCATAAGTGGCCACTTAACCGAGGAAAGAGTAGGGTTTCAATCTCTCTTACGTGACGCGCGCAACCATAAATTTAATTTAGTAATTGTAAAAGATTTTGATCGTTTTGCTCGCAATCGTGCTGCTGCCACTATCACACGTGAAGAGTTAAAGGATCTCGGCATCCAAACATATGCTATAAACTCCCCTGTTGAACCACGAGACCCAAAAACATACGATTCAGATGACGATGACATAAACATAATGGTAGAAGGAATGTCTGACATACGCTCGGACTTAGAACGCAAAGCGATTAGCCGTCGCATGAAAATGGGAAGAAACAGCAAAGCAAAACAAGGTATCATTCCAAACCGAGTGCCTTTTGGATATTCAGTTAAAAAATCAATTGACGATCATGGAAAAATTAAACGTGAAATTAGTCTAGACAATGAAGCCGCACCACTTATTCGTCATATTTTTAACCAATATACCAAAGGAGCTGGTGTACAAAAGATAGCCACAGAACTTAATAGGTGCGGAAAAATTAGCCCTAAAGGTGGGGTGTGGACTGCACATACAATCAGATACATTCTAAGTAATATCACTTATACTGGAAAAGTTTGGTGGGGGTGGAGGTTTGCAGATTATAAAAAGACAAAAGAAAAGCAACTTAGAGGCAGAGAAGGAATTACCGTACAAGGCAATCACCAGCCAATAATATCAGAAGAAATATTTACCAAAGCACAAAGCACCAAACGAGAACGTAGTAAGGCGGCGTTTGGAGGATCCGCTCGTTCACTTGGATTGTTGACTGGCTTGTTAAAATGTATCAGATGTGGTAAAGGTGGAAACTATCAGACGCGACACCACAAGCGTTCACAACTCAATAAAAATTGGTCTGACACCACAACCTATGAATATCTCTGCAGTGGCTATAAATATTCTGGCATTTGTTCACCACGTATTATGAGTGCAACTAAACTAGAAGGTGCCGTCCTTGATCAAATTAGATGTTTATACGGCAACCCAAAAATACAGGAGCGAATTATTTACAGTGGTAATAGTGACACTAAACAAAATTTATCAGATGAATTGACTAAATTAGAGCAAGAGCACAGTCGTCTGCCAGAGCGGCTAAAAAGGCAGCAGGAAGCATTTGAAAAAAACATAATAACCACCGAACAATACGGAGAGGCCATGACCAGACTTCGCGTTGATAAAGAACGATATGAACAAGAAATTGTACGCACCAAGACCAACCTGATGCAGCTAGATCAAAACATAGAAGTCTTAAAGAAATTTGCCGCCACGCTTAAAGATTTTGATAATTTGTGGGGAGCCATGATGTTGGATGAGAAAAAACAAATATTGCGTACAGTAATAAAACAAATTAGGGCTGGAGATGGAAAAATCGAAATAGATTTTGTTCTGTAGACTTTAAAACCATGTGAGTAGGGGTCAATACAAACCGAGAGGAGAAAAACTGTAGATAGTACTCAAAAAAGTAACTCTACCCAATTTGATAATTAAAAAAAGAGCTCTATACAGAGCCCTTTTTGCCTAAACATTCATATGACACTTCTTAAACTTTTTCCCACTCCCACACGGACACAAATCATTGCGCCCCACTTTGTTCCCTTCAGCATCTTTTATCGCCCCCTTAGTCACTACCTGTTCTTCGCCTGTCTCCGCACCCTTTAAAATCACATTACCTCGCGACATCACGCTCGGCGCCAGATCAATTCCAGCACTGACTTTGTAAATACTATAAACCAATTCTTTTTGAATCAAACTCAACAACTCATTAAACATGTGGTAAGTTTCTTTTTTGTATTCCACCAGCGGATCTCTCTGGCCATAACCGCGCAAACCAATACCGGTGCGCAGATAATCCACAGCCACCAAATGTTCCACCCACAGGTTATCAATCGAACGCAACAACATTTGCTTTTCGATTTCCAACATCATTTCTGGATCGGGTGCTTTGTTCACTAACATCTCATCATATCGCAATCGCGCCATCTCCATTAAATATTCGATCAACTCAGTGCGCACATTCACTGCGTCCAATTTTTCTGTACCGTGATTACTGTATTCCAAAATCTTTTCTTTTTCCTTCGTGTTCAGCGGGAAGATAGTCGCCACTGTTTCCTGAATTTCTTTCAAATTCCAATCTTGGCGTTCTTCAGTGTTGGTATGAAAAGAAACTACCTGTTCAATTTCATCTTCAATCATTTTGAAAACCAACTCACGTAAAGTTTTAGTTGGTTTTTCCTCACCAGTCAAAGCCGCTTTTTCTTTGACAAAAGTTTCCAAAATCTCACGGCGTTTGCCGTAGATAACTTCACGATGACGATTTAAGACATCATCGTATTCTAATAAATGTTTGCGGGTATCAAAATGGAAACCTTCCACTTTCTTTTGCGCGGATTCAATTAATTTAGTAATACTTTTTTGTTCAATCGGCATATCATCCGGCACGCGCAATGTTTCCATCACCGAACGAATTCGGTCGCCAGCAAAAATGCGCATCAAATCGTCTTGGGTAGAAAGGAAAAACTGGGTTTCACCCGGATCGCCCTGGCGACCAGCACGACCACGCAACTGGTTATCAATACGGCGTGATTCGTGGCGCTCGGTACCAATCACAAACAAACCACCGGCATCTTTCACTTTTTCTGCTAACTCTTTGTCTGGTGGGTTACCACCTAAGATAATATCAACACCACGTCCCGCCATGTTAGTGGCTAATGTCACAGCCCCAGCCCGACCGGCTTGCGCGACGATTTCACCTTCACGTTCATGGTTTTTTGCATTCAAAATTTCATGTTTGATTCCTTCCCGTTCTAAATACAGACTCAACTCTTCATTTTTTTCTACCGAAATAGTACCAATCAAAACTGGTTGGCCTTTGGTTTGAAATTCTTTTACTGTTTTAGCAATCGCCTGATATTTCGCCTCTTCCGTTTTGTAAATCCGATCGGGGTGATCAGTTCTACGAGCCAACTTGTTGGTTGGCACTACCACCACTTCCAATTTGTAAATCTTACCAAACTCTTCTGCTTCGGTAACAGCCGTACCAGTCATACCGGCTAGTTTGGCATAGAGACGAAAGTAGTTCTGAAAAGTAACGGTCGCCAAAGTACGACTCTCACGCTGAATCTCCACTTTTTCTTGCGCTTCAATCGCTTGGTGCAAACCTTCACTGTAACGACGACCGGGCATTTTGCGACCGGTAAATTCGTCCACGATTACCACTTCCCCATTTTCTACGACATAATCACGATCACGACGGAAAAGTGCAAAGGCACGCAAAGCTTGCTCCACGTGATGTACTGTACTAGTTCCACCTTCCGCATAAATATTTTCAATACCAAGCCACTGTTCCATTTTATGGATACCTTCTTCTGTCAAAGTGGCTGCCCGCATTTTTTCATCAACATTGTAATCTTCGTTGATCACCAACTGCTTGACCAGATCCGCAAACTTGTAATACAAATTTGCCGCTTCCTCAGCGGGAGCAGAGATAATCAAAGGGGTGCGCGCCTCATCCACTAAAATCGAATCTACCTCATCGATGATTGCAAAGAAAAAAGGTCGCTGTGACATCTCTTCCATGCTCTGCACCATGTTGTCGCGCAGATAATCAAAACCGTATTCATTGTTGGTGCCGTAAGTGATATCACAGGCATATGCTTCTTTACGCGTACATGGTTCCAGATGTTCCATCTCCACTTTAAATTTCGCCAACTGACTATCTTCTTTTTCACCTGTCACTGTAACCGCGTTTTCATTTTCTTTTACTTCTTCCGCTGACAACAACTTAGTCTTTACATATTTATATGAAATCATCTGCTGTTGGATAATACCGATACTGAGTCCGAGTGCGTCATAAATCTGACCCATCCAGACGGCATCACGTTTAGCCAAGTAATCATTAACGGTTACCAGGTGCACACCACGACCGGCTAAGGCATTTAAATATATTGGCAGTGTTGCTACCAAAGTTTTACCCTCACCAGTTCTCATCTCAGCAATTTGCCCACGATGCAAAACCACGCCACCGATCAGCTGAACATCAAAATGACGCATGCCGGTTATCCGGCGCGAAGTTTCACGTACCACTGCAAAAGCCTCGGGCAAAATATCATCCAAAGTTTCGCCTTTTTGGAGACGATCTTTAAACTCCGTGGTTTTACCACGTAATTCTTCTAATGACAACTTCTCCATGGAGGGTTCCAGGGAGTTTATTTTTTCAACAATTGGTTTTATGGACGCCACTACCTTAGCGTTAGGATCACCGAAAATCTTGGTAAGTAAGGACATAGAATAATAACAAAATTAGGCCAAAATTGGCCTAATTATATTAGCATAATGCTATCTAAAAAGCAAGATTCTACAGTGTTTACCAACTACGTCTGCGCGGAACAAATTTCTTCTCCGAACGACGATTGTTACGTGGGTTGAAACTACGGTGTTGTACTTGATCATCTGAGACAGCAATCTTAACCGGCTCACGACGAGGTGGTAAAACTGGTAAGCCGAGAATCGGCAGAGTCTTGCGAATCAAACGTTCGATTTGTTTGATGTTACCTCGTTCATTTGGAGCAGCAAACGAGATTGCCTTGCCAAACATTCCGGCACGACCAGTACGACCGATACGGTGTACGTAATCATCCAAATTATCCGGTAAGTCAAAGTTGATAACTAACGAGATGCCAACTACATCGATACCACGAGCAGCGATATCCGTCGCTACCAAGATGCGGTATTTGCCAGATTTAAAACCTTCCATCGCGTTCTTGCGTTGCGCAAGCGAACGATTGGAATGAATTTCTACAGCTTTAAAGCCGATATTGTTCAAATTAGCGGTAATTCTTTTTGCACCGAATTTTGTGCGTGAGAAAACCAACACTGAGCCTTGATTGTCAACTAAAAGTTTTTCTAACAACTGTGCCCTACTTTCTTTGTTAACAATATATACCTCTTGCTCCACATTCTTAGCGGGAGTACCAGACGGTGCCACTTCAATACGAAGTGGTAACTTCATATATTTGGAAGCTAGCTCAGCGATAGAACTTGGCATTGTTGCCGAGAACATCATCGTCTGACGATTGGTAGGAGCACCAGCCAAAATCTGGCGAATCTGTGGCATGAAACCAATATCAAGCATGCGATCGGCTTCATCCAAAACAATCATTCTAATGTTATTTAAATTGTAAGTCTTGCCCATGATATGGTCGATCAAACGACCTGGGGTCGCCACCACAATATGTGGTCGATCACGCAGCATCCGCACTTGCTGGCCCATGTTGGCACCACCAATGACCACGCCGGTACGCATACCAAGCGGGTTACAGATCTTTTTTAAAACTTCGTCTACTTGCAAGGCGAGTTCGCGCGTAGGTAACAGAACCAATCCCTGACCGTGTTCAGCAACCAAACGTTGAATCATCGGAATACCGAAGGCCAAAGTCTTGCCTGTACCGGTTTGAGCGATCCCCACCACATCCTTGCCTTCAATTGCGGCTGGAATACATTGGTGCTGGATCGGAGTTGGAACAACAAACTTTCTCACGGCTAAAACCGAGAGAATATTTGGAATAATACCAAGTTGATTGAAGCTTGGTGCTTCTTTTTGGACTTGCGTCATATGTTATTTAGTGACCCGATTCCTACTTAGCCACTAAACATGACACAAAAGAGGTACGAGTCTGTTAACCGAATGTTTCGGTTTAAAACTTTAAGACTGCCCATTGTAACACAAAACAAGTGCTTTGTCAAATTAGAGAGGGCAAAAAGCGCTATTTTTTCAATAAATCCGCCGGTAGCACCCATTTACTTATCTGCATAGAGTTGCACGCTTTGGCTTGATAACCGGCCTGTTCAGCGTCAATTGGTTCACCGCCGTAGTTATATGACCAGACAATACTCTCGGAAACGGTGTCTGGGGTTGCTTGGCACCCACCTAAATCAGCGTATGGGCAGGCATCCAAAGAAAACTTACCCTCGCTACAAGACAACCTCATTCTTTCTTCTGAAAAAATCGAACCGATGAAATCAATGCAGGTACTTTGGCTTTCGATACAATTACAACTACCACGGACTTTGCGTGCTTCGGTGGTTTCGATTAGTGGTTTGACATCAGTGTCGTAGTTTACCCCCTGATCTGCTGGCGCATCCCCTTTGCACCCTGCCCCGACCAAAAGAAAGACTCCGACAATTAAAGATAGTGTAAAAAGTTTTTTGTGCATATGTTTTAAAAATTATTTATTCTTAAATTTTTTTATATTATTCCCCGAATTTAAAAAATTAATACCACTCACCACTTTCTTCCCAGTTTTCTGTTCCAATGCAACCCTCGCATCCTTAGCAATTCTTCCGCCCTTCTTCGCTGGTATTTTATTCTCTTCTAAACCTTTTGTCTCCATCGTCTCCGCAATCTGCCGTGTAGAAAGTTCGGCCAATGCCGTAAAGACCAATTCCGCGTCAGTCATGTGATCACGTAAATTTTGCGTCTTGAGATTTTTTAGATTTTTATGTTCTTTTACCGATAACTCACTCCACTCCTCGTGAATAATGTTTGTCAAAATCGCATATTCGTCTTGCTCTTTCACTTCGTTGTTTTTCCAGTAGTCTGTCAATTTATTTCTAATTTCTTGCCCCATCATTCTTTGTTGGATCCACTTGTCGCTTCGCCCCATGCGTTGCCAATAATCTCTTGAACGATTTAAAGCTTTTTCTGGGTCGGTCATTTCTTGCAACCTTTCATATCCAACTTTGGCCAACCACAACTTGATTGGTTCAGCCTTGGGTGATGGAATAGATTGGATAATTCTAAACAGATGTTCGGGCGTTCCCGCTAATGTTTTTCTGTTTTTACCAGTTTCTGTAACCATTTCTACCTGGGGACAATTTGTCCCTATGTAGCCGGCAAGCTCAGAATCCCTTTTTCTTAATTTTTTTAAATAATCCGTTGGATTAATACTGTCTGTGAGCGCTTGGACTATATCAACCACTGAAAAATACCATGTCTCAGTTTTTTCATCATACTGCCGACGAATTTTTTTACCTTCAAAAATTGCGATAAGTTTGCTGTTTTTTATCATAATTAAAAATTTTATTTAAAACAAAAAATATATACCTACGGCTTACGTCCTTTGTCCTTCGGACCCCACTGCCAACGTGGCCTTTCGCTAGTTACCCAACAAATAATCAAAAGAATTAAAACTAATACAACAGTTTGGGGTATAAAATTTATCAATGTATAACTTGCTGAATTGATGTTAGAATCAACCCTGTGAGAGTTGAGTAAAATAAGGCCAATAAAAACAAGGATAACAACCCACCCCTGCCACCTGACCGGCGTCCAACCCCAACCATAGAGCTTGGCCTTGAACCAGTACTTTTCCGGATTATTTTTTAAATATTTTATATATTCTTTAATCATATATTTAATTTTACCACACAATCAAAATTGCAGCCAAATAAAAAAATAATGGCTTTGTTAAACCATTATTTGTCTGGCAGGGGCGGTAGGAATCGAACCCACACTTGCTCTTTTGGAGAGAGATGTACTGCCACTATACGACGCCCCTATAAATTTTACCCTAAAATTTCCTTACTATCCTTTTTAAAAATCACCGCTAATAAAACAGCTAACAAAACTAACGAATAAAGAAAGCTCACCCGACCACCTATCCAACCCAATGCGGTCAGCAGAATTGTAGGTAAAGTCAAAGCGAATAAACCAACAGTAATTAATTGTTTAAAGGTCCAACCTTTTTTCGCAAAGTTACTAATTGCTAAAGCTAAGGCTGACACGATCAACAATGTAAACAATTTTGAAACAATCAAGCCAATGTACAATCCGATAAACATTACCAAACCGATAAAATATAGTGCCAACGGTTTTAACCATTTATCGACGAAGGCCAAAAGTTCGCTTTTGCTGGTTTTGTAATCCGGCACATCCTTCCAAGACTGAGCGCGATTTTCTCCTTTATCCGCATCATAAAATTCCACTCGATCTTTAGTGATTAAACCACCAGACATAGTCGAAGTTTCCAACCAATTCTTTAGTTGCAGATCTGTAGTTGTAGCTGTGTCAACTACAAAAACAAAATCTTTGTTTTTTAAGACATACGGCTGAGCCAGATTGGTAACAGCCAGTTGCCCACCTTTTAATTCCGCTTGAAAATCTGGTACGTTTTTATCTACCAAAACACGCAACTTCTGGAGATTGTTTGGCATCTGCACAAACAATGGCACCAATATCAAACCAACCATTAAAAAAATGAAAAGAAAAAAATAACTCCAAGCAGAACCGGAATCGTTTCTACGTTCTTTCAGCCACCGAAAGTCAAATAAACTGCGGTAGAGAGAAGTAAAAAACCACATAGAGTTATTTGGTCTCTTTGTGTTCAGTGTGTTTTTTGCAAAGCTTGCAAAATTTGTTCAAAGCCAAACGAGTCTTGATCTTGCGATTACGAGTAGTGAAGTGAGTCACTTGCTTGCAAGTCGGACATTCCATTTTAGCTAAATTGTCTTGGGACATATCTTTGTTAATTAATTATTCCCTAAGTGGGCAGAGTAGGATTCGAACCTACGAAGGCGGAGCCAGCAGATTTACAGTCTGCCCCAGTTGGCCACTTTGGTATCTGCCCGTTATTAAAAACAGAGCCGCCTCAGGGATTCGAACCCAGGACCTTCACTTTACAAAAGTGTTGCTCTACCAACTGAGCTAAGGCGGCAATATGGTGACCACTGTAATGTGGTTTGAGCCGTTGAGCGGATTTGAACCGCTGACCACCTCCTTACCATGGAGGTGCTCTACCAACTGAGCTACAACGGCGCAATTTCTAAGAACGCTATTATATCAAATTTATACGCTCACGCAAATCCACCAACTTGTTGTTTTCTGGATTTACCAGACGCAGATCGTTATAGGCTTTACTAGCCAACGCTTTGTCTCGACATAGTATAGCAACTTCTGCTAATAAGTCAAGATATTTGGGGTTTTGAGGCTCATACTCAATTGCCCCCAATACCGCCTCTTTGGCCGCCTCCGGTTGATTGATTTTAACCAACAATTCCGCTAGTTTGGCGAAACGTGGAGACAACGAATCGTTGACCAAAACCGCCTTTTGATAATACTCTATTGCCTCTTCCAAATCACCTTGACTTTCCGCAATATTCGCTAACTTTACCAAAACACTATCATCCTCCGGTTCTAGCTGCAAAACAAAACGATATGTTTCTCTCGCTTCTTCTAGAAGGTCTCGCGAAAAATAGGCATCACCTAAACCACGATAAGCGGTCGCCACTCGATTATTTAATTTAATTACAGCAATAAACTTTTCTTCCGCACGATCAAATTGATTAAATTGCAAAGCTTGCTCCCCTTCGGTAATTAGTTGGTTAATTTTTTGTTCTAATTCTTCTGGCGAAAGTTTAGATTCAACCTTCTGTTTACTCGTCTGTTCGTGGTGCCACAAACGTTCGATCTTACCAACATAAATTCTAAACTTCAGTTGTAATTGACCCCAAACTTTTCGCAATGGCACAAAAAACTTTTCACCACTAGCTTTAAAAGCTTTACCTTGCTCTTCAATTCGACGAGAAATTATCTCCTGTTTTTTCCGTGATATTTTTTCCTGTGGTAAATTATTCACATCCAAGTTCGACACTTGCGGAAATTTACGTACCACAACAAAACCGATCGCCGCGATGCCGAGCAGGATAATGACGAGGAAAAATATATCCAAAAACATATTTAAACAATTAAAGTTTACTGTTTTCAACAATCTCCATCCAACTTTCTAACTTGGCCGATGCACCACCAACTAAAACACCAACAATATTTTCCTGTTTAAGATACTCACCGACATTTTCTGGGCGCACACTACCACCATACAGAATTGCGACATCTTTCCCGGGGGCCAAAACACCAACCATCTTTTTAATCAGGGCATGCATGCGTTCGGCTTCAACCGGATCACAAGCCACACCCGTCCCAATTGCCCACACTGGTTCATAGGCAACAATCAATTCGCGGTCCACTGGAATTTCCAACTTATCCAAAGCGGCACGTAATTGAATTTCCACAATTTCTTCTGTTTTGTTTTCCTCACGTTCTGCCGCCGTCTCCCCCACACACAAAACCGGAGTTAACCCAGCCGCTAAAGAGGCTTCCATCTTAGCCCGAACGTCGTGGTTGGTTTCACTAAACTGATGACGACGTTCAGAGTGCCCCACCAATGCATATTCACACCCCACTTCTTTGTACATTACCGCCGAAACTTCTCCTGTATATCCACCTTTATCCACCCAATACACGTTCTGCGCACCCACGCCAATCCCAACATCATGCAAAACTTGTGACACTGGATACAAAGACAGGGCACTAGGAAATATTGCCATCTTTACTGCATCGGGAAACTTTTTTGTCTCACCCGCCAAAGCGTTCGCTAAAATATTTGACTCGTTGTAATCCAAATACATCTTCCAGTTGGCGAACAGATAAAATTTGCCGTTGTGTAAAGACATATATTATTATTTTAAACAATTTAAAACTTTTTCTTTATTCAATGGACCGATTACCGCTAATCGCATCTGTTTTTGATCAAACAATTCTTTTGCCACCTGCTGAATTTCCTTAATCGTCACCGCCTGAATTTTCTTTTTTGTCTCGGCAAAATTTTCTACTTTGGGAAAAAACCAGAATTGCTTAGCTGCTCTCTCTGCCTGCACACCGCTGTCTTCCAAAGCCAAAGCCAACCGACCAATCAAACTACTTTTTGCATCTTTTAATTCTCGCACTGTCACCATTTCGCTAGCTATCCTTTTCACTTCTTTGTTGATTGTTGCCAAAGCTTCCTTAAGACGAACTGGATCAAGACCGGCTTGAATTTGTGCTACACCACAATCGCGGAATGATCCCATACTAGCACGCACCATGTAGGCCAAACCACGTTTTTCCCGCACTTCAACAAAAAGACGCGAACTCATTCCCCCACCCAAAATGTTCAACATCACCGAGGCCGCGTATAGTTTTTTGTCTTTATACGACAAACCCGGAAAGCCCATCAACAAATGCGCTTGATCAAGTTTACGTTCTTTCACTCGCACCCTATCATTTAATGGTAGACTATTTTTCGGCCAAGAGAAACCAGAAAATCCCGACCAAGCTTTTTGCTTGGCTGAACCAGGAATACTGGTAAAATGTCCTAGCAGTTTTTTTAACTTTTTACTTTCCAAATTACCCGCCACTACCAACACAGCATTAGCCGGCGAATAATATTTTTTGTAATATTTCCACAGATTATCTCGCGTCATCCCACGCACACTTTCGGTAGTACCACCAATGTCCCAGCCCAACGGATGATCACCAAACATCAATGCATCAAAAAGTAAATCAATTGCCATTGTTGGATTGTCTTCGTACATGCGCAATTCTTCCACAATCACCCCTTTTTCTTTTTCTACTTCAGCTTCACTAATTGTAGAATTAAAAACGATGTCAGACAACAGGTCAAAAGCTAATTCCGCTTTGCTGGTATCAACTTTTACATAATACCCGGTATAATCTTTGTAAGTAAAAGCGTTGTAATCTGCCCCCACTGCATCCAACTCGCGCGAAATTTCTAAATGGTCAGGACGTTTTTTGGTACCCTTGAACATCATATGCTCCACAAAATGCGAAGCACCAGAAATTTGTTTGTCCTCAAAACGTGATCCTACTGGAAACAAAACCAAAACCGTCACCGCTTTGGTCCCGGGCATGGGGATGTTAATGAAGTTAAAACCATTTTTCAATTTGGCAACTTTGGGCATACCTTATATATCATTACTATGTAAATATTCTTTCAATTCCGAAATTGCAATGCGTTTTTGCTCCATTGTATCGCGGTCGCGCACAGTCACTTGTTTGTCTTCAAGTGAATCAAAATCAACGGTCACACAATATGGCGTGCCAATTTCATCCTGGCGACGATAGCGTTTACCAATTGATTGAGTCTCGTCATAATCCACCGAAAATTCTTTACGTAATTCTGCTGCCAAATCTTCGGCCACGCTGGATAGTTCCTCTTTCTTGGACAATGGCAACACCGCCACCTGCACTGGGGCTAAGTGTTTAGGAAACTTCATCACAATACGTTTTTCTGTTTTTCCTTCTTCAGCGGTCGGCGCTTCCTCTTCGTGATAGGCCTCAAGTAAACAGACCAACATCATACGTTCGATACCAAAGGTTGGTTCGATCACATGTGGTAAAAACTTTTCATTAGTTACTGGATCGGTATATTGTAAATCAACACCACCTACCTTTTCGTGACGACTTAAATCAAAGTCAGTGCGATAGGCAATGCCGTGCAGCTCTTTCAAACCGAAAGGATATTTGTATTCAATATCCACGGTACGTTTGGAATAATGTGCACGCTCACCATCGGGAATTTCGTGCCACACCAAATTATCCATATTCACCTGCATTACATCTTTCCACCAATGTTTAATTTCACCCAACCACATCTCAAAAATACTTTCCCAATCTTTTGGATTAATGAAATATTCCAATTCACCGATCTCAAACTCGCGCGTGCGAAAGATAAAATTACCAGGCGTAATTTCGTTACGAAAACACTTACCAATCTGCGCAATACCAAAAGGCAAACGACGACGAGTCGTGGTCTGAATATTTTTGAAGTTTACAAACATGCCGCCGGCAGTCTCTGGACGTAAATATGCGGTACTAGTATTGTCTTCGGTGATGCCAATAAAAGTTTTAAACATTAAATTAAAACTTTTTGGATCTGTCAAATCACCATCGCAGTCTGGGCATTTTACTTCAGACATATCATATGCTGGCTCCTTGTCATATTTCGGCTCGATCCCTTTCGCTTCCAACAAATGATCGATACGAAAGCGGTGATGGCATTTTTTACATTCTACCAAAAGATCAGAAAAATTCTGCAAGTGACCTGAGGCCTCCCAAACCCGCGGGTTCATGATAATCGCCGCATCGAGCGGAACCATGTCGGCCCGTTCTTGCACGAAAAATTTCCACCACAAATTTTTGATGTTTTGTTTTAATAAATGACCAAGTGGACCATAGTCCCAAGAATTTGCAAAACCACCATAGATCTCACTACCTGGGAAGATAAAACCACGACGCTTGCACAGTGATGTTACTTTTTCCATTAAGTCTTCTTGCATATTATATAGTAGTTATCTCCTCCTCTTTCTTTTCACCAATTGATTTAATTTCATCATTGTACTCTCGCACTACTTTATCCAGCTCTTCCTGCATCTTAAACTTTTCATCCTCACTTACTCCCCCTTCTTTTTCTTCCGCCACCAACATATCTCGAATCTCTTCACGCACTTTGCGCACTGAAATTCGCGCATTCTCCAAGCGCTGATGTAAAATTTTAATTAATTCCGCCCGACGTTCCACGGTTAATTCTGGTAAAGACAAACGAATACCACGACCGTCATTTACCGGATTGATACCCAGATTGGCCTCGCGAATCCCTTTTTCTATCGCTCCTAAAGTACTCTTGTCCCATGGATCGATCATCAAAGTCTTCGAATCAACAATATTAATTGAAGCCACAGATTTGATTGGCTGACGAACACCGTAAGCCTCAACTGTAATAGAATCAACAATCGCCGCTGATGCGCGACCGGTGCGCAGACCAGCGATATCCGCTTTCAAAAAATCTATTGCTTTGTCAAACCCCTCTTTAAAATCATTCATTTGCATATTATTGTACAAGATTCATAAACCCGAGCATCAGTTGGCTGCTGTTCAGCGGGTTGATTAATAAATAAGTTGGCACTGCACTAGATGGTAACTTTTTTGTCACCCAATTGTTTCCACCGTCAACCGATTTGTAAAAAGTTGAACGAATATTCTCGCTCTTCTCTCCCAAAATCGTACCGGTGTAATAAATTTCTTTTTGGTTATCTGGATTAATTGCAAAAGCGTAAATATTAACCGAACCTGGTGGGGTGATCAGTTTCAACTCTGTCCAATTTTGTCCCGCATCATCCGAGCGCAACACACCATATTTTGAGATCCAAAACAAACTATCCTTTTGTCCAGGGTTTAATACCAAGCGATAAAAAGTTTTACTCTCATTAAATTTATCCAAATTAGTATTCAAATCAATCCAGTTTTCTCCACCATCATCTGAACGAAACAATCCATTACGTTGAGTAGCCGCATACAAACGTTTCGGGGTCGATGGATCAGTTGCTAAAAATTGTAATTCAAAACCAAATCTTTTTACCACCCGCCAGCTTAAACCCGCATCATTACTTACCAACACATCTCCACCAGTAATACCGCCATAAATTAATTTGGAATTCCCAAAATCAATTGCTAAAGAAACAAATCTTTGGTCTGGTCGCTGTTCAGAATAAATTAATTTCCAAGTACGACTACAATCGGTTGTTTTATAAATATTTGCACCATCGGTAACGTAGATCGTACATTTATTCGCTGGATCAACTGCTAGACCGTAAATAAATTTACCGCCCAATACATCCACTACGCGCCAACTAGCACCGTAGTCATAGGTATATTCTAGACCCTGGCCACGACTGGCTAAATAAATCGCATTCGGATCGGAAGGGTCGGTGTGTAAGCGAAAAACATTTACACCACTAATACTCTTTACTCCTTGCGCTGTTGGCACCGCCGAAGCGGAGGCCCAAGTGTCGCCCTTATCATTGGAGCGAAACACACCCATTGTACCAGCAGGCGTACCACCCAATTGAATACAGCTGGCACCAGTTAATAAGATTCCGGCGACCAGGGCGAACAACGTAAATATTTTTTTCATAATAAATAATTTAGTTCTACGTTTTTCCGAAAACATTTATTTCGGTGCCGCGGTCGTCGCGAGACTCCCTAGGCACCTCAATAAAAATTTTCAGAAAAACGAAATTTAGTTATTAATTTTTAAAATTGTAACATTATTTTTTCCATTACCATCTTCGGATTGATGTTCTGCTCTAGCATCACTTGCGCTTCGCTCAGTGAGTCAATCACCTTGATCAAAATTGCTAATTCTTTTTTATCATTAACCGTACTGACTTGTTCGCGCAACATCCTTCGTCCTTCTTCCGTCCAAATATTTAATACTTTTTGTAAACGTGTTTCTTTGCGCTCGGTTTCATCTTTTTCTCCGATTATACTCTCTAATATTTTCAACCTCTCATACAGCGGCTTCTTCCATAGACCACGCCAGCGCTGTGTTTCTTCTTCCCACTCCTGCAGTTTTTCTTCCTCCTGGTAAAATTCTATCGCTCTCCCCGGACGTCCCGAGGACAAATATGTAATTCTTTTTGCTCGATCTTCGTCACACCCCAAATCAATCAAACCCTTTTCTATCTCCCCATCACTCACTGGATTCAAAGACCACATCTCAGAACGAGAGCGAATCGTCGCTAACAACAGATCGTCATTTTTGGTCAGTAAAAAAAATAAAGTCTTTTCTCCTGGTTCTTCCAAATTTTTCAAAAGAGCATTGCCCGATTCTTCGTTTAAAAATTCCGCCTCATCAATCACCACTATGCGCCAACCGCCTTGCCAGGATTGATTTTGTAAAAAAGCACGCAACAGACGAATCTGGCCAACCGAAATTTCCTTTCTTTCTTTGCCCGTCTTTTCGTCCACTCCGCGATTGACATAATAATAGTCAGGATGCCCAGAAACTTTTTCTGGCTCAACTCCCAACAGTTTACTCGCCAACTTCACAGCCATGGTGTGTTTACCTACATGGTCTATCCCAGTGAGACAATAAACCTGGGCAAGGCTACCATTCGCAACCGCACCCTCAAAGAAATTATTAACTTGCGAATTGCCTATAAACACAAAAATATACTTAAATTAGGCCACCATTAGCCAGTATTAATATATCAAAATAGAAGCACTTTGGCAATCTCTGCCGCGGTTTTTTCCCAAGAAAAAGCTGAAACGCGCTCTTTTCCTTTATCAATCATTTCGGCCCGATCTTCTGGGTTAAGGAAAAAGTGCGCTAAACCCAAGCTAATTGAAGTAATATTGTTGTGATCAACAAAAAAGATAGCATCCCCACCCACCTCACGTAGTGCGGGGATATCGCTCGCTAGCACCGGGGTACCAACGGCAAAAGCCTCCAAAACTGGCAGGCCAAAGCCCTCATAGGAAGATGGGAAGGTCAAAACAGTGGCCGATCGAAGTAAGCGCAACAAATCCCCTGCCTCTACCCAACCCGGTTGTATAATGTCTTTTTTAAATGGACTGGATTCTATCTCTTTGTTAATCTTCGCAAAACCCACCCCTGGCCGACCACTCAGAACCAATTGAAAATCATTTTTTGCCCGCGCTTCGCTAAAGGCGGCAACCAAACGTTTAACATTTTTCTTTTCCTCCAAGCGTCCAACAAAGAGCGCAAATGGTTTGCTGACATCAAACATATCCAACAACTCTTCCTTAGACAGTGGAACAACGCTTTCATTGTATTTTTCTTTGTCATATGCCAACGGCACAACCTGTACTTTCTTACCAACAGCCAAACCGTAATGTCGTACCAATTCCAAACGATTAAATTCCGTTGAGGTGATAATCAGACTCGCACGTTTAACAATCCACCAGTTCATCAACCGCAAATATTGTCGCCCCCAAAAGTTGTAGGCCGACTTAAAAAACAAAAAAGCACTATCGTGCAAAAACACTACGGTCTTTTTCGGAACGTACCATGGCAAGATCTGTCCCGGAGAAAAAAATGTATCCGGCGGATTTTTAATCAACTCAAACGCAAGCGCCCCCTGTGTCCACAATTTTTTCAATGGCCAGGGAATTATTTTCCATTCCCAATCAGCCGGCAACATCGCTAATTTATCCGTCGGCATTTTATGACTATACAAAACTACCCGCACATCCGACGGAATTTCTTTTTTTAAATTTTCAATAATTTGCCAACATACTTCCTCTACACCCGTTCGTTGTTCTTTCACTGTGTGGCTGGCGTCGATGCCAATTAACATATGCTTAGAAATTAAAGGGACACTATTCATTGACAACAGCACCCTCTTTTCTGAATACAACAAAAAAGAATTTCTTTTCTTTTGTTTCTGAATGAAATTTTTCCTCAAATTTTATAATTTTATATTTACCAAATATTTTCTTTAATTCTTGCTCATCAAAAAAATAGGTGTAATCCGCTCCCTTTGTTAAAACCCAGTGGCTTTTACTTTTAGGGGGAAGATTGTCTTTATAATAGTTGCAATTAATACTAAAAACTTTGATTCTAAGAATCCCACCTGGTTTAAGCACTCTGTCCACGCTTTTTAAGTACTTTGACCAATCTTTTTTGGCTATATGGTGCAGACAACCATCGTCGTTTATGACATCAAAAAAATCTTTGCCATATTTTAGTTTTAGCACATCACCAGTGGTAAAGTGGGTATTGTTTGAAGTTTTTTCTTCTTTTGATCTGCGTTTTGCTATTATTATTGCATGCTTGGAAAAATCAACGCCAAACACTTCGAAACCATTTTTAGCTAACATTATTGAATGCCGACCACCGCCACAGCCCAAATCTAAAATACGCTGTTTTTTCTTGTTTTTTTTCAAATATCTGACAAACTTAGAAAAATCTGGAGCAGGTATATTAGTCCTCCACCCCGTTGGCCCTGGCTTGTCAGACAAAATTAGAGAAGCCCACTCTTTATCGTAATACTTTTTTTGTATTTTTTTATATATAACCATAACAAATAACAACCTATTCCAAAATTTGTTTTATATCCTTAAACGCATATACCCGATAATCATTCTTGTCACAATCCCAAACTTTTAAAAGCCATTGATCAGTCGGATGAAATTCTGTTGAACCAAAATATATTTGTAGTGGAATAATTTTTCGAGTACCTTCCTCTCCGCGATAATTTTTATACAAAACACTAACAGCAACATCTTCCACGGATTTTCCTTTTAATATTTCCAATACCTCGTTTGGTAAGTTCATAATAACTTTGCAAAAATATGGGCCGTTAGACTGTTGTAAGTTTTCTCCTCCACCCCCGCTTATCTACTGTCCTGATATTTTCTACCACACCAATTGATTCTAAATATTTTAATAGTTCCGGTAATTCATCGTCATCCAATTGACCATTAAATTCACCCACAATAATTGCATTTCCATAATTTCTTTCAACTTTTTCTTTCGAGTCGTCTACCATTAAAATCTGTTCTATGGGATATCCAGTTTTACTAACAATTTTCTTTAAATCTTTTACGGTATAATGACAACCAACATCATGGTTAAATTTTCTAATACAATGACCGCTTGTTAAAACAACTTTTAATTTACTCACATCTTTAAAAATTTGTTTTATAACATCCTGCGCATATAATTCGCCAGAAGAGGTCCAAACCCCAACATCAAACCACTCAAAACAAGTGTCCAAAAAAACATCCAAACCAGGCCGTTTATAAATATGATAATCTAATACCTTAAAATCCGGCTCACGATCTATTTTATTCTCAGTAGCAAAGACCAGGGTTTCGTCCAAATCTAGAATTAATAATTTATTAAATTTGGGCATAAACTACTTAGTCGCCAAAATACTACGCTTGTAACTTTCCAAATTATCAAGTGCAATCCCCGTACCTTTGGCCACGCACAAAAGCGGATCTTCTGCGACATAGGTCGGCACACCGGTTGATTGACTAATCAGCTCGTCTAAATTTCGTAGTAATGCTGACCCACCCGAAAGGATAATACCCTTGTCCATCACATCAGCCGAAAGTTCCGGCGGTGTGCGATGCAAAACATCTTTGATCGCATCAATTAACATTTCCAAATCGTGCTGCAGCGCTTCGGTCGTATCATCAGAATTAACCGTGATAATTCGCGGTAACCCCGTTACCATATCCCGTCCTTTAATTTGTGTGGTCAACGGTTTTTCCATAAACAACGCCGAACCAACTTTTACTTTCACTTCTTCCGCTGTCCGCTCACCCACCGCCAGGTTATATTTATGGCGTATATATTCAGTAATCGCCGAATCAAACTTGTTCCCACCAATACGCGCCGAACCCCAAGAAACAATGCCACCTAAAGAGATCACGGCAATCTCCGCAGTACCACCACCAATATCAATAATCATATGCCCGGAAGCGGCACCAATCGGGATGTCAGCACCAATCGCCGCTACCACTGGAGCTTTGATAATGTAAGCCGCACGTGCGCCTGCTGCCAAAGTAGCATCAATTACCGCCCGTCGTTCAGTAGAAGTAATTCCCGCTGGCACTGCCACCATCACCTCGGGACGAAACAAACGCACACCGCCCAAAGCTTTGTTGATAAAATACCGCAACATTGCTTCGGTGGCATGATAGTTCGCGATTACCCCGTCCTTCAGTGGTCGTTCGGCAAGAATGGTATCAGGTGTACGACCAATCATGTCTTTAGCTTCTAAGCCAACAGCCAAAACCTTACTGTCCGCTTTCGACACCGCCACCACTGATGGTTCGTTCAAAATCACACCCTTTTTCGGAACGTAAACTAGAACATTAGTTGTACCCAAATCAATTCCAATTTTCTTGATAAACATACTACAATAATCAAAATTTAACAATAAACTCCCGGTCAGAGCTGAGAGCAGTATTTAACTCATACAAGCTATCTCCATATTTACTTTTATCCTCCCCAGGCGCAGCCGCTACCAATGGTTTGCCAAAATTTAATTTCAAATTCATATCGGTACTTAATATCCCCAACTGTTTTTGCACAAACAATATATATTGTCCGGCACCGATCTGTGTTTGAATTTTTTCTGGCAGCAAGTAGGTGAATGACAATTTTTTCGTCTGTCCTGGTTCCAGCGAAATGAAACCACCAAACCATTGGCGATTGTTTTCTATCCCACTGTCAATTTTACCTGGAACGGTGCTTTTGTCTTTTTCCATTGATCCAACACTACTAACTAGTTTACTTCCTACTGGAACATATACCCGTGCATAACTGCGATAACGAGTAGTACGCCAATCAAACGACCCGCTGTGTTTGTAAGTCATCGACACCGTCGCCAAAAACTTACCGGAAGAAGTCGGCTGAATTTCGTAGGACAAATTACGCGTAATCGCCAAGTCGGTTTTCATCGCCCCCAGATTCGCATCCGCCCACAACATGTAATCACCATCGGTGTTCAACATCTCCCCGGACCAGTTTTGTGTTTTGAAAACTGTTTGCATGTTTGGGTCGACAGCGTAAAACATAATCTGCTTTTCCTCCACCATTTCTTGCCAGAGATCATAATATGTTTTCCAATTGGAAAAAATTTGTCCCGGCAGTTTACCAAGTAACACTTTGGCCATATCACCCAAAATGCCTTTACGCTCTGCTTTGGGCACACCCTTGGCACCATAGGCATATTCCACCTCATACTGCGTTTTCGCCAAAAAGTTCTCCGCGGTAAATTCTTCTCCACGCACAGTGATCGGTCCAACAATTTTTAACATCTTCTCAATCAAAGTCGGCGTAAACGCCACCACGGTATTAATGTTGTCCGCCTCCAACCCTTTTTCTAAACGATACAACTCCAAAGATTTTTCCGCTGACAGACGAAAATCAGGCGACCAATTACTATCACGGAAATACCATTTGTCCACCAACACTTGATCCCCAAGTGGTTTGGGTGGTAAAGGCAAAACATCATTTGGCATACTGTAGTCCAAAACCTCCGTTCCTTCGGTTTTTAACAATTGTGGACTGCCTTTGTCCATCTTCACTACTGCGTAAGTACCGATGAATCCACCACCCGGACGAATCTCGGTGTTGTTTAAAAACAAAACCAAGTAAGTCTGGGGTTTTTCAAAACCTAGCATCTGCTGAAAAAGATTTAATTGATTTTGATCTTTAACTAAACGGCCACCTACCGTTTCAAAAACAGTTTGACGCCAACTACCTGATTGCCAGTAACGTACCCCAAAAAATACCGCCGCTCCTAGTCCTAAGAAAATTACCAGAAAGATTATTAATTTAAATCGCATATGATTATGAAGTTGTACGTTTTTTAGCGGAGACGTTAAAACCTAAATATTTTCCAAACATTAAATGTGTAATCGCATCCAGACAAGGTATGGCTGAGAATAAAATCAGCGAAACTGGCAACAGCGCCCACTGCACTAACATGAACAGATATTTGTAAAACCGATGGGCCTGTGGTCGTGGTGGTAAAAGCAACATACTGAGGATGGCAGAAACAAACATTCCGAGCATTGCCAAACTCATTAGGTTCTCTAAGACATACGGGGTGTTAAAGAACAATGCACTTTGTCTAACCTCTTCACTCGCTACCCATAATGGAATTCTTCCTAAGATGGTTAACAAAATCGCCACCACACCCCAACTCCACTTTCCCTCCCACTCATGAAAAAGTAAAGCAAATTTTTTGACCCAAGATATTTCTTGGTGTTTTTTAAACTCCCAAAGTAAAAAAGGGATATTTTCTGAACCCCACGCCCAACGGCGTTGTTGCAAATACAAATTTTTCAAACTCTTCCAAATATTTTCGTCACGCACAGTGTCCATTGAAACTGGAATATACAATGGCGTCACTTCGTAGTTTCCACTATTTTTTAACCAACACTGAAAAAAAATGTGCGAATCTTCACTGACAATATCCTTCGCGTGCCCACCACAATCCACAATCGCCTGAAAACTCATGCTGTGCGAAGAAAAAGTTACCAAATTATCCAAACGTGCCAAACTAAACATCATCCAAAAAGTAGTACCAAACGCCATGATACGCAAAATCGCCGGCGAGTCCCACAGGTTGTTGTTGTATAGTGTTACTGGTTGGAACGAACTACGGGTTGGATCAGGGTGCAAACAATACAAACAGGTCAAATGGGAAAAATATTCAGGATGCACAACAGTATCAACATCAAATATCGACACAATAATATCGCCGTAATTCCACCCCCTAGCATCCGCATATTTTCTGAATTCCTTTTCCGCGTAGTTGATATTTGAACCCTTGCCTGGAATCTCTCCGGCTAACCCTTCGGGATGAGTGTAAAAAATCAAATCAGCAAAAACATCTGGGAATTTTTCTTGTGTTTTTTTCTGGATTTCCTCCCAATGGTGCTGTTTGCGCGCTTCACCAGCGATAACAACATAAAGCTTTTTTAATGGGTAAGTAGACTTTGCCAAAGCCGTCAAAGTTTCTTCTACTACCGCAAAGCTTTCATTATACATGGGCAAAAACACTACATTCTTTTTGTCTTCCCATTTACCATCACAATCTTTCTTCAATCTGTCTAACCAACTAATTTTTAACGCCCTACGAAAGCGGCGCCAAGAAAGTATTAGATAAAAAGAAAAATATATCACTCTAATCATCCAATAAACATCAAAGACAATGATTCCATAAATCATCCAAATCGGTTTGAAGAAAGCTAAAATTAAGGCCACCAACAAAGTACCCCAAATACTAATACCAGGCAACATTTCATAAAAACGATAACGACGATAATCTGATGACATATATTAACTACGTTTTTTCCCAATGTTTGGTTCGCCGCTGTAAACAGCACTTACCAAGACATCTTTCTTGGCGTTTTTAATCTTGGTGATTAAATCTGGTTCGTCAATCGAACTGGTGGCTACAACTGGCACTCCCAAAGCGTAAGACAAGGTATTGGCCACCGTCACGGCAATCCGCGTGGAAGTAAAACTTCCTTTGCCAACTACTACCGCAATACCCTTCACATCTTTCAAAACACACTTTTCTTCTTGTAAAAATTTATCAATCGCCACCACCAAATTTTTCTCTCCGGCGGGATAACTACGTTGAACCAAATCGTTGTTCAACCACAATCCCAAAACAATATTCTCCGCATCCGAATTGTCTAAAAATAAATACATATTTTAAACAAAATGAAACAAGTCGGCGATGATTGTGTTTTTCGATTCAAAAATGCTATACAAAAACTTATCGCCAATTTCTCGTCGATCCAAAAATTCTTTCTCTTCCATAATAGTATACCGCAACTGTCGGCCTAGAAATTTTTCCAAATCACGAATCTGTTTCGCTAAAATATTAGCTTTAACATCGCCAACGATTAACATGTCCGTCAATGCCTCATCGTCCCCCACGAAACTGCCTGAGAGAAGAAATAACTTGATATTGCCAGCCTTTTTTAAGATGTCGTCAATAAAGTTCTGTTCTTCCAAAATCTTAGATTTTACCAACAACGCTCGCAATTCTTCTGATAGAAAAAAATTGGGATTGAGTTTGAAATATTTGGAACGTTCCGTGCCGACCTCTTCCTCGGCTGACTCCCCCGCTTTGGCCGGAATGATGATTTTTAACTTCTCCAAGTTGGTTAACTCACGCCGAATGGCGTTTAGTTGGATCTCGGTTGAACGTGCCAGTTCGCGCATAAAGAAGGCGCGGTGTGGCGCATGGAAGAATAGCTGCAATAATTTTACTCTGGTTGATGAACCAAAAAGGTGTTCAAGCATAAATAAGCGAGAATGGATAAGGTAATTATAAACACTGTTTTAATGGACTTTTTCGATTAAATATAATATACTATCATTAACCATAAAAGTCAAAGAAATCAATTCCTGTAGGCCTCTATGAACACCCTGCAATTACAAGAATTTTTTATTGAAGGCGGTGACCACAAAACCTCACATGCTCTTCTTCATATTGCCGAACCATCTACCCCCGAAGAAAAAAAGAAGGGCTACTTTTTTGCGGTTTGTGAAATCAACCAAAGCGAGGATCGCGACATTGTCGCTCTTCAAACTCTGATCGACGAGATCGAAAACCGTTACTACGAAATTCCTGAGGAAGAGGGCGTCAATTCCCTCGAGGAAGTATTAAAAAAAATTAACCATGAAAACTACGTTTTGAGCGGCAAAAATCTCGATCTGCATTGCGCAGTTGGTGTACTCAAAAAAGAAGAAGTATTTTTCTCTTGTCACGGTGAACCGATAATGTTTTTGTTCTACCGCAACAAAACTGGCGCATACCAAAAAATGAACCTAGTGGAAAACACCGACGAAGGCACTGACTCCAACCAACTTTTCCGTCAAATCGTCCAGGGCAAAATTAGTCCCAACGATTTCCTTTTTGTAGCTACTCCACACGTACTTGATTACTTCAACCCTGACCGCTTAGAAAAGATAATCTCTACTCGGCCAGTCAGACAAAGCGCCGAACACCTGGAACGGGTATTATCCGAATTAAAAAGCAAACTTTCTTTTGGTGGGCTAATTATACATTTACAACAAGACCTAAACGAAATACCTGTTAAAAAAGCCAGCCCTGTTGTTAAGGGCAGCTCGGAGAAATCGCTTCACAGTCTTTTTGCTACTGAACAAAATACCACTTCCACCCTTTCTTCGTCCTTTATCCCAAATTTAGGTAATCATTTCAAAAACTTAATAAACAAGAACAAAGACAAAGAGGAATATCCTGAAACGATTCATTTAAAAGAAGAGGAGGTTCCTTCAGCCAAGGCCGAAATAAGCTCTGGGCACGCGCGCCAACACCGACCTAACCCAGCATTATTAAACAACCGACCAAAAACTGACTGGGTAGAGACTACTAAAACCGTTTTAATGGTAATACTAAATATCCTCAAAAAAATCGCTTTGGGAACTTGGTGGGTATTGGCACTGTTAATAAATATCGTTTATGCCTGTTTGCGTTTCTTCGCATTGTTGTTTTTCGTAATAACCAACGTCAAAAACCGCCGTGCGAATATTCTGGAAAACTGGCACCGACAAATCACCATAATAAGAACAAACCTCTTACAACTACCTCTGATCACTAAAATACTACTAGCCACCACCATTATCTTGGTAGCCGTCTTTATCCTCAGTATCTACTTAATACGCTCCAACAAAGCCAACGCCGCCGCTGAAAAACAATTCACTGACACAGTTCAATTAATAACCTCCGCTAAAGATGCGGCTGAAAGTGCGCTTATCTATAAAAATGAATCTAGCGCCTTAACTGAACTACAAACAGCTAAGGCTTACCTGGCCAATTTAAACTGTAAAAACAAAAAAACTGTTTGTGATGAACTAAACAACCAACTAGAAAATCTGCTCATAAAAATTAGAAAAGTTAGTATTGTGAATTCAGAAGTTTTAATTGACTGGAGCGATTATCAAAATAAATTGGATAAAATTATTAAGATAAAAAACAAGATAATTGCCCTTTCTCCTGACAACGGTGAAGTGCTCATATACAATCTAACAACTAAAGAAAAATCCGTACTCAAACTTGGCGGCAAACTACAGGCCTTATCAGCCCCCAAGGAAAACGATTATGCTCTAGTGCTAACCCAAGATAACTCCTTCTGGCGGTTTAATCCCGATGATAACACCATCAAAAAAATAACTGTCACCTTCCCACAAAAGGCTGTGACGATCCAAAGTATGGTAATCTACAATCGTCGACTCTACACCTTAGACACCCAGAACGGACAAATCTACAAACACGAAAACAACCGTGACGGATTCAATTTGGGAACCGAGTGGATAAAAGACAATACAAATAACATTAAAGATGGTGTTGATTTAGCTATCGATGGCGATATATACATTACTCATCAGAACGGACAGATAAGCAAATTCACTAAAGGCGAACTCCAAACATTCACCATCTCTGGTCTAGACCCAATTCTAAATGGTGGAGCAGAAATCTGGACATATAACGATGTTGAAAACATTTATACCCTTGACACAGTCGGCAAACGCCTAATTATCCTGAACAAGACAGGGCAGCTACAAACACAGGTCACCGCTACTACCTGGCAAACCCCAGTCAGCTTTGCCACTGACGATGAAAGTAAACAGGCTTACATTTTGGACGCCAACAAAGTCTACTCACTACTATTACCCTAAATTAAAATATTAAAAAATCCCGTTTGCCTAAGCGAACGGGATTTTTGTTTTAAGAAGTTTGGCTATTATTTCAAATTAACTTTACCACCAGCTTCTTCGATCTTCTTCTTCATTTCTTCTGCTTCTTCTTTCTTTACATTCTCTTTAACCATTTTTGGAGCAGCATCTACCAATGCCTTGGCATCAGCCAAGCCCAAACCAGTAATATCTTTTACTACTTTGATAACATTGATCTTGTTAGCACCGAAGTCAGCTAACTCAACGTTGAATTCAGTCTTCTCTTCTGCGGCTGCACCGGCAGCAGCTGGAGCAGCAGCCATCATCATGGCTGGAGCAGCAGCGGAAACACCGAATTTTTCTTCCAATACTTTAACTAATTCAGAAAGGTCCAAAACGGACATTTTCTCAATTTGTTCTACGAGGGCTTTGAATTTCTCTGGCACCTCAATTACTTTTGTTTCTTCAGACATATATTTAAAATTATTAAGCTTTCGCTTCTTTAATGTTATTAAGAACAGAAACTAAGCCACGCAAATTGCCAGCTAAGACGTTTACGAAACCGGATACCGGAGCATTCAAAGTACCGACCAATTGGCCAAGTAATTGTTGTTTGCTTGGTAATACGGCTAACGCTTTAACTTGGTTAGCTTCCATGTACTTACCTTCTAAGATACCACCAAACAAGGAAACAATTTCGTGAGTTTTGGCAAAAGTGTTTACCACTTTAGCTGCTGTCACTTCATCGTTGCCCATGAAAACCGCCACACTGCCGGCAAATGCCTTAGGATCAATCCCAGTGATACCGGAATCTTCCAAAGCGCGACGTAAGAGGGTTTTCTTGGTAGCTAATACGGTTACTTGTTCGGCACGACAAGTTTTGCGTAATTCTTCAGACTCAGAAACTTTGAGACCTTGGAAATTAGCAAAAACAGTGGCTTTGGCATTTTTCAATCCCGCGACCAATGCATCGATACCGACTTCTTTTTGTTTTCTAGATTTTGGCATATTTAAACAAAAAATCTGTGTTTACCACAGACCAGAATAGCGCAAATCGACCTAAAAG
>CAZHYJ010000003.1:0-35016 GCA_964536725.1 uncultured Gammaproteobacteria bacterium | reverse complement strand
TAAACAAAAAATCTGTGTTTACCACAGACCAGAATAGCGCAAATCGACCTAAAAGAATTTTGCACCTCGGCAGGTAATTAAGGCCAACTGGCCACCTGCTGTCTATGGGTTAGTGACACTATATCAAAACCCCCTTGAAGTGTCAAGGGGGAAATAAAACAATAAATTATATGCCTAAAAACAGAACCTTACCTCATCTACGAGTAACCCCAGCAGGACCACGGAATCGACCGCTACTACCGAGAGCTTTTGTAGGCGGGGCAGTCCCAATGGTTCCCGGTTTAAAAAGATCCTTGACTGCTTTTCTTCTCTCGGCTCTCATTCTTGACGGATCTACTGGAGGAGGTGGTGGAGGGGTAATATCAATTGGCGGACGGCCGGTTGTTCCACCGCCTGTGGGAGGCAGGGAAACTTTTGATTTTTTTCTTTTTGCTTTACCACCAGTGAGTGGTTCACCTGAAGTTTGTATTCTAATTTGATCTGGAATGGGTTTTAGGATATCAGCGTCAGGTTGTGAAAGTTTTTTAATTTTTTCATTTTGGCCAGTATGTTTATGTGAAAAACCTGGCACACTCTCACCGTTCTCAGGTACGACAACATTATGCTGTGATTCTATCTGCACTTTAATTACAACTTTTCGTTGTTTGCTCCACTCTTTTAGAGCGTCAAGCGCCTTCGGTGATATCCCTTTGGTTTTATTTCTATTAAACATTCCTATCCACTTTTTCCACTGGTCTTTGTTTTGCGCACCAGACAATTCTCGGTAATAATCATCAAAGTCAGACAATGATCCTTCTCGGTCATGCCCATCTTTATCAGTAAACTTTACCGACTTCATCGCTTTCGCTTCACCCACATCAACAGAATCCGCATGTAAATCTTTCGCCGCTTGCTCGACAACAGTATTTAAACCTTTTTTTGCCCTTCCTTCAGCAAGCACTTTGTTCTTAGCAGGATTCCCTTCTGGTGTAGCCCCGCCCTCAGCGGAAAATTTTACATTAATATTGGTATCCCCAGACGCCCTTGCTTCATCAACTATTTTATTTATTTCCTCAATTAATTTTTGTGTTTTTTCCTCATTAAATTTCCCCGGCTTATAGTCTGGTGACCACTCTTGCCCCACCACTTCATCTAATAATGACTCTAGATTTATAGTATGTGTTTCTGTTTTTGGCGTATCAATACTTGCGACAGCTGGAGTTTCTATTTCGGTAGAATTAGAGGCCTCTCTGCCTATACCTAAATTGGCAGCTAACATTAGCGCAAGAAGTAAGGTTTTTGATTTAGCTAAACCATTTTTTGAAGGTTCAACAAAAAACTTTTTCCTATCTTGTACTTGATTGAGCGTGTCCAACACTTTCTTTGCGGCAGCGGCGGTAATTTCTTTGGCATCAGCCATTCTCTCGGTCGCATTATCTGGACCAACAATTTCAGCACCAACCGGCTCAGCATCAAACAGATTTTCTTTCGAATTTGTTTCCCTCCCCCATTTTTTACCAATCATACATTTAAAATTTAAAAATCTTTTTTCTCAACATAGCAATCAATCCCTGATCTTTTTCATCTAATTCCATTTTTTTGTTAGAAATTTTTTCTTTCACCAAAAAACTATCCAAGTCTGTTTTAATTCCCCGTAATAACTCTAATTTTTTTGTCGGGTCGCTTAAAATAGCGAGCAAGTCGTCGACATCTTTTTGATTAAATGGTTGTGGCATATTTGAAGCGATTTTATACAAATCATCAAGTAACATAGAAAACTAAACTATTTTATCGATCGTATAATGTGTAACCACAATTACCAAAACACCAATAAAAAACGACATACTAAAACTGGCCGCTGGCATATTGGGTAACAGATACATATCAAGCAAGCCCCAGATGCCTCGCCACAAACAGATTGTTCCGGACATGATAATTAAACCAAAGCCCAGTTGGTGATGTTTCTTTAATCCAATAAACTTCCTAAGCATATATTTTAAAACTTATTTTCACCTATATATTGTACTAAATTAAGCTAAAAGAATAAAGGGGTAAAACAAGTGTTTAAACCACCACCGTCCCCGCAAACTTTTCACCCACAATAGCCTTTTTTACTTCTTCCAATTCTGCACCTTTTACAAAGGCCAGTTTCAGCCCTAATTTTTTTGCGGTCTTGGTGGCAACTGGGTCAAACGGCGTGTTGGCACCTGGTTCCCATTTCGTACCAACAATTTTCTGTAATTCTGCCCAAGTCATGCTCTCAATTCTTTTTGCCCCTTTTTCTTTAGGGTCACGATCATAAACATAGCTGATATTAGACAAATTTATCAACTGATCTGCCCCGAACATCTCCACCAGCTTTACGGCGACGTAATCAGTAGACCAACCTGGTTTCCAACCGGCCCCCACTAGCACTGGTGTGTTCCACCTAAATTTCTTACTCAAATCTTTGATCATTATCGGATAAGCCAACTTGCGGAAAATCGAACGCAGTAAATGACCATTCAAACGTGTAGCGTGAATGCCAATCCAATCAACATCTTCCGGATTAAGCTCCCCTACTGCTTTAGCTGCCGCCTGATAACGTCGAGCGGTACTGCCACCACCACAGACGATAATAAAACGAAAACCAACACTGGTTAAACCCACAATCATTCTTTTAAAATCCTGCAAAAATTTTACATCCACGCCTTCAGGTGGTGCAATAATCGAACCGCCAAGAGAAATAACCACAATCTGTTTTTTTGTCATATCTACTTTTTCAACAACCCATTAACCACCCAACTAACTAACCACATAATCAGCGCACCCCAGAAAGCAGCCATAAAACCGGAGACGTAAAAACCTTTAACTACACTGGAAGCCAACCAAAACATCAAAGCGTTGATTACCAAAGTAAACAAACCTAAGGTCAAAATATTTACTGGCAAGGTCAAAATTACTACCAACGGCCTGATGATCGCATTAACCAACCCTAATATCAAAGCCGCAATTAGCGCTGAATAAAAAGTAATCACGGCGATTCCAGGAACATAGTAAGCTACTAACATCAAAGTCAAAGCACTAATTAACCACCGTAAAAGTAAACGCATATACATAAAGTTAAGAATTAAAAGGATTTATGGGTTTGATATTTTTTGAGCGGGTTATGCGCCACGACGCATCCTTTCGTCCTCGCGGACGAAAAAAGCGAAAAAATTATCAAACCCATAAATCCGAAACTAAATAGATTTTTTAAGATCTTTTATTTTATTCTCCATCTTACCCAAATACTCTTTGAGCTCTTTTACAATCTCCAACCCATCTTCAAATTTTTTAATCCCCTCTTCCAGGTCAACTTCGTCGTGCTCAAACCACTCCACAATTTTTTGTAGATCCTCGTATGATTTGGAAAAATTAAATTTTTTATCTGGCATATAAATATTAAAAACAAATTAAATTACTTCGCCTTTTATCTTCCCGCTACCCAATTCTACCACGATTCTCTCCCCCACACCAACAGCATCCGCCCGGCGTAAAATCTGCCCCTTAGAGTCATGGGTAATACTGAAACCCCGCTTCAGCACTCGCCTTGGATCTACATTTTTAAACAACCTTTCGGCTGATAACAGATAATTTTTACGCTCCGATATTTGTCTAGTTAAAAAATCTCCCAATTGTTCAAATTGGTTTAAAATATTCCTCCCCACCATTAGCGGTCGTTCCAACGCATTGGCAATCACAAAACCACTTTGTTCCACCAACCTTTTTTTCTGGGTAATCTGATGGAATAATTTTTCTTGGGAATGTTCCAGTGCCAAATCCAAACCATTCAAAAACTCTTGCTTGTCTGGCACCACAATCTCTGCCGCATTCGACGGCGTCGACGCTCGCACGTCCGCGGCCAAATCGGTCAATGACTCATCCCGCTCGTGTCCTACACCCGAAATTACGGGGCTACGACTACCATACACCGCCCGCACGACTCTTTCGTCATTAAATGCCACCAAATCCTCCAACGACCCTCCTCCGCGGATAACCACCAACACATCGACTGGCTCTTTTAGGTTATTAAAATATTCAAAGGCCTGAACAATCTCATCCACCGCCTGCATTCCTTGAACCGCCGTGTGGTACAGCTGTACTTCTACCCCACTCCAACGATTACTTAATATCCGCCAAAAGTCACCCCAAGCCGCACTGTCACGTGAGGCAATCACACCGATCTTTTCTGGGTACTCTGGCAATACGCGTTTGCGCTCAACCGCAAACAAACCTTCTTTAGTTAATTTTTCTTTTAACAACAAATATGCTTTTTTCAAACTGCCTTCACCAACCAGTTCCACTTTTTGCACCACCAAACTAAATCGCCCGCTTTTTTCATAAACTTTTGGATAACCCAACACACGAATTTTCATCCCGTCCACCAAAGGTGTGCCCAAACCATAAATCGTAGCAAAACAATTCACCACCGCCGTGTTATCTTTCAAATCAAAAAATACCCACTTGCCCTGGGATATTTTGTATTGCGAAACTTCGCCTTCAACGACAAATTCGCCGGTAATAATACCATTTATCTGTTCAATAAATTCCGAAACAGATAAAATCGGGAGCATATCAACCGACTAACCAATAAAACAAACCGTTGATTACCGGTGATAAGAATTCGAAAAGGAAGAAAATGAAAAATAGTAAAATAAAAAATCCGTAGCGATCCAAAAATGCTTTTACCTTGTAGGCGTTATCTGGTAAAACTGCATACAGTATTTTTGATCCATCAAGTGGTGGAAATGGTAAGAGGTTAAATACCATTAACAAGATATTGGCGTAAACAATTATTCCTAAAAACGGAGAAATGTTGCTGACTGGCATCGCCCGGAGCAAAACCGCAAATGCTGCTGCTAATAAAAAATTGGCGGCTGGTCCAGCGAAACCCACCAAAGCTGGTCCCCATTTCTGATTTTTTAAATTGTAGGGGTTGTACGGCACGGGTTTAGCATAGGCAAACAAAAACCGTCCACCAGTGGCAACAAACAAAAGCAGGGGCATCAAAATTGTCCCCCACATATCGATGTGTGCACGGGGATCAATGGTTAAACGACCGGCGTAACGAGCGGTTGGGTCGCCAAGCCGATCCGCCATCCAGCCATGGGCATATTCGTGGATAATGGCCGAAGGGATGATGATAATGAAGTAAAAGACGAGAGATAAGGGATCCATATTGACAATCTTATTAAAAACCTATATAATTCTACTACATTATACGCTATTACCTATTTAAAGACAAATATATGAGTAGAACTTGCGCTTTATGCGGCAAAGGATCCGTTCGCGCCAACCACGTTAGTCACTCCAAAAGACGCGTGCCACGCTTACAAAGCCCTAATTTACAACAAATTAAGGTGGAAGGATTAGCAATTAAAACCTGCAGTAGCTGCCGCCGCACATTGGTCAAAAAAGTTTAAACAAAAAATTCCCGACTCAATCGGGAATTTTTTTATACTTTTTATTACTCCAAAATTCCATCCAAATTAACATCGTACAAAATCTCTTCATTAATCAAACGATATTTTAATATTTCTTCCGGTTTAAACCAAATACTAGTCTCTCTTTCTGCTTCTGATGATTTGTCTGAACAATGAATCAGGTTTCTTACCGCTCGGCCATCAACTGTTGCCAAATCATAGGAATCCAAAGTTAAATCGCCACGAATTGTTCCAATATCAGAAGTCGCTGGTTCAGTACCACCGACCAACTTTGTTACAACTGCGACCGCTTGATTGCCTGACCATACCATCGCAACCACTGGACCGCTAGTCATAAATTTCACCAATGCCGCAACGATATCTCTCCCATATTCAATCGCTGGTTTTTCGATTGGCAACCCAGCCTCTTGGCGTCCACGCACGGTATTTTCACCTTTTTTTGTGAACCACTCGTCTGTTTTGTTGTAGTGTGTCCAACACTGCTCCGCAGTTGGCACAACCATTTTCAAACCCACCAACTTCAAACCTGCTCGTTCAAAACGACTGATTACCTCTCCGATTAAACCACGCTGCACACCATCAGGCTTGATGATAACGAAAGTTTTTTCTTTGGAAGGATGATCCATATGTTTAAAAATTTAATTTAAATATGGCGCTATTTTAAACAAAAAAAGGGTTTTAGTCAATAGATCAAAACCCAACGAATTTTTGCCTTTTTGTTTATTTTATCTACCCCAATAATAATCCCTGCCAAAAAAACTAGCTCTGACTCAATACGCCTTTCAAAACAATAGCGTTTTAATGTTTTAAATAGCCGCCGTTTCTTTTCGCTGGTTATCGCCTCGTCGTTATTTAGCACTCCCCAATCGCGTGTTTTAACCTCTATTCCATACCATTCCTCACCCCGTCGCGCAACTAAATCCAATTCACCAACGGGTGTGTGATAATTTTTCTCCACCACCAAAAAACCACGTGCTTCCAAAAAACGCACTGCCAGATCTTCGCCCCACTGCCCCATTTTTTTATTCCCTCCCATAGAAAAAAATCCCGACCTAGACGGACGGGATAATTTATTTTTAATTTTTACCAGGTAAATATTTATCCATTGCCGAACGCTTCGCTTGCTCTTCTTTGATGGCCGGCACTCGTTTCACCAAATACATTACTATTTTTACCACCCAAATTATCGCTCCAACCAACCATAACAACAACCAAAAACGCCAAGCAA
Organism: uncultured Gammaproteobacteria bacterium; assembly: GCA_964536725.1. GTDB lineage: Bacteria > Patescibacteriota > Patescibacteriia > Magasanikbacterales > GWA2-37-8 > CAZHTA01. The sequence goes on along the minus strand of CAZHYJ010000003.1, from coordinate 28,344 downwards.
AAAAAGCTACCCTTTCCTGACGAAAGAACAACCACAGCAATCCAAGTAAACCCATAGTAATTCCAGCATTGCCGGCACGACGAAAAATTTCTTTATACCATTTATCCTGGCCATACAAACGCGCAATTTTGGCAGTAAGACCAAACAAAACTAGTACCAAAAACAAAATTACAAAAAACCACATCGCTCCCCCACGTGCGGTAAATGGTTGATAGAACCAATATGACCAATCTAACAAATTCTTTATGTGCATATATTAAACTTTATTTAAAATTGAATAAAAATGATAATCACCTGCTTCTTCTGAACCACTCCAAACAAAGGCACACTTCTCTCCCAAACTTTTTATTTTTTCCGGACTCAACATCGCCTCTAGCGCCGGACCAAGCGGACCAATTTTTTTGCGCCAATCAACTATCACAATTTTTCCTCCTGCTTTCAACAAACGCCCTGCTTCTGTTAATGCTGCTGACTGATTTTTTAATTGTGATAATACATTGACAAAAAAACATACATCCAACGTCCCCGCGGGAACCGGCGTCTTGTCGGCAATTTCAATATCCGACCAGACCATCTGTACATTTTCAAAACCTTCTGTTCGTACTCGACTGCGAATATTTTCTAATACATCCTTCATCACGTCAATCGCATATACCACCCCGACATTTTCCACTACCCGAGCAGCGGTAAAAACAAAATGCCCCGTACGACCACAACCAAAATCTGCCACCCGCATTCCTTTGCTCAAACCGATATGAGCGAAGATTTTCTGCGGATCAATTAAAGCTGTGCCGACATGTGTCATATGATTAACGCACTAATAGTTTTCCCACCGTACCAAGTAAAAATCCCTGTATCATATTGGTGATAGCAAGAAAACCTAAAAAAATTGAAATGATGCCCAGCAGTTTGTACATCAACCTGGTGCCGCCGCTCGTTCCCAATTTATCCTCCGCCCAAGCATTGGTGCCAAAATTCTGCAAAAACCACTCGGATTTTATGACCAGCGCCACACCGATTAAGACCAAGCAAATTCCAATGAAATATCGCATAAATTTAGTTAAGTGCGCGGGAGAGGAGTCGAACCTCCATGCCTTTCGGCGCCACCACCTCAAGATGGTGCGTCTACCGTTTCGCCACCCGCGCTTATAAACTACCTAAAACTGACATTATCTTATTATACTTTCTACTTAAACACAAGCAATTTTTCTTATATAAACTTTTTACTATTTTGACGGTCTCAGCTTTAGCATATTTCAGCTGATAGACACTACTAATGGTAATATGCCCTTTTACTCCTAACCGCTCTGCAATTTCTTTTCTCAACCACATTATATGTTCTTTGCTAGCCGATACAAACGCTAAGTAAAACATCAAACTGGATTTCCATCTTTTGTCATAGTAGCTAAAAAAACTTCCATCTCCATCAAAGTGTCCCCTTAAAAAATCTAGGAAATATTTCGAAGGAACCTTAATCTTGTCTAATATCTTAGTCTTATTTGCTTTTAGACCAATACTGCACAAAAAATTATAAAACTTTACATCCCCAAGTTGAACAACAAAATATTTCTTTCCAATCGTACTTCCGCTACCTTTCCTGCCTATATGATTTTTCAAAGAAAGTGCCTGTAGAAAATTTTTAACCATTTCTTCGTCTTTGGATGTAAAGCTAATATGGCGACAATCACTAGATAAACTGCCGTCAGTGGTTATCAAGCCAATGGCGTAAGCAAATTTATTAGACCATCTTATTTTTACCCTCCCTGACGGCTTCATAAATTTAATTAAAACTTACGATTCCGACCAACAATCATGTTGATCTTGCCGTGTGCTAGTCGAATTTTTACCTTAGTCTCCTTGGAAACCTTGCCGTCCGCCTCAATTGTAAAAGGGTCTCTGCCAATTATTTCCATTTCTTCAAACGGGAAGATGCTTGGCTCCTCATAGTTATAGCCCCACCAGCGTTTCTTTGTCAAGGGTCGCAGAAATGCCTCTAACTTACCATCTTGCGGATGAACAACCTGATGGTCTTTATCACCTTGATTTTTTTTCCAATAGAACGGCTGCAAATTACAGACCACCAACTCCATTTTGTCGTTGGCGGTAGCGCTAAACTTCTCGTCATAAATCACTTTTACCTTCGCCGGTAAAACATGCAACTGAGAAACAAAATATCGATTATTTACCCACCCAATGTCCAGCTTTTCTTTAAGCCGACGCGACAGAACACTACAAGCTTCCACCCCAACAGGTATGCCCAAAACTTCCGCAATGGTATTGTCGGCCTCACCTACCGGCAAAAAACCAAAAAGACAATCACAGGTGGCGGCTCGTGACAATACATGACCAAAAGTATGATCGTTGCCGACAATTATAATAGTTTTAGCGCCACGCTTGATCTCATCATCCACAATCTGTTTAGCGTCGGTATAATTTGCTAGGCGCAAAATCTTACCAGCAATACCATAATCGGTAAGCTGAACCTCCATTGCCCGAACAACAGTATCAAACTTTTTCTGACGCAAAAAGTTGTCATACAAATAGACGTACATAGGTTTCCTTATCCTCCCGTTATTTAAACCGCTTCTGTTGGAACAGTTTCCTCACCTCGTTTTCCACCACGAATTCTACCTCTGCTTTCAGTCGCTTCCAAACCCGGCATGGAAATTTTTCCAAAAATAAGTGCACCAGCCTCCACTATCAAAACTTTAGCTTCAATATCTCCTACAACGCGTGCGGTCGCTGTCAATTCCAAGGTGTCTTTTACTTTCACATTACCCTTCACTTCACCCGAAATCCTAGCGCTGCCCGCTCGAACATTTGCCATAATACGAGCACCAATCTCCACTGACAAATGACGGCTAGTGTGGACACTACCGGCGACCGATCCCTTTACAACGATATTTCCTTCCGAAGCAAAATCACCTTCCACATTTACTGATGGACCGACAACAGTTTCAACATCATCTTTAGACGGACCATTGTCCAACATTTCTTCGGCTATTACTTCTTCTTGGACATTATAGGCATTTTTTGCGGCGGTTTTTTGGAAAATCATAATTTTAAATATATTTTAAATTACAACTATATAATACTATATTTTAACAAAAGAGAAAAGGGTTATGTATTCACAACCGGCACAACTGCTTTGCGCGGCAACCAAAAACCAAACTCCCCGCCCTTACCTAATCCTGGACTATGGGCCCAAACTTTACCACCATGGGCTTCGATAAACTTACGACAAACATACAACCCCAAACCCGTACCCGTAACATTGGTACCTTTGACATTTTCTCCCCGATAAAATTTCTGAAAGAAGTTTGCCTCATCAACTTTACCGAAACCAAAACCTTGGTCACGCACTCGTACTGTTACACCATTGTCTTCATTCTCCGCGCTGATCATTATCTTTCCTTCTTCACTATATTTAATCGCGTTATCAACAAAGTTAAATATTACGTGACGAACCTTTTCGGCGTCCATTTCGACTAATGACAGATCCTTGTGTTTTTTAGAAACCAACTCCAGATTTTTATCTTTTGCCCTCAAATCTAATTCTTTTTTTACATCCTCGACCACAGCAAAAATATCGTCCACTTTAAAAACAAATTTAGTACGACCTTGTTCAATACGAGAAATATTTAAAAACTCATCTACTAATTTAATCAAATGTTCATTACTACTATCCATGCTGCCCAAAGTTTCCACAATCCCTTTGGTTGGCTTGCCGTAACCACCGTCTTTAATCAACTCGATGTATCCTTTTAAAATGGATAGTGGGGTGCGGAGTTGATGAGATGCGATGGAAAGGAACTCGGTTTTTTGACGATCTAATTCCTGAAGACGTAAGTTGGCTTTCTCTAACGAATGAGCAAGTGTGGTAATTTCTTCACGGCGCCTAACCTCCTGCCTCACGGATTTTATCAGCACGACACCAAATAACGTCATTATCACTAAAGCAACTACCCTAAACACTCCTTCAATTAGACTTTTCGATAAAAACACATCTAGCAGAAGAATAAGTGAGAAGAGAGCGGTAAATAATTCTGCTGAAACCACTCTTAAATCCAAAAATTTATATTTCATTATTGCATAGGCAGTTAGGACAACATACAGCACAACCAAACTGTTACCCCACGGAGCTATAGGAATGTTGTACCATAACAGATAGTTTGTCGAACCGCCTAAAAACCCGAGCAACATCCCGACACCTAATAATAATGTCTGCATCTTTTGCAGCCCTGTGCTTGTCCTATTTTTTTTGAAAAGCAAAACCGACGCGTAAACGAAGTGAATAACAAAAGAAACTAAAAAAGGAAAATAAAAACTCCCAGGTATCGGCCAGTATTTAAAATACAATCGTGGCTCAACTCCAGTAATAAAATAAGGAGTAAAATTAATTAGAGCCCATAAGAAAGAAAAAAAATAAAACACTAATAAGAGTATTTTATAGAATTTTTGCTTATCAATCTCTAAATATACTAAAACTAAGTGGAAATAAAACAACGATGTAAATATAGCACCAAACATCAACGCTCTGCTCCAGAACAAGGCATTGCTCGCATCATTGGCTATCTGCCAAAAAAAATAACAATAACTCCAAGCTGCTACTGCAGAACAAAAAACAAAAAAATATTTTACGACTCTCTTTTTACCGCTAGTAAACAAAACATAAATGCCCAAAACAGTGCTGGTCACAGCATTTATAAGAGCGGAAATAGGAAAGTACCACAACAAACTGTCACTCATATTTTATTACTTAATTATTATACCATAAAAAAACAAAAAAATGCACTAATGTGCATTTTTTAGTTTCTCTAAAAACAATTCTTTTTATTTCCACAGAAACGCGGTGTTGGAGAAACACCGGCGAGGTTTGAAATGCGTCGACCGGGGAGGTCTTCGCACCTACAATATCACACCTGTCCTGGAAGGACTTGGGGCATATTTTGGAAGCCCCCTGCCTGTATGATACGCCCCACGAAGAGCTTAGGCAGTTACCTCACAAAAGACGAAACGATAGATACCGTTCGATTCGACGATGAATCGCATCGGCATCTTGGCGAATTCCGTCTGATACATGAGGTGTTGAAAAGTACGCTGATCTCGTCGGATGAGACCGGGCCATCCCGTAATCCAACGAGTCACCATCGCCCAAAGACTCGGACCGATCTGAGCGGCGATGTACAGCCCACCAGGTCGAATCAGGCGATAGCCGCTGTTGCAGGTTCTCACGAACGAGCTGTCGCCACGATAGTCGAGGAACCCGCTGTTCTCGACCACGATGAACTTGTTCTGGAATTCAACCCTGCCGGCAAAGGTTGCGATGTCCTCGCAACAAACCTCCACCAGACCGCTAAGTCCACGACTTTCGGCGACCTGCAGAGCAAGTTCCAGACTCTCTTCGTTCTTGTCGACCAGCACCAGCCGAACACACGTTCGGGCATCAGGATAGTCCCGGAGAAAGAACCAGAGCGCGTCGATCGTAGCTTGGGCAGAACCACAAGCCAACGACAACACCCAAAGATCTTTCTCCCCATTGAGCCAAGCCTTCACCAGGTGGTGATAGGTGTTGTCCAACACCTCCAGCACTCGATTGCGCACAGCCTGCGCTTCCGGCTGGGTGAACCAGAACCAGGCGACCCACTTACGGCAACCCTTCTCAGCCTTCAACACGAGAAGAGACGAATAAATGGCCGCCAGCGCCGTCCAGGAAGTGACGCCGTTGCGCGTCCTTTCCAGGAGCCAATGCGCCTGGTCGAAGGCCATGAGATTGCTCTCCGGCCCCAGCTTCCGACGGATGGGGTCCGTCGGACGCTTGATCGTGATATACAGGACGTATCTCACGATCGACCACGCCACCAGCATCAGGAAAAAAGGCAGAGCAAGCACATAGAGCCAGTGCAAACGCCGTTCTCGTTTCCCGATCAGGCCGTACTGCAACGTCCACGAGAGACCCTCGTCGAGGATCACCTCTCGCAGCAACGCGTCAGCCTTGGTTGCAACTGCCAGATCTTCGATCAGGCTTTCGTGCGCGGTTTTCCCAGCAACAGCCTTCTCGATTCCACCCACCAACATAACCCCTCCTCCCGCCCGCGGCGGAAAAGCTACGGGCGAAACTGCCCTCATTTTATCCAAAATTATTTTTGAACAAAATAAGGGCAACTTGCCCTCTTCAACGACTTAATTCAAAGAACGATCATCTGTCTCTAAACCTTCCGCAATTAATATCGAGCGCCTGATAAATTTGCTGCAAACGTTCGGGTTTTAACTCCCCTTTTTTTGCCACCAAATTATGTCGATTAATTGTCATCACTTTATGTAACATGCAAATACCATCCGCACCCAAGCCAATTTCATCTTTTTTTAATAGCACCTCATTAGCAAAAACTTCTTCATCTTTTTTGTAAGGCACAATCAGTGCACAAACTATCGTTGGTAACCCATCGTTCAAAACATTATCCTGCAATACCACCGCGGTTAAAATCTTTTTCGGTTCATCTTCGTATAAAAAAATATCGCCCCGCTTGATTGCTCCGCAATACATTTTATCAATATCAAAATCAATCATATTTTTTGTCTTTTTTTGGTTACCACACGTAATTTACTTTCCATTTCCTCTATCTCCCTTTTTGAACGATAGTCTTTGATGCATTCCGCAAAAAACTCACTCCGTCTACCATGCGGAAACGTACTACGAAAATATTCCGCCAAGCTCTTGGGGATCTTAACAATTAAGCGCTCGATTGTTTCTTTGGGCTGTTTGACCATAATAATCCAATATTATACCCAAACAGGTGCACTGTAAAGTGCACCTGTGGATAACAAAAAAACACTCCCTACCTAGGAAGTGTTTGAGAAAACGCGCAAAAATTACATCTCCTCTACCGTACCAATCGTCAACAACTCCAAACCAGCGGTCAAAACCTTCTTGGTTGCACCACACAAGCGCAACCTTGCCAGCGACAGAGACTTATCATCACCGATCAAAATCGGACAACGATTATAGAATTCATTAAAAGCCTGGGCAAGATCAAAACAATATTTCGTGATTACTGACGGATTGTAATTTTTCAACCCCTTCTCTACCGCCTCGCCAAATGCCGCCAACAACACGAGCAACTTCTTTTCCTCAGGAGTTTGTAATAAACTAAAATTTACTTTTCCTCCTAACTTAATTTTTGCTTTCTTAAACAAACTGTTAATCCGGGCCACTACGTACAAAATATATGGCGCCGAAAATCCATCAAAACTTATTGCTTGTTTAATATCAAAAACAATTATCTTGGCAGCCTCATGTTGCTGCATGGTAAATTTCAAAACTGCCGCCGTCAAGACATTAACCACCTTTTCTTTTTTCTTCTCCGACCAATCATTGCGACGCGCATTCATCTCTACCATCAGATTTTTATAGATCTCATCACGCAAATCATCATACAAAATAACATTGCCGGCCCGTGATGACATTTTACCTTCCGGCAGATTCACCAGACCATAACCAACATGAGTCATCTTGTTTTTAAACCCACTAATCTCCAGAATTTTAAAAAGTTGTTTAAAGTAAAAATCTTGTTCGGTGCCGGTGATATTTATACTCTCCACTACTTTAAACTTTTTAAATTTTTCTTGTGCCAACGCCAAATCGGAAGTGGCGTACACCCCTGCTCCAGTGGACTTTCGCAACAACGCAACATCCAGTCCATATTTATCGAGATCAACAATAATCGCCCCCCGCTCTCCGACAGTAGCAATATGGTTTTTCAACATCTCATCAACCAGTCGTTGACCACGATCCTTTATCTTACTCTCCAGAAAAGTAATTTGATGCTTCGCTCCCAACTCTTGATGAATTCTTTTAAAACCATCTAAGCTCCATTTTTGAGTTTGTTTAAATATTTTCATTACTTTGGGATCGCGCGCCTCCAGTTTTTTTTGTAACTCATCCAATTCCGGCTTGGTTTCTTCTTCGTGTTCTTTGATATATTTACTCGCTTCCGCGTACATCTCACCCAACCATTTTTGTTTGTTTTTAATCGCTGGATTAATTTTTCCTTGGCGCATTATCCACCACAAACATTTCACCACATGGGCACCAAAATCGTTAATGTAGTTTACCGGCACCATTTTGTATCCACTCTTTTCATACAACTTAACCAGCGTATTGCCAATACAAACATTACGCAAATGACCAATATGGAATTCTTTATGGGTATTTTGTGAGGGATACTCGATCATTACTTTTTTTCCTTGGCCGATATTATTAGCGCCATAATTTTTATCTTTTTCAATTTGCTGAATTATTGTACTAGCCAAAACTCCGGTATTTAGATAAAAATTAACATAAGGGCCAAAGGCCTTTACCTCCACAACGATCTCCGGTTTTTTTAAATTAATTTTTTCCACCAGTTCTTTTGCAACTTCCACCGGATTTTTTCCCGTTTCTTTAGCCAAACCAAAACAAGCAAACGCCAAATCCCCCATCTCTGGTTTGGGTGGCACAGAAAAAACAATTTCATCTTTAACTCCCAGTGTTTTTAAAACTTTTTTGATCCCATCCTCAAGTAACATACTTTTAAATTACTTTCACAAAAAATCTTGCGCCTTTTTGAATTGTATCTCCCGCCTTCACAGCAAAGCCATATTCGCCCGCTGGTACTTTATCTTCGTTTACCTTTACCCCACCCTGATCTACCACCTGGCGTGCTTCGGATTTACTCTTACAAATCTTTGCTTCTACCAACAAAGTTACAATGTCATAGACTGACGGATTCACCTCTGGCATATCCGTTGGTAATTGTTTCTGACTAAAAGTTTTAATAAAGTTTTCTTGCTCACGTTTCGCATCATTCTCCGAATGATACATCTTGACGATTTCATAAGCCAAACGCATTTTCAAATCACGTGGATTGGCGCCCGCCTTTAATTCTTTCTCCAGTTCTTTTATCTCCTCCATTGGTAAATATGTGCAATCGATAAAAACTTGAATGATCGCTTCGTCAGGCAAAGCCATCGTCTTACCAAACATATCAGTTGGGTTTTCGTCCAACCCAATACCAGTACCAAGTGATTTGCTCATTAATTTTTCACCAGTAACTGGATTCTCTAAAAGCGTAGTGCTTACCACTAGCTTTTCCCGATTTTGATATGCCTTCACCAAAGTACGACCGGCCAACATATTAAAGGTTTGATCGGTACCACCAATCTCAATATCCGCCTCCAATGCGACCGAATCATACCCCTGCATTAATGGATAGAAAAATTCGTGAACATACAAAGGCTTTTCTTCTTTAATACGTTTCTGAAAATTATCACGCTCCAACATTCTTTGTACGGTAAAATGCGACGCCAAACCCACCGCGTCTTCGAAGGTTAATTTGGCCAACCAATCAGAATTAAAACGCAGCTCAATCGGATTTTCCTTGTCTTCAAAATTTAAAATTTTACCGATCTGCTCCTTAAAGGTCTTTAAATTATTTTGCACGTCTTCTTTGGTCAGTCGTTTACGCGCTGCACTCTTGTCACTTGGATCACCAATCATTGCGGTAAAATCACCGATCAGGACAATGATTTTGTGACCCAAATCATGCAGACGACGCAGGATGATATAGTTAGTGGCGTGACCCAGGTGCGCATAGGTGGCAGTAGGATCAATACCCATATAGATTCGCAACTGTTTACCCGACTTCAATAATTCCGCCAAAGCTTCTTTAGTGGGGTAAATCGTATCGATGGAACGAGTGAGGACTTCGTCGATTTTTTGCTGATTGATATCGATAGACATATGTTTATATATTTTCAATTTTTAGTTGGAGTTCGAATACTGTTCCGTGATCTAGATGATTAAATTCTATCTGCTTTAACTCTTCTTCACTACCACCAATCTGATAGCTGGCAGGTGAATCGTTGCGAGTTGCTCCTTCACGACGTGAAACTACAAACAACGCACCGCCGCAAGAAGCAAACCGTTTATTAAAATTTTCCAAACCCATACCAGTACTTCCTGTTCCCGATACGCCTAAATCGAAGATAGATTCCCCACTACCTTTTGGTGCTAAATGTTTTTGGTCCATACCTTTACCATCATCATCTATCCTTACCACCATTTTATCACCCTCAATCTTGATAGACAATTTTACTTTTGTTGGAGATCCAGACTCAGATTGTATTCTATTACCCAAAGCATTGCGAAAGGCATTTAATATAAAATTACAGACTAAACCGTCGTTCGCTTTTACTTGTTTACCTTTTAGAGACTCCACTAACCCAACCCAATCAACATCGACTTCAAAATGACGTTCAGCGGATCTGTAATATGGCGATTTCTCATCGTTAGAATAATCTTTAATTTTTTTTATTTCTTTGTCATTAAAAAAATCAACAACTTTGTTCCAAACACCTAAATCAATCGGACGAACGTAGTTTTCGGGAATCTTATCTTTGTCTACCAAACGCAACAACATATCTTCCAAAGATACTTCTATGCGGTCCCAATAAAGCAGGGCTTCTTCTAAATTCTCAGGAGTAGTATTTTCATCTTGTGCGTCATGGTAAATATTCAATACACTATTTATAGCGACAGCAAAATTACCTAAATCGTGCAAAGTGCGACCAGAGGATGCATGCTGTTTTGTAAGAAAAGCAAACATTTTGTGTAAATTGTCCAATTGTTCTGCGTTATTAGTTTTTACTGCGTAAATTCCAGCTTGAAAACGATCGGGCTTGTCTCGTCTACGCAAGACAAGGGGTAAAATTTCAAAAACTTTCTGATCAACGATCTGCAGTGTGTTTAAATATCCTTTTGCTATTTCACGTTGTGCCTCTTGTTCCTCTACACCCAATGAATCAGGGCTAGTCATAGTATTATCTTAATTGATTAAGCTGATTTTTTAACTTCTCCACTTTATCTTTCGCCTCCGCTAATTTTTGTTTTTCTTTTTCTACCACCGCAACTGGGGCATTACTTACAAACTCGGTATTGGACAGCTTACTTTCTAACCCAACCAAATATTTTTCTGTCATCTCGATTTCTTTTTGTAAGCGAACAGTTTCTTTTTCTTTATCAATCGTACTACCAACGTCAACAAATACTTCTACGCCGCCAACGATAAAACCAACCGATCCTTCTGGTTTAGAAATATTTTCTTCGATAGTCAAAACTTCTAAACGACCGAGTTGTTTGATAACATCTTGATTATCATGCAAGAGATCGATAAATTTATTACCGCTAATAGCAACATTTAATTTTCGCACTGGTTCAATTTTACATTCCGCTCGTAAGGCGCGAATACCAGAAACAATATCTTTGATTAAAACAAAATCATCAACATTGCCTTCAATTTTAATCTTCGGCCAACCCGCCACCATGATTAGGCCGTCGCCATAGGCCTCTTGCCAAATCTGTTCAGTCACAAATGGCATAAACGGATGCCAGAGTTTCAAAACAGTGTTTAAAAGATAGTTTAAAATTTCTGCTTTACCACCTTCAACTTTGGCAATTTCTAAATACCAATCCGCCAACTCACCCCAAGTAAAATCGCGCAACACTTCACCGGCATAGGAAAAATTAAATTTCTCAATATTTTCTGTAACCTCACCCGCAACTTTACCTAGTCGATTTAAAATCCAACGATCAGCCAAGGTATTTGCCACCGGCAAATCAACCACCGACTGCGGTTTATCAATATTAATCAACATGAACCGCGCGATGTTCCAAAGTTTGTTGGTGAAATTTCTGTAGCCCGCCACTTTGTCCACTGACAAACGCAAATCATTGCCCGGAGAATTTCCGATCACGAGCGACAGACGGGTTGCGTCGGCTCCGTATTCTGCGATCGTATCTAGCGGATTAATTACATTACCCAAACTCTTACTCATCTTTCTCCCCTGCTCATCCCGCACCAAGCCATGAAGATATACTTTTTCAAAAGGAATATCACCCATAACATATGTAGTCATCAAAATCATGCGTGCCACCCAGAAAAACAAAATATCGTAACCAGTTTCCATCACGGTTGTAGGATGGAAATTTTTCAAATCTTCTGCGTTTAAATCAGGATAACCCAGCGTAGAAAAAGTCCACAACCCCGAGCTAAACCAGGTATCGAGTGTGTCTGGATCTTGTGTCCAACCATCCTCTTGTGGCGCTTCTATGCCCGCATATGTTTCCCCACCCTTATACCACACCGGAATCTGGTGACCATACCAAAGTTGTCTGGAGATACACCAGTCACGTAAATTATCGATCCAATGAAAATATGTTTTATTAAATCGGTCCGGAATTATTTCAATTTGCCCACTCTTTATCACCGTCTGCATTAATTCTTTCAAACTATATTCCCCGCCATCTGTAATATCTTTCAATTTCAAACCAGCAACAAAATTCGAACCGGTAACTTTGAATTTTTTATTAACATCCACAAACCACTGCGTCATCGGCAACGCTTCAACTACATCTCCAAACCGATCGGATGTCCCCACATTCTGAATCGTATCTTCTTCTTTGATAAACAAATTGTTTTTTTTCAGAACCTCCATCACACCTTCCCGTGCTTGCAAAGTATCCAGCCCCGCAAACTTTCCGGCATTAGCAGTCATTTTTCCATCTTGTCCGATCACTTGAATCAAACCAATCTCTTCGCCCTTGGACTTCTGCGTCAAATACATATCAAAATCCACCGCACTGTGTGCTGGCGTTACACCTACCGCACCAGTACCATATTCCATATCCACCTGATCGTTGGCGATAATTTGTATTTTTAAATTCACACCCGAATCAGCAAAATTGTGAACCTCAAAAATCTTTCCAATAAATTTTTTATACCTCTCGTCACTCGGATTAACCGCCACCGCTGTATCTCCTAATTTCGTTTCCGGTCGAGTGGTAGCGATAGTGATCGGAAAATCTTCTGAATATTTAAAAGTATAAATTTTACCCGGTCTTTCAATTGAGACCAACTCATCATCCGAACAAGTCGACTGGCCTTTTACTGACCAATTGATTACTCTGTTACCACGATAGATTAAACCATCGTCATACATCTTTTTAAAAACTGTGCGCACCGCCAAATTTCTTTGACTATCCAAAGTAAAGGCCTCGCGACTCCAATCCAAACTTGACCCCATCTTTTTACATTGATTAACAATCGTATCGTGAGACGCTTGAGCAAATTTTTCCACCTCTTTTAAAAATTTCTCCCGACCCAATTCCTTCTTGGGATTCTTTGTTCCTTTATCAATCAACATCTTCTCAACCTTCGCCTCAGTAGCAATCGCCGCATGATCTGTACCCGGCAACCACAATGTTCGATCACCCTTTAAACGATGGTAGCGTACCAATAAATCTTCAATAGCCAACATACTGGCATGACCCACATGTAAGGTACCAGTAACATTCGGTGGTGGCAAAACCATTGAAAAATATGGTGAATTGTCGGTTGTCACACCTTTTTCAACACAAACATCGGGGTTAAAAAACCCGCTTTCCTCCCACTTTTGGTAAATCCCGTCCTCGTACTTTTTTGGTTCGTAAGCCTTAGAAATTTCCATAAAATCATTAGATATTATAGTGGTTATTCTACATAAAAACGGCCGGGTTGACAAGTCCTGGAGATATTGATAGTATGTAATGTTCTTGCCTTGAGAGAGGGGTGGGTCCAGAGAGAGGTTATACAGAAAATTTTATCGTTGATAGAATTTTCTGATTTAGCCGTTATGTCTTTAAATGAAGACCAGCAATTACAAAATATTATCCAAAAAAGCCGCCACATCCTAATCACCTTCCCGTCACATGATAATGGTGAGGCAGTTGGCAGTGCGCTAGCGTTAAAGTTGTTTTTGGAAAAAACAAACAAACAAGTCGACATCGTGTCCGATGATTTTGTGTTACCAAAAAACCTCAGTTTTCTGCCTGAATCTAACCAAATAAAATCCACCCTTAATCATTTGCAAAAGTTTATCATCAAAGTCGACGTCAGCAATGCACCCATTGATACTATTAGCTACGATGTCAAAGACGGCGCACTTTCCATTTACCTTACCCCACGCTCAGGCGTGATCACTAAAAACGAACTACGCACCGCTCAGTCTACCTACAAATATGATTTAATTATCACCCTCAACTCCCCTGACAAAGAATCACTGGGCAAAGTATTTTTAAAAAATACCGACTTGTTTTTCCGTATTCCTTTGGTTAATATTGATACTCGACCAAACAATGAACAATATGGTCAAATTAATTTGGTTAATTTAACCGCCGCTGGAAGCAATGAGATTGTTTATGAAGTTATTAGACAAAATGGTGAAAATGTTATTGCCCCGGAAATTGCTACTGCTCTTCTGACCAGTTTGATAATCTCCACACAAAGTTTCAAATCCGCCAATGTAAACCCAAACACCTTGAACTACGCAAGCAAATTAATGACGCTCGGCGGCAATCGTGAAAAAATTGTTCACGAACTATATCAAACCCGCTCCCTGTCGACTCTCAAAATTTGGGGTGATGCACTAAGTAAAATCAAACACTACTATAATCTGAAATTAGTGACTACCACCATTGCTCGCCAAGATTTCTTACGTGCTGGTGGAAATGAAAACGATGTTTTTGACCTTGGACAAGAATTAATCACCACTGCCCCTGAAGCCGAATTGATATTGATCATCTACGAATCACCGACCGAGGACAACACAGTAAAAGCTTTGTTTATCTCCGAGAAAGGAAGAGACGCCCGCGAGATACTCGCCCCCTTCTCACCACAAGGCAACAAACAACATGTGCGCATGAACTGGAATAATCAGACGCCAGGGGAAGTTGAAAAAAATATTGTGGAATGGCTGAAAAATCACAACTAAAAAATCCCGATTCTGTCGGGATTTTTTAGTTTTAAATTAATGGTGTTCCTGTCATCTCCGGTGGCTGTGCCACTCCCAGTAGTTTTAATACTGTCGGCGCCACATCGGCTAATACTCCGACTGGGTGCATTAAACTTAGATCCCCTTCGGGTGGATCACCGGCTGGCCCAGCCTGGCCTTGAAAATCTTTGCCGATTATCACCAAAGGAACAGGGTTAGTCGAATGCTCTTTGTCCATTACTCCTGTTTGCAAATTGATTACTTCTTCGGCGTTACCATGATCAGCGGTCACTACCACCACTCCGCCTTTTGCCAAAGCATGATCCACCACTTCTCCTAGCGCCTTATCAGCCATTTCACACCCCTTAATCGTCTCCGCTAATTTACCGGAATGTCCCACCATATCTGGATTGGCAAAATTCAAAACGATAAGGTCATATTTATCTGCATCAATCGCCTTAACCACTTCCTTCGCCACCCCCATCGCCGACATCTCCGGCGCAAAATCATAGCTCGCCACCTTGGGTGACGGAACAATCGCCCGATCTTCGCCAGCAAAAGGTTCTTCCACTGTGCCATTCAAGAAAAAAGTGACGTGGGCATATTTTTCTGTTTCAGCCACATGAAATTGTTTTAACTCTGCCTTACTCACAGTTTCGGCCAAACTGTTTCGCACTACCACTGGAGCAAAAGCCACTGCTGATACTGGCAGATCTTTTTCGTATTCAGTCATGGTGACGAAATATAGGTCGGTAATATATGGTTTTTCAAATTTGTTAAACCCAGGCAAAACAAATGCCTTAGTTAATTCGCGTGCGCGATCCGGACGAAAATTAAAAAATATTGTCGCATCACCATTTTTAATTGTTGTGACTGGTTTTCCTTTTTCTGTAATTACTGTCGGAGCAAATTCTTCGTCATATTTTTTCTTTTCATATGACTCCTCAATTAATTTTATCGGATCATCACCTTTGATTTCAGACATTCCTTCCGCCATAGCGCGATAGGCCAATTCACACCGATCCCAACGGTTGTCACGATCCATCGCGTAATATCGTCCTGAGAGCGAAGCGATTTTACCCACCTTAATCGACTTCATCTTGTCTTGCAGTCGTGTTACAAAATCTTTACCGGAATTAAAAACACAATCACGCCCGTCTAAAATGGCGTGCACAAAAACATTGTCGCTTAATTTATTCTTTTTACAAAAATCCAACAACGCATACAAATGCGCATCGCTTGAATGAACATTGCCCGAACTAACCAAACCGATTAAATGTAAATTGGATTTATTTTTCTTTACCTGTTCAATCGCTCCCAAAAACGCTGGGTTCTGAAAAAAAGATTCATCAGTGATCGCTTGACCAATACGCGGGCAAGATTGATAGTAGACTCTCCCTGCCCCGATATTCAAATGCCCTACTTCGGAGTTCCCCATCTCACCAAATAACAAACCGACCTCATTTCCTGAGGCGTATAGAGTCATTACGGGATAGTTTTTGAGATAGTTGTTCCAATTTGGCATCGCCGCCCGTGTCACTGCGTTACCTTCACTATCTGGGGCAACACCGAAACCGTCCAAAATCGCCAGGACAACTGGTTTGTAATTATTAGCCATATTTAAAATAGTGCCTTACCGGTCATTTCTACCGGCTGACTAACCCCCATCATTTTCAACAAAGTGGGTGCAACATCAGCCAAGATTCCATTCTTTAATTTAATTTTCTTTGAGCCGGCTTTGATTAAAATACAAGGAACTGGATTAGTGGTATGTTCTGTCATCACCTCAACGAGTTCTGGATTAAGCATCACTTCGGCATTACCGTGGTCAGCGACAACCAACACTTGTCCTTTTAGTTTCAAAACCGCATCAGTAATCTTTTTAACACTTACATCCACCGCGTGCACTGCCTTTTTAGTGGCAGCTAAATCACCAGTATGACCAACCATGTCAGCATTGGGATAATTAACGCAGATAAAATTATATTTCCCTTTGTTTAAATAATCCACCACTTTTTTGGTCAGAAGACAACTGTTCATCTCCGGTAGATTGGCATAGGAATATTCCGCTGCCGATTTAACCACCTCTCTTTTTTCACCATTTAGTGGATCAGCAAAACCACCATTGATAAAATATGTCACATGGGCATATTTCTCTGTTTCGGAAATATATAGTTGACGATAATTATCACTGATAACCTTAGGTAAACAGTTAACAATATCTGGGCTCGGGAAAGCAGTAAACACTCCCGGTAAATCTGGGCCAAAATCTGTCATCGCCACAAAACGAATATTTTTTGGTACTGATTTGCGTTTAAATGAACCAAGATTTTCTTTTTCAAAATCACGCTGCACAAAAGCCTTGGTAATCTGACGCGCCCGATCACTGCGCGCGTTGACGAAAAATATCACATCGTTGTCTTTCATTGTTGCTACCGGCTTGCCTTTTTCCATTATTACAGTAGGGCTAACATGTTCATCGTTTTCATTACGCGTATATGCTTGTGCTAAAGCATCTTCTGCACTTTCTGCTTTGTGGCCCACTCCTGAAACCATCGCATTGTAAAAAGCTTCCGTTCGGCTCCAAACTTTGTTACGATCCATGGCGTAATAACGGCCGGTGACCGTGGCGATTTTTTCCTTGCTCAACATGTGCCCGCGTAATTCATGTAAAAATTTAGGAGCAAAATGCGGACCAGAATCACGTCCGTCAGTGAAAAGGTGAATAAAAACTTTTGAATGATTTTCCCGTCGAAAAAATTCTAGCATCGCATACAAATGTTCCGGATAAGTGTGCGCACTGTTACCACCCGTTAAGAGACACATGACATGAACAGCGGTGTCATATTTTTTTACATGATAAAGCGCCTCCTTAAAAACATAGTTCTTAAAAAAAGTGCCATCGTGAATCGCATCAGAGATTATCATCAAATCTTGCTTTACAATCCTACCTGCGCCAATATTCAAATGACCCGCTTCTGAGTTACCTTCTTGGCCAGGAAACAACCCCACACTCTCACCTGAGGTACACAAAGTCGAAGACGCATAGTCTTTGATATAACGAAAGATATTAGGGGCAGTAACAGGAGTAATTGCGTTACCCGGAGTACGTTTATCAGCCAAACCAAAGCCATCCAAAATGACTAAAACTGTCGGAATTGGGTTGTTTTTTACTTTTTGCATAGACACCCACTATTATACTACAATTCAGCCTCAATCTCCATCAATCGATTGTATTTTTCAATACGTTCCGAACGGGAAAGTGAGCCGGTTTTGATAAACTCAGCGTTAACCGCTACGGCTAGATCAGCGATAAATGTATCGCTGGTCTCGCCACTACGATGCGAAACTGCCACTTTGTATTTATTCTGTTGTGCCAATTTAATGGTCGCAATCGTTTCCGAAACCGAACCAATCTGGTTTAATTTAATCAAAATTGAATTTGCTATTCCTTCTTTAATGCCTCGATTCAATCTTTCAGTGTTGGTAACAAACAAATCATCACCAATTAATATTGTGTCCTTGCCCATTTTCTTTGTCATCTTATTCCAACCTTCCCAGTCATCTTCGCTTAAACCATCTTCAATTAACACCAAAGGATACTTTTTCACCCACTGAGTATAGGCCGCGATCATCTTATCAGAACTTTGGCCTTGCTTCTTGCTGAAGAAATAATATTGGCCACGATTAAAAAATTCCGAAGCGGCGACATCCAAACCTAAAAATACATTTTTTCCCGCTTCTAAACCAGCATCTTTGATGGCCGCCATGATCACTTGTAAACCACGTTCATTGTTAGCCAACTCTGGCGCAAAACCACCTTCATCACCTACCGAGGTCGCATAACCTTTTTGGCTCAAAATTTTTGCTAAAGCATGAAAAACCTGCGCACCCATACGCACCCGTTCACGCATTAATTTGTGTCGTGGGATAATCATGAATTCTTGGATCGACAAACCGTTGTCAGCATGACGACCGCCATTCAAAATATTCATCATCGGTACAGGCAAACGATATTCTTTTTCTTTGATGCTAAAAGTTTTGCGTAAATACGCATAAAGCGGCAACTTGGCATTCTCGGCACCAGCGCGGGCCAAAGCCATCGAGACCGATAAAATTGCATTCGCTCCCAACTTAGTTTTGTTTTTTGTCCCATCTAGACTTAACATCATTTGATCCAATGCTAAAAAATCTTCAACATCATTGCCGATCAATTTCTTGGCGATAACACTGTTTACATTTTTTACCGCCTTCAAAACACCCTTACCACCATAACGCTCACCACCATCTCGCAACTCTAAAGCTTCGTGTGTACCAGTTGAAGCACCAGACGGCACTTTAGCCACACCCACAATACCATTTTGTAAAACCACCTTCGCTTCTACGGTTGGGTTCCCACGAGAATCCAAAATTTCTCTCGCCACGATTTCTTTGATTTTCATAAATAAATGTTAATAATTTTATATTACCGCAATAATTATACCATATATTAAAATAAAAAAAAGACCCCGACAAGCCGGGGTCCTTTCCCTAAACGGTTAAGGTAAAATCTCGTAGGAAACACTAACATTCATTAACACATCTTTACTGCCAGTAGCCACTGCCGCTGGAGCACCTCCACCTCCACCTTCTGCTCCCATAAAGTTGGTTTTAGCTAAAGTTGGCATGGAGTAATCATAAGAAGAATTTTCATATTCATTATAACTCACAATTCTACCCAAACGTACGCCTAGCGACTTTGCCAAAACTGCTGCTTTGGCCTGTGCATCAATTACCGCTTTGTCACGTGCTTGAGTTTTTAAATTCTCTGGATCATCTACGGTAAAAGTCAAACCACTGATTTCAGTGGCGCCATATTTACCAGCCAACCCAAGCATGTCAGCAATCTTACCAAGATTACGAATTTTAATTGTGATCTGATTGGATACGCGATAACCTTTTAGAACACTACCCTTATCAGATAGATATTCATACTCTGGATAGATAGTATAGTTAGTCTGCAAATCCTTATCCTCAACACCCATCTTTTTCAAATCAACCATAATAGCGTCCATCACTTTTTTGTTATCCACTTGTGCTTTGGACACATCTTTATCTAAATTGGAATAACCGATGGTGGTCATGGCAATATCATTATTACCACTAACCCGTCCAACACCATTTACTAAAATGGTACTTTCCATTCTGTCGGCCTTACCGATATAGTCGTACTTTTTAATATTGTTGCGCACCAAGCTGCCAACAAAAAATATTAAATAAACCAACAACACACCAACGAATGTTAGCATGAGTTTTTTGGCGAAATCGCCGCAGCAAACGCCACAACACTTTCCTTCGCCACACTTTCCCCCACCACAACACTCCTTTTTAGGAGTATCAACAACGGGCATTTTACCCGGTGACATTATAGCCATATAAATTTCCTCCAGAACTTGGCGCCGAATGACGCAAAATTCTTAAATAATAAATAAAATAATTATTTTGTTACCACTTTTACACCCGGCAGTTTCTTTCCGCTTAAGTATTCCAACATTGCGCCACCGCCGGTTGAAACCAAATCGATTTCGTCTATTAATTTTAAATCACGCAACAATTCTACAGTTTCTCCACCACCACACACTCCAAACGCTCGCCCACGAGAACGAGTGGCAAACAGACGCGCAATCGCTCTGGTGCCATATTCATAGGGGTGTTGTTCAAAATATCCGAGCGCACCGTTCCACACCAATGTATTTGCCTTCTTGATATATTTAGCAAACAAGCGAATAGTTTCTGGTCCGACATCAAAGATTGCCTCGCCGCTTTTCAGTTTTAATTTGTTTTTTAAACTTACCACTCGAGCAGCACTACCATCTTGATGCCCTACTACCACATCTACTGGTAAAACAACTTTTTTATTACCACAATATTTTAACACTTCTTTTTTGTAATCTTTATCTAACAACGAATCACCCACTTTGTGACCAGTAGCCCACAGATAGGTATTAACAATTCCCCCACCTAATAAAATATTATTAGCAGTTTTTAGCAAGCTGTTTAACACCGGAATTTTTGTTTCCATTTTTGCACCACCCAAAACAACCACCAACGGTTTTTTAGGTTTGTTCATCACACGGTTCAAACCGCTTACCTCTGCTTCCATTAGTAAACCGGCGTAAGTTGGCAAAAACTTTGCTATACCGGTAACTGAGGGCGCGTCACGATGCGCTACAGCAAAACCATCTAATACATATAAATCAGCCAACACCGCCAATGCACGAGCCAAACTCAGATCTCCTTTATCTTCTTCGGAGATAAAACGAATATTGTCCAACAAACAAACTTCACCATTTTTTAAATTTTTAATCTTCTCGTCTTTTTTAATATCATCAATCGTGACAAACTCAACTTTTCTCGCCAATAACTTAGACAATTCAAGTGCTACTGGTTTTAATGATAATTTTTTATCAACACCCTTTGGTCGCCCCAAATGACTGACAATAACAACTTTTGCACCACGATCCAGTAAATATTCAATTGTTAGTAAACTTTTTTCAATCTTGTAGTTGTCCGCCACTTTACCCGCTTTTAGCGGTACATTAAAATCTGTTCGAAGCAAAACAGTCCGACCAGCTAAATTTTTAATTAATTTTATACTTTTTACTTGCATAATATAATTATACCACATTTTTACATTACTCAGCTAATCCGTCGTAGCCTTCGTCCCCCGGCCAAAGATAATTTTCAAAAGCCCACTCTGCCAAATCACGCGCTTCGGAAAATCGCGCTTCATTCGAAGCGGCACCCAAAACCAAAACACGCACTGCTTTTTTTTCTTTATCCTCTAGCCGTACCACGAAGTTATAGCCTGAATCGCCAATATATCCAGTCTTACCCACAATTTGCATTGGCTTGAAACGATTAGGAATCCAACCGGTCAAAAGCCAGTTAGTGCTCCAAACACGGCGCTGTTTAGCTGCATTTAAGGGCTTGGCATAATACTCCCCAACCTGCAGCGTAGAATATATTTTATCTTGTTGTAAAGCAATTTTTAATAAACGAATAATATCCTTGGCGTTCCCTCGGTTACCACTGTCCAGACCCGTCGGATCGCTAAATTTTAAACTAGCCAAACGCAAATTTTGCGCCTTCTCATTCATCCTTTTAACAAAATCGGCTTCACTCAACCCACTAACTCGCACCAACGCATTGATTGCGCTATTTGACGACCCAATCAGCGCCACTTGCCACAACTCATTGGCAGTGAGTTTGTCCCCCGCTTGAATCGCATGACTACTGCCCAGATCATCATCGTTCGTAATTTCTGTAGTTGTGTTCCATTTCATCGGCAAATCAAGCATTACCAGTGCGCTCATTAATTTAGTAATACTGGCTAACGACCTAACTTCATCCGAATTTTTTTCCCACAAAACAGTATCAGTGCGATCATCAACTACCATCGCGGTAATCGCTGTTAGGTTATCTTTAAATTCATCTCTGCTCTTCGCCAACGGCACCGCCGGATGGCTAACAGGTAAGATACGCGGTTCAATATCCCCACCCAACCAATTGCGCGCACCCGACGAGGGAAACTTTGCGTTCGTAGTGGTATGAAAAGAAACAGAAAAGACAAAAAGCAAACAGATACCGGCCAGCATCATACCAAAGGAGGAAGCAAAATCAAAAACTTTTTTTTGCATATTTAAACAATCGGTTTCTGTTCTAAAACATGAGTTAAATATTCGTGGGCGTGTAATTTATCATAATCAGGCAAAGCATTCAAACTGTCTAATCCTAAGTGGCGGATATAGTCCATCGTTACTTCGTAGCTGGGCATTAATTTAGTTGGATCTTCTAGTTCTTTTACTAAGCCACGCATCATTAGGTTGCGCAAAATTAATGAACAGTTGACACCGCGGATCTGCTCCAATTCTGGTTTGGTGATTGGACCACAATAGGAAACAACCGTTAAAGTCTCTAGCTGGGGTCGTGTCAATTCACCTGACACTTCCGCCTTGAGAAAATTCTCCGCTGCCTCACGATTATCCGGATTAGAAACCATCTGCCATTCAGCGTCATTTTCCAAAATCATTATCCCTGAATCAGCGTGGTTGTATTTCCGACGCAGCTCCTCCATACTAGATAAAACGACCGCTTCATCCACCCCCAAAACCTTGGCGATCTTTTTTAATCCCAACGGTTTAGAGGCGACAAACAAAATTGTTTCTATTCTTGATAAGGTCATACGTATTTTAAATAATTCTGATTTCTAAATCCGAAAAAGAATTTTCCTGATGTGCCACCGCTTTGGCTTCTTTTAACAAATCCAATACAGCCAAGAAACTAACAATGATATCGGTTTTGTTTTCTGCACCAGACAAAATTTGACTGAAACTAATTTTCTTAAATTGTTTTAGTGCCGCTAATATTTTAGTAATTTTGTCCTTAACGGTAATTCCCCGATCAATCGCCACACGTGGCAACGGATCAATCGGCTTGAGACGTGAAATTAATTTCAACATCACACCGTGCAGATCGCTCACTTGCGAGTTGGTCGGCAAAACAAAATTTTTTACTTTCACGGGCGGCTCGATGCGGCCATAGGCCACACTACCAACATTCCACAACTCAGCAATTTTTTTACTTGCTTCCACATATTGCTGATACATTTTCAACTGATCCGCCAAACTCGGACCCTCGTCTTCTTCAGGGTGTAGATATGGCAACAATACGCGTGATTTTAAATACACCAGCTTGGTGGCGACAACCAAAAAATCTGCCAGTTCTTCCGAATTGCTTTCACTCAGTTGGTCCAGATATTTTACAAACTGTTCCGTCACTTCCGAGAGAGAAATCTCAGTGATTTTCATCTCTTCCTGCTCTACTAGTTGTAACAGTAAATCTAATGGACCTTCAAATTTTTCTAATTTAATGTCAGCAGACATTTTATAATGGTAATTTTTTCTGATTCCTCTCCAAAAATTTTTCCCACTGTTTTATCCCCAACCGCGTAATCCGCACTTCTTTGATAAACCATTTCTTGGGCGTGCGGATTCCGTACCCCACCAAAAAACCCCGATCAATCAAACGCTCCAAACTTTGTGTAATAATCTTAGTACGCGCTGGAGATTTAACCGGAGAGTCGTCGTCATAAAAATCCACAAACGGATCACGGTCGATCTTTCCGTCTTTGCGCAGATAACACTCCCCTAAAATATATTGTTGTAGGGGAGAAAACATATTATTTTAATTTAATATGCACATCACTCAACGCCTGTTCTGGTAAAACACTCGGCGCACCCATCATCAAATCTTTGGCATCACCCGTCTTTGGGAAAGCAATCACTTCGCGTATATTGTCTTCACCTTGTAAGATCGCAATCAAACGATCAAGACCAAAGGCCAAACCACCATGTGGTGGTACGCCGTAAGTGAAGGCTTCCAGCATATGGCCAAAGCGCATATTGATATCTTCTTCCGTCAAACCTAACACTTGGAATATCTTTTTCTGCAGGGCATGATCAAAGATTCTTAAACTACCACCACCAATTTCGAATCCATTCATAGCGAGATCATACGCATACGAACGAACCTTGAGCGGATCAGACTCGAGCAATTCAATATCCTCTGCTTTTGGTCGTGTAAACGGATGATGTACTGAGCCCAAACTTCCATCACTCTCACTTTTTTCAAACAAAGGAAAATCAATAATCCAACAAAAAGCCAATTCATTTTTATCAGTTTTATCTTTTCTTAAGTCCGGTTTATCGCTGTTGTATTTTTCCATTGATTCCGCCCAAGTCAACACTGGAAAAGGTTTAACAGAAATATGTAAATGTTTAAATTCTTTTTCCACCAATCCGATTATCATCTCTTCCATCAAGTCTCTAATCTCTTGTTCCCCCATAAAAGACATCTCCATGTCTAATTGGGTAAATTCCGGCTGGCGATCACCTCTTTGATCTTCATCGCGGAAACAGCGGGCAATTTGATAATATTTTTCTATACCACCAACCATCAACAACTGTTTAAATTGTTGTGGTGATTGGGGTAAGACATAGAAGTTATGCGGATGCATACGGGATGGCACCAAAAACTCACGCGCGCCTTCTGGAGTACCTTTGGTGATATATGGCGTTTCCACTTCCCAAAATCCTTTGTCCGTTAGATAGTTGCGAAAAAAATGGTTCATGCGGTGACGGGCTTCCAAAGTTTTTTTCAAACGTTCGCTACGCAGATCTAAATACCGATATTTAAGACGTAATTCTTCGTTGATGATTTTGGTATCCTGGCTCACATCAAATGGCATGGCTTGAGATTCAGAAATAATCCTGACTTCTTTTGCCAAAATTTCTACCGTACCGGTTGGCATGTTTAAGTTTTTTTGCTTCTCACTGCGTTCTTGTACAATACCGCGCAATTCCACTAAATATTCTAAACGAACATTTTTAATTTCCGCCAGAGATTTTTCGTCCATCTCCGATGGCACACCCACAATCTGGGCGATACCACTGCGATCGCGTAAATCCAAAAACACAATCTTGCCCATATCACGCCGAGCATTCACCCAACCAGCTAAAGCTACTTCCTCCCCCACCTTACCAACGGTTTCAATTATTGGAATACGCATATTAAATTTTGTTTCTTGCCGCTAAAGCAAATTGATAAAAATATTTTTCTAAATTTTCTGGTGTGTCGTGATATTCCTGATTTCCATAAAACGTGTCAGCTAACACTTCGCGCGCACGACATAATTCTTTTAAATTAGTGCACCGATGCGGATCAGAAATTGTTAAGTCCAGTAGATCAAAGGCTCTGTCTAACGCCATATCACGACTGACTATATTTTCTTTTCTATGCCATTTTGTCGCTCGGCCGACCTCACTGCCCACATTCCCCAATTGTTCTGCTAAAGTCATTTCAAACCACCGACCAGCCGCTAAATTTTGATGAATAAAATCAATCATAATTTACCCCACTATTTTTTTCACAATCTCTAATATCTGTTGTCTAACATTTTCGTCCTCCACACTACGCGAACGGTTGTTTTGTCGTGGTCGAATATTTATCATCGAATCAAATTCTACAAAATCTTCACCAGAATTATCAGGATACAAATTTATTCCCCACAAATTTGCTTGGCTTGAACCGTTCTCTAACAAAACCGCCTCTTCGTCAGCGTGCATCTCTCCACCAATCGCCATAATACCCTTTTCAATGTCCACCACACCCTTAACCATGTCGCCAAATCTTTCTTCGGCAATCTTTTTCAATTCTGCTAAACTAATTTTTCCGGTGATAATTCTAATATTTTCCATAATTTTAAGCAAATAACCCCGCCATCTCCACCAAGCGATGAGCATAGCCAGATTCGTTATCATACCAAGCCACCACTTTTACTAAATTACCACCTACCACGTTGGTCAAACTAGCATCCACGATTGAAGAATAGTTGTTACCTACAAAATCTGAGGAAACCAACGGCTCAAAAGTAACTGCGAGTACACCGGCAAAACGACCGGTTTTAGCAGCCTCGGTTAAAGCCTTGTTCACCTCTTCCTTGGTAACACTCTTTTTTAAAACAACGGTGATATCTGACAAAGAAACAGTTGGCACCGGTACGCGGAAAGCAACGCCGTCGAAAATTCCTTGTAAATTGGTTTTCACTTCCCCTACCGCTTTGGCTGCACCAGTCGTGGTTGGCACAATATTACAAGCCGCAGCACGAGCGCGACGCAAATCTTTGTGTGGACCATCTTGTAAATTCTGATCGGCGGTATAGCCATGCACCGTGGACATCATCCCTTTTTCAATACCAAACTTCTCATCTAAAATTGCCATCACTGGCGCGATACAATTGGTAGTGCAAGAAGCGTTGTTAATTACCAAAGATTTTTCTTTACCCACTTTTCCACAATTTACTGAGCGAACATATGTCGGAATCTCGGTGCCCTTAGCTGGGGCGGAAATAATAACTTTACCCGCACCGGCTTTGACATGTAACTCGGCTCCGGCTTTGTCAGTAAACCGACCCGTGCATTCCAATACCACATCAACTTTCAATTTTTTCCAAGGCAATATTGAAGGATCTTTTTCTGCAAACACCGGAACTTTTTTGCCCTTCACAATGATATTTTTTTCATCATATGTAACTGCCAATTCATATTTCCCATAAGCAGTATCGTATTGCAAAAGATGCGCCAATGTTTTGGTGTCAGTTAAATCATTAATCGCCACGATTTTAATATTTTTATTACCCATAGCCGCCTTAAAAGCCTGGCGACCGATGCGACCAAAACCATTGATTGCGATGTTGACCATATGTTATAAAAAATTAATAATTTATGTTTATAATTTCTAAGGTTGAGTCAAATATGAAAATGCATTTTCATATTTGCGAGGCCTGACGAAATTTCAAGCTTTGCTTATATTATATCCAATTTACTTAACCAAAGCAAACAAACACTTCAGATATTCCCCTTCAGTAAAAGCCACCAATTCTGGGTGATCAATACCGTGAGTATACGTCTCTAAAATCTGCACCGTTCGCCCGGCTCGGCCTGCCGCCTCTGAAAGCATATAACGAAAATCTGGCAGACCAACATGTGCCGAACAAGAGGCTGAAACCAAGACGCCGTTACTCGGCAAAAGTTTTAATGCTAATTCGTTGATATTGCGATAACCTTGTAAACCTTCTTTAATTTTGTGTCGATCCTTTACATACGCCGGTGGATCCAAAATTATCACCGAAAAATCATTTTTACCCAACTCTTTGTCATTCTCGCTCAAACCAGTTAAGTACGCCCGCACATCCGCACAAACAAATTCGCATTTCTTTGTGTCCAGTTTATTTAATTTAATATTTTCCTCTGCCAATTCCAATGCCTTCTCTGAAACATCCACACTGACCACTCGTTTTGCCCCCGCACCAAGTGCATAGACACTAAAGCCACCAGTATAGGAAAAACAATTTAACACTGACTGGTCTTTGGAATATTTTTCTAAGGCCAATCGCTTGTCACGTTGATCCAAAAAGAAACCGGTTTTTTGCCCACCAATTACATCCACCAAAAACTTGTAACCATTTTCTAAAATTTGAATACGTTCCGGTACGTCACCCCACGCCGTGCCCACTTTTTCTTCCGCCCCTTCAATACCACGCGTGCGCACATCACTGCGTTCATATATTCCTTTGGGTTTAACAATTTTGACTAACGCATCCACAATTTGTTCGCGCCAAAATTCTAGCCCCTTGGTATGAAATTGTAGGCATAAATAGTCACTGTATTTATCGACAATCAAACCTGGCAACAGATCGTTCTCACCACTAATCAAACGATATGAATCCGTTTTTTTGTTCTCTACCAAATTTTTGCGCAACGAATATGCTGCCGAAATTTTCTTTTCAAAAAAACTAGGGCCGATAACTTCTGCATCGTCCCAACTCCACAGACGCACTGCAATCTGCGAGTAAGAGTTAAAATATCCCTGCGCCAAAAAGTTGTTTTTCTCATCCAC
>CAZHYJ010000002.1:9847-176549 GCA_964536725.1 uncultured Gammaproteobacteria bacterium | reverse complement strand
TAAATTTTTGGAGTGGGCTTTGGAACACCTAGATCAACAAAAAGGAGTTGAAAAAACAAAAGATAACGCTGTCGAGCAGAGCGTTGCAAAAGAGGCCGAGAAAATTAAAACTGAAATATCCGGATTAAACAAAATGAGAGCAAGAGATATTATTGACGACGAGGAATATTTGAAAGAAAAAGAGATATTAAAAAAACAGTTAGACAAATTACAACAAAAAACCGAAACAAAAGAAGAGGCGGAAAGAATAATTGAGCTGACAAAAGAAAAATATATATTTTGTGCCTATGCACGAAAAAGATATTTAAACGGCGATGAAAATGTGAAAAGAGAGATACTGGAAGATTTAGGTTCGAACCGAGAAATTAAAGACAAAAAAGTGCTAATCTCACTTGAAAAATGGTTTATACCAATTTATTTGATGACAAAAAAACACAACGACGAAATGGCAAGGTTAGAACCGGAAAAATTTGGCTATGATTACAACAAAAACGAAGCCTTATATAGGCTCCGTTCGTCTTGGCTCCGGGGGTGGGATTCGAACCCACGACCAATTGATTACACTTATCTACTTGTTTCCAAATAGCGTGGACTATATCATCATCCCGACCTAGTCGGGCGCAAGGCGCTTCCACTGTTTTCACAATGTACTCCCGTTAGGGATAGTCTCTGAACCTTTCCGCCTCAGGCGGACTTGGCTGCTGATTACCGTAACTTTTGGTCTTAGGCTTCCAGCAATTCACCTTGTTTTTCGGTCTCAATTACTTGAGAGAGCTGCGTTATACCATCGTGTATTTCGCGGTGACAATTTGCGCACAACAACACACATTTATCGAGTTCGGTTTTAACTTTTTCCCAGCTTCGAGTGTAACCCTTAGCTGAAATGCCGAAATCTTTTTGGTTAGCATCCCTATGGTGGAATTCTAACGCATTAGTGCATTTGTTGTAACCGCAAACTTCACAGCATCCACCTTTATAGTCGACCGACATTTTACGAATAAGTTTTCGTCTTTTGTCGACCGCTTTGACCATATAGGCGGCACGATCAATATACCTCCTTTTTTCTCTTCCCATATAATAATTTATTAGGGCGAGAAAGTGCCACAGTCAACTGCGCTACCGCTGCGCTACCCCGGAATGGGTAAAACGGAGATATTATAGGGGAATTTTTTTGATATGTCAAATACTCGGGTTGGTTTATGCACATATATACACCTCTAGCATATTGCAAAATTTATATTTTTGTTCTAGTATGTTGTTGCTTTGTGTTGGTGTGGTTTGGTTTTCAAACAGGGGGAGGGGAATGACTGAGAGGAGGGCTAATGGTCCTGTGGTTGCAGATGCGCAATACTGGTTCGACCAGGCTGCGAACCTGCTCCACGAAGACCGGTTTCTTTTCAGGAACCAAGCGCTGATCTCCATGCAGGATTTGAAGGGGGTTATCGACTCGCATGCGAGCCAGTGCCCCAACAGATCTTTGCTCGGGACAGTTCGTCTTTCCAACAGTCAGATTGCCATCATGTGCACTCTGCGCCAGATCGTTGAACACCCTGATCGACCCCATCCATGCCGTCGAATTCGGCGCGCTGCTGCTGAAATGTAGTAGAAGCCGATCGGCACATCACATACCCGCCATCCCGGCGGGTTTCCCTTTTTTATTGCACATTTTAAACTTAAATGATAAAATATTCACTGTTTTAATATAATATTACTATGTTTAAATTTGGATTTGGAAAAGATAAAGGGTTAACAGTTGAACCGTCAGTGGTGGATGTTAGCAGGATTATTACCCCTGATAGTAAAGAAATTTTTCAGTCACCAAAATTAGAAATGTTGTTTTCTGTTAGTGCGGCGGATTCACTCTCTAAGTGGTATAATATGACAGTAGAAAAGCTCCGGAAGTTGGTTGACGAAGAATCTATCACCTCAGGCAAATCGACAGAACAGGTCAAAGGGCTTTTGGTTGAGAGAATGAAAAAAGTCGAGAAAGGTTTTAATGAGGTGATAAAAAACAATACTGTCCACATTGATCCGGGTATGGTTACAGCGGTGGTGGTGCGTTTACGGGAGTTGCTTGTTGAATTGTAATGGCCTGATCCCACATGTTTTTGACAGTTCTCACAAATTTTAGTATTATAAATAGGCTAAATTAAGCCTATTTTTTTATGTTACAATCTAAACTCTTTACGAAGACATCAAAACAAGTGCCTAAAGACGAGCCTAGTTTGAATGCTCAGCTTTTACTACGTGCTGGTTATGTAGATAAATTAATGGCAGGGGTATATAGTTATCTGCCTTTGGGACTAAAAGTATTAAACAAAGTAAAAAATATTATCCGCGAAGAAATGGATAAAATTGACGGTCAAGAAATTTTGATGCCAGCTTTGACCCCGAAAGAAATCTGGTTGCAAACTGGTCGGTGGGAAGGTTTTGACGCTTTGTTTAAATTAATGGGTAAAGAAGAAAAAGAATATGCCTTGGGGGCAACGCATGAAGAAGTGGTAACACCGCTAGTGCAGCGTTTTGTTGCTTCATACAAAGATTTGCCAGTAGCGGTTTATCAAATTCAAGATAAGTTTAGAAATGAATCTCGGGCAAAATCCGGTTTGCTGCGCGGTCGCGAATTCTCTATGAAAGATTTGTATAGTTTTCATAAAGACGAAGCGGATTTGGACGAATACTACGAAAGAGCAAAGAAAGCGTACTTTGCTGTGTTTGCGCGCTGTGGCTTAGATGCGTTGTTGGTGGAAGCAAGTGGGGGAGCATTTACCAAATTTTCTCATGAGTATCAGGTGTTAACCGAATCAGGTGAAGATGAAATATATTGTTGTGCTAAATGTGAACGTCATCAGAATAGAGAACTGGTAGAAAATGGCGCATTAGAATGCCCATATTGCGGGTCAAAGCGTGAAATTAAAAAAGCAATTGAAGTAGGAAACATTTTTAAATTAAAAAATCGTTTTACTGATTCTTTTAGTTTTGATTATGCGGACGAAAAAGGTGAGAAGAAGCGTGTGCAAATGGGTTGTTATGGTATTGGTCCAAGTCGTGTAATGGGAACAATCGCCGAAATTCATCACGATGAAAATGGAATCGTCTGGCCAAAAGGACTGGCACCATTTGATATCCATCTTCTGGTAGTTGGTAATGATGAAAATGCTATGCACCAAGCGGAGGAGTGGTACGCTCGTTTAAATGCGAACGGTTTTGATGTATTGTTTGATGATCGAACTGATGTGACAGCTGGGGCAAAATTTGCTGACTCAGATCTAATTGGTATTCCATATCGTGTGGTTATTTCTGCCAAGACAGTGGCACAAGAATCCGCCGAAGTGAAACTACGTTCCGAAAAGGACGCTCGCTTGGTTCCGTTTAAAGAACTGTTAGAAGTTTTTAAATAACATATGTTGGTGGCCGAAACCGTAACCGGCCTACAACGTGAACTAAAGACCATCGTCGGCAATTCTTTAGTATTGTTAGGCGGTAGTTACTTTCACGGTGGGGCAGTGGAAAAAAGTGATATTGATTTTTTTGTAGTCGTTAAGTGGTGGAATTTTCCTAAAGTGTGGCAACGGAGAAAAGTAATTAAAAAATGGGAGGGTAATAGTACCGAGGTAAAGATCAATGTGATGATCGTGCCGCGGTTTTTTTATAACCATGGCTGGTATTGCATCTCCGGTCGCGGATCAGGCGGGAAAAAATATTTCTCCAAAATGCGTCACGACTTGGTGTTAAACAACGCTTTTAAACTGTCTGCTTTTTATGGTCTGAAATTTTTAAATGGTCTGGGAGTTGATTGGGCGAGAAAAGCGGGTAAGCAGCTGGCGATTGTGAAATTGATTAAAGAAGAAAAAAGGGAAGTGTTAACAATAGTTGAACCAGTGGAATGGGAGAAAGAAAAATTGTTGAAACTGGCTGAAGGGAACAGCTGGCGGTTTTCTTGGGCGAACTATTTAATTTACAACTTAAAATTTTTACCCAAACTAGATTTTACTTTTTTGTGTTGTAATCCAGATAAAAAAGTGTGGGCCCAAATTCAGCCGGTTTTAGAGCGGGGGAGTGCTAATGAGGAAGAGATGGTTTGGCTGGAGAAATATGTGTTTCCGGTGATTATAATCTAGCTATTGACAGAACCTTTTGTATATCATACTATATAGGTATAGTTTAATTAATTTAATTTTTACACTATGCCTAAAGTTATCATATATTCCACTAGCTCCTGTCCGTATTGCCACATGGTTAAGGACTACTTAATCGACAAAAAAGTTGAGTTTGTTGACTATAACGTGGGAGAGGATCGAATGCGCGCCGAAGAAATGGTAAAAAAGTCTGGCCAGATGGGTGTGCCAGTGGTAGATATTAACGGCGAAGTCGTTGTCGGTTTCAATCGCTCAGAAATTGATCGTTTACTAGGTTTGTAGTATAATGGAGTCATAAATTTTTTCTCCTAACTATGCCTTACGAAGTAATATTTGATATTGAAACGCAAAACAGTTTTGCCGAAGTGAATAACGATTTTAAAAAATTAAAAGTATCCGTTGTTTCGCTCTATCGTTCAGACACAGATTCTTACCATAGTTTTTCGGAAAGTGAATTAAATCAACTATGGCCAATTTTGGAGAAAGCTGACCGAATCATTGGTTACAACAGCGAACACTTTGATATTCCGGTTTTAGGCAACTACTATCTGGGTGATCTAACCAAAATTCCACACCTGGATATTATGAAAGACGTTAAAGAGGCTTTGGGTTTTCGCCTTAAATTAGCTGATCTAGCCGAAGCAACTTTAGACAATGTCACCAAAAGCGCTGACGGTCTACAGGCGATCCGCTGGTGGAAAGAAGGAAAGATTGATGAGATAAAAAAATATTGTGAACAGGATGTGCGCGTGACGAAAGAGGTGTATGATTTTGGTAGGCAGAATCAGCAGTTGTTCTACAAATCTTTTAATGGTGAAATATTGCCGTTTGCAGTAAATTTCGAACCCAAGCCATTGACGGAAAATCAAACTACGACTATCAATCTTACATTACCATTTTAATATTATCGTATGTTCTCCCTCAGAAAAGAAACCGATTACGCCTTACAGCTTTTAAAGCTATTAGTGAAAAAGAAACAAGCTGTTAGTTTGAAAGAAGCAGCCGATGCCACCGGCCTGTCATTTTTGTTTTTACAAAAAATTGCCCGTAAGCTACGTTTGGCCGGCATTATCTCGGCCGAGCTCGGAGTAGAAGGTGGTTACAAATTAAAAGTGCCGGCCAACAAAATTACTTTGAAGAAGATTATCTCTGTTGTGGAAGGTGGTTGTTCGCTGTGTGCTTGTTGTGAAAAAGGGGAGTGTAAGAGTAAAGGCACTTGTTCAATTGGTAAAAAAGTGAAGACGGTCAATAACAAGATTGTAAAAATCCTGGATAGTGTAAAATTGTCCGACCTATGATTAAGCCACCAAAAACAAAACAGTTAGTTTATTTAGACCATGCTGCCACTACCTATGTCGATCCAAAAGTAGAAAAAGTAATGCAGCCGTTTTTTGGTAAAATTTTTGGTAATCCCTCGAGTTTGTATGAACTGGGTCGGATTGCCAATGGTGAATTAAATGGCGCACGTCGTAAAGTGGCGGAAATTTTGCGTGCCTTACCCGATAATATTATCTTTACCGGCAGCGGTACAGAATCGGATAACATGGCCATTCTTGGTGTGGCCCGAGCACATGCAGACAGGGGCAAACATATTATTACCAGCAAAATAGAACACCATGCCGTTTTGCATTCATTGGAGCAGTTGGTCAAAGAAGGATTTGAGGTAACATATATTGATACCGACGACAAAGGTTTTGTTTCTCCCAAAAAAGTTTTGGCCGCGATTAGACCAGATACAATTTTAGTAACGATCATGTATGCGAACAACGAAATCGGCACGGTAGAACCGATTGCTGATATTGGTCGTGAGATTTTAAAATGGCGGAAAGCAAACAATACTGTTTACCCATTTTTTCACACTGATGCTTGTCAGGCGGCAGGAGCACTAGAATTAGAAGTGGAAAAATTACATGTTGATCTGATGACGATTAACGGTAGTAAGATTTACGGTCCGAAAGGGGTGGGCGTTCTATACAAGCGTCGCGGTGTAAACATTCAGCCGATAATCTTTGGTGGTGGCCAAGAAATGAAAATGCGTAGTGGTACAGAAAATTTAGGGGGTATTGTTGGGTTGGTCAAAGCATTGGAATTGGCACAGGCCAATCGATTGAAAGAAAACAAGCGTTTAATTGCTTTGCGTAAATATTTTTTCGCACAAATTGAAAAGAAGGTTGAAAAGATAAAATTAAACGGCGCAGATTTGGGAGATGAATCCGTGCGTTTACCTAACAATTTAAATATTACCTTTTTGGATGTAGAAGGGGAGGCATTATTGTTGTATTTGGATGCCTTTGGTATTATGTGTTCGACCGGTTCGGCCTGTACTTCAACATCGCTCGAACCATCACATATCATTACCGCACTCGGATTACCATATGAATATGCTCACGGCAGTTTACGTTTTACCTTGGGGCATTGTAATACCAAAAAAGATATTGATTATGTAATGAAATATTTACCGTCAATCGTCGCGCAGTTGCGTGAGATTAGTCCGGTGAATATGGGCGGTAAAAAACATGCACAATACAAATAAATAATATGTCAGTTAAATCTACCAAACCCGCCGTCGTTAAAACTATGACGGGCAAAGAAAGAAATTTAGAAAAGCCAGTCGATATTCGCTCTGCCGATGGTGGCGGTTGGTTGTATTCGGATATTGTGAAGGATCATTTTTTCAATCCACGTAATTTCATGCAGTATGGCGAGGAAGATAAATTTAAATTTAACGGCATGGGGCGTGTGGGTTCGCCGGCTTGCGGTGATGAGATGGTTTTGTGGTTGAAAGTAGATCCAAAGACCGAACGTATCAAAGATTGTCGTTGGCGCACTTTTGGTTGTGGTTCAGCGATTTCTTCGACCAGTGTTTTGAGTGTGATGATTAAAGAAAAAGGAGGAATGCCAATTGAAGAGGCGTTGAAGATAAAACCACAAGATATTTTAGGACGTTTGGGTGGCTTGCCTGATCGTAAGGTACATTGTTCGGTGCTAGGCGATAAAGCTTTACAGGCGGCGATTAATGACTACTTTCGCAATACCAACCAGCATAGTCGGGTAATTACCGCTGGGGCGAAAGTGATTGATAAAGAATTAAATGTTACCGATCATGATATTGAAGAAGCGGTTTTAGAAGGGGCAAAGACATTGGAAGATTTACAAAAGAAATTAAAAGTGGGAGTATTTAACAAGGAAAGTATTCCGGCGTTGGAAGAATTACTCCGATTTTATCAAGAAAAATATTACGGGAATTAAAATATTTATTTAAAATATATCAATATGTCTACACCAAAAATACTACGTGATAAATGTATCGGCTGTGGCACTTGTGTTGCATTAGCCGGTGGTACGTTTAAAATGGACGATGAGGGCAAGACGGTTGTTTTAGATGAAATCAGCGATGATGCCGATACTGTCAAAATGGCGGCGGAATCATGTCCGGTGCAGGCAATTGTGATGGAATAGAAAAATATTTGGGAAAATTAAATTAGAAACAAAAATACTCACTTAGTCAGTGGGTATTTTTAAAATTCTTCTCACCCCTCCGCAAGATTCAAATATCTTGAATACTACGGGGGAAAGGGGGTGGGAAGAGGTGGGGTTACGAGGTGGTGTTGGTTGCGTTGCGCATGCATGTGCCGCAACCGCACCCAGCGGAATGCCGAATGATGCTACCGTTCGTGTCAGGGGACGTGTTGCCGTACTTGAGCCAGTCCTTCAGCTGGCTTTCGGCTTCCCTGGCAGCATCGTCCGGGAGACCACTCCCGGTAGCAAGAGGAGCGCGCTCCTCTTTGTCCGTGGTATCGTTCATTCCATTACTCCGTAAGGCTATTTAAGATACTGCCTTGTTTAAATTTTTTTGTCAAATTTGGCAGCGGTTATTTTTTCTGTATTATTGATTATTTATTAAATTCTTGATATTCTATAACCATGACTGAAACAGGAAAACTTTACATCGTCGCCACCCCGATTGGCAATTTGGGTGACATTACTTTGCGCGCTTTAGAGACCTTTAAAAGCGTTGATTTTGTTTTGTGCGAGGATACACGTAATTCCAAGAATTTGATGGATCGTTATGAAATTAAAAAGACTTTGATTAGTTATCACCAACACAGCGACCAGAAGAAAATTAAAGAGATTATCGCTTTGTTAGAAAGTGGTAAAAATTTGGCGTTAATTACCGATGCGGGTACACCCGGCATCAGTGATCCAGGAAATTTGTTGATTCGTGATTTACGTACTAAAATTCCAGATTTGAAAATTATCCCTATCCCTGGTGCCAGTGCGATTATTTCCGCCTTATCTGTTTCTGGTTTTCCCACAGACAAGTTTGTCTTTCTTGGTTTTCCGCCAAACAAAAACAAACGACAAAAGTTTTTTCAAGAAGCGGCACAATTTCTTTACACCATATGTTTCTATGAATCTTGTCATCGCATTGAAAAGTGTATTGGAGAAATTGGTGAATTTTTTGCACCAGAAAGAAAAATTTTAATCGCCCGCGAATTAACCAAACAATTCGAGAGTTTTTATATCGGCACAGTTGGCGGGTTGGCAAGTATGCGGATCCCAGCCAAAGGAGAGTTTGTTGTTGTAATTAGTAATTAATTTTATGCCAAACAAATACTATTTAACCACCGCCATACCATATGCCAATGGCAATCCACATATTGGTTTTGCTCTAGAGTTGTTGTATACCGACATTATGGCCCGTTATCAGCGCCTTTTGGGTAAAGATGTATATTTTTTAACCGGTACCGATGAGCACGGACAAAAGATATGGAGGACAGCCAAAGAGGCTGGGCAACCAGTAGAAGAGTTTGCCGCCGAAAAGTCTGCGCAGTTTTTACGCTTGGCTGATGAATGGAATATCACCAACAACGATTTTATCCGTACTACTGAAAAACGTCATGAAGAGCGAGCGCAAAAGTTTTGGGAGGCATCACTGGAGAGTGGTGATATATACAAAAAAAGTTATTCTGGTCTGTATTGTGTCGGTTGCGAATCTTTTAAAACCGAAAAAGACTTAATTGATGGTAAATGTC
Source organism: uncultured Gammaproteobacteria bacterium (assembly GCA_964536725.1). GTDB lineage: Bacteria > Patescibacteriota > Patescibacteriia > Magasanikbacterales > GWA2-37-8 > CAZHTA01. The sequence continues at coordinate 167,374 of CAZHYJ010000002.1, read as the reverse complement.
CAGATCACTTGCGCGAGCCAGAGGTGCTTACTGAAGAAAACTACTTCTTCCGTCTGTCAAAATATCAAGAGCCGTTAGAATTTTTGTTTGAACAAAGAAAAGATTTTGTTTTCCCAGAGAGTCGTTACAATGAGATGTATAACATTTTGAAGAGTGGTTTGGAAGATATAAGCATCTCGCGCAGTACCGAAAAATTGTCTTGGGGTGTACCGGTGCCAAATGATGATACCCAAGTAATGTATGTCTGGTTTGATGCTTTGACAAACTATGTTACTGCTCTAGGATGGGGGAGTGAGGATACAAAATTGTTCGATAAATATTGGCCAGCGGACGCGCATGTGATCGGCAAGGAGATTAACCGTTTCCATTCTTTGTTATGGCCGGCCATGCTAATTTCAGCCGGAGTAGAATTGCCCAAACAAATTGCCGTGCACGGTTGGATGACAGTGAATGGGCAAAAGATGAGCAAGACTCTTGGCAATGTGATTGATCCATTAGAGTTAACCAAACAATATCTTTTAGATTCAGTACGTTACTTTTTTGCTCGTGAAGTTCCGTTTAATGCAGATGGTGACTATACTGAGGAGAAGTTTAAAGATCGTTACAGTGCGGATTTGGCGAATGGTATCGGAAACTTTACCAGTCGTGTGTTAACGATGATTGAAAAATATTCGGATAATACTGTGCCAGCGGTGGGGGAAATCGATAATGATTTGGTAAAATATTTAACGGAAGAAATTTGGCCGGTGTATTTGAGTAGTATGGATAAATGGGATTTTGTGCATGCGCTTGAGACGGTAAACAAATTGGTAACACATTGTGACCAGATTATCTCTGACCGCCAACCTTGGGCAATGGCGAAAGAAGGTAAGATCGATGAAGTAAAAAATTTACTTTACCATTTAGCTGAAACACTGCGCCAGATCGCGGTGATGCTTTGGCCAGTAATGCCACAGACGGCGGAGAAGGTTTTGGCTGGATTGGGATTGGATGTTGCGGTTGAGTTGGCCAAGCCTTTGAGCGAACTACAGCAGTGGGTGGATTTGACGGTGGGAAATAAAATTAACAAGGGGGAAGTATTGTTTCCTCGTTTAAGCTAATCTTATGTCTATCTTTGATATATCGTTATTGGTAATCATTGGTATTTTTGCTTTGGCGGGTCTGTGGTTTGGTTTGGTACATACTCTTGGATCGTTAGCAGGTACAGTTTTAGGTGTGTTTTTAGGTATGCGTTATTACGAGCCAGTGGCGAATTGGTTGATTAACACGACCGGCTGGAGTCCAAATTTTTCCAAGGTTTTGATCTTTATCATTGTCTTTTTTATCATCAACCGTTTGGTTGGTTTGGCTTTCTGGGTGGTGGATAAATTACTGAGTGTCTTTACCAAGCTGCCTTTTATTGGCGGAATTAATCGTTTCCTTGGTTTATTGTTTGGTATTTTAGAAGGTGCAATAGTGCTCGGGATGGTTTTCTTTTTCATCGCTCGCTTTCCGTTGGGTGATAAATTTATGGGAGCGCTTTCCGCTTCACAAATTGCGCCAGCGACAGTCAAATTAGCTTCGCTGTTATGGCCGTTGATCCCAGATGCGATCAAGATGCTACAAAGTACGGTTGATAATTTAAGATAAATATAATAATATGGAAATGAGAAATAGGCCGGATTTTGTACCACTAACGCGCAAGGAGGAACTGCAAGAACAACGCAGTGCGCTTCGTATGAAACTTCAAGGATTAAGAGATGAAGCAAAGATGATTGAGGAGGAGGTATTAAAGATAACTGATGAATTAAGGGATATTGTCGATGCAGAACAAATGACTATCTAGAAGAGGAAAATACATGCTAATATTATAAATTTATTTAGTTTATTAATTTTAATTGTATGAGTGGAGAATTTTTGAGTAACCCAGGCGAACACGAAGCTCGCATCAAAGACTTGTTATCTAGGCGCGAAGAGCTTGTAGCCGAAATGGCGCGAGTTAATAAAGAGTTGGAGGGGCTTCAATCTGAAGCCGGCGAAAAAGGAGTGAGTCTTAGGGAAATGCTCGAAGGATCTGAAAAGCTCGCTAATGATGAAAAAGTCTTTTCTTTACTAAAAAGACTTGATACTGACACAGATTTGCAAAACATGATTGCTGAGAGTCGATTAATGCAAGATGAGTTTGATATTCTTGCGATAAGAGCAGAAGGTACACAAGAGAAAGTAGGTGTTATAAAAAAAGAGTTAAGTACTTATTTGCACGAATGCAAACCTGGAGATACATATTTAGATGCGGATGAATCGCCGATCGCCACGCGCATAAAGGCTGATCCAACAATTATCTTTATTGATAAAAACAGAGTATTAAGATCTACGATAATAGAAGTTGACAAACTCCCCGAAGTTAAATCGTCACATGTTCATAACCGTGATCAGGAGGTAAACAGTGCGGTCGATAACCTGCGCAGAAATTTTCATCTTGGATTAGAACAAAATTACACTTTGAGAATTGTTAAGCTTTTATTAGAAATAGATGAAAAGTTGAGTGGAGTAAATAAGGTCAAGAGAAGAGAAAATTTTGATATTGGTTGATAGTTTGTAAAAAAATATTTGACATCTATGCTTATCGATACACACTGTCACATCCAATTTAATGCGTACAAAGACGATGAATTTGATGTCATTAAACGCTGCCAAGACAAGGAAATGATCTTAAATGCAGTTGGTTCGCAAATCGACACCAGTCGTCGTGCGGTGGAGGTGGCGAACAAGTATGATTTCATTTACGCCACAGTTGGTTTGCATCCAGTGCATCTTTTTTCTACTCACGTTGATGAAGGCGAAGTGACTTTTAAAACACGAGAAGAAAAGTTCGATTATAACGCATACAAAGAATTGGCGCTAAATCCCAAAACCATCGCCATTGGTGAATGTGGGTTGGAATTGTTTCATTTACCAGAAAATATTGATCGAGCGGAAGTTTTGGCACGTCAGGAAGAAGGATTTTTGGAACAATATCGTTTGACAATTGATTGCAATTTACCAATGGTAATCCATGTGCGTGAGGCACAAGCGGAGATGGTTGCTTTGCTTAAAAAATTACCTCAACCAATTCGTGGTGTGATCCATTGTTATACTGGTAATTGGGAATATGCCAAAGAATATTTGGCTCTGGGTCTGTATTTAGGCTTTACTGGCGTAGTAACTTTTCCTCCCAAAAAAACTGATCCGACGCCACAACTAGAATTGTTGGAAGTAATTAAAAATTGTCCTTTAGAAAAAATGCTGGTTGAAACCGATTCCCCATATTTGGCCCCTCAGGCCTACCGGGGAGAGCGGTGTGAGCCGTGGATGACCGAAGAAGTGGTAAAAAAGATCGCGGAGGTTAAAGGAATGTCTGAACGGGAGGTAATGGATATTGTTAACAAAAACGCACGAACATTATTTACTAAAATAATATAACATATATGGACGAACTAATTATCGACATACTAAACAGTGGTGAAGGGGATGAAGCAAAACACGGCGATGTGGTGGTGGTACATTATGATGGCACCTTCGAAAACGGTGATAAATTCGATTCCAGTGTGGATCGTGGTGAACCATTTGAATTTAACTTGGGCGCTGGGCACGTAATTAAAGGCTGGGATATGGGCGTGGTAGGTATGAAACCAGGGGAAAAGAGAAGATTGACTGTCCCATACCATTTGGCCTATGGCGAGAACGGCTATGGTCCAATACCACCCAAAGCGACCCTTGTTTTTGATGTCGAATTGATCGAAATCAGGTAAAATGCTAAGAAAAAGTTGTGTTGAAAAACACAATTTTTTTATCCCCTTGACCAATAGGTGTTTTTCTTGTAAAATATTGGCGTCTTTAAAAATATGGTAGAAAAACCGCAAACCAGCGATCGACAATATTATCTGTTCGCTCTTAAGATCATGGGGGATTTTGGGGTAGCGATTGCTGTGCCGGTAATTGTAATGGTAATGTTGGGACAATGGTTGGACAACAAATATAGTTTTACACCAGTTTTTACAGTTTTTGGCTTTGTGATTGCTGCGCTTCTATCGGTTAATCGGATTTATAAAAAGGCAAAAGTATACGGCGAGATGTATCGTAAGATGGATGAGAAAATAGATAAAAACAACAAATAATTATGCATATCCCGACATTAGCCCCTGAGGTTTTATTTACACTGGGAGGAATGAAGATCACCAACACGATGATCAATGTCTGGTTAGCTTTAATTATTTTCCTGGTATTGGGTTTGATCGTAAGAAGAATCGTCGCCCTACGACCAGGGAAACTACAAAATTTTATTGAATACTTTTTAGAAATATTACTGGGATATTTTGACCAGGTAACTGGAGACAGAAAAAAAACGATGCGGTTTTTGCCGCTCACTGGATCTGTCTTCTTTTTTATTTTACTTTCCAATTGGTTGGGACTGCTACCGGGTACAGGAAGTATTACATACAACCACACAATGTTGCTTCGTCCGGCTAATACAGATTTGAATCTGACCATTGTCATGGCTTTGACTGCGGTGTTTGCCTCACATATTTTTGGTTTAGTAACTGTTGGCGTATTTACCCATATCAACAAATTTATCCAGATTGGCACTTTTTTCAAAAGTTTGTTGAAAGGACCAGTGGCAATCTTTACTGCAATTGTTGAATTGGCTGTCGGTTTGATTGAACTTGCCAGTGAAGCTGCCAAAGTAATGTCGTTGTCCCTTCGTCTTTTTGGCAATATATTCGCCGGTGAAGTTTTGATTTCGGTGATTGCTAGTTTGGCTGGATTACTCATACCAACACCTTTTATGATGCTTGAACTTTTGGTAGGTGTAATTCAGGCAGCGGTATTTACCATGTTAACGCTGGTATATCTGACAGTAATGACCACTGCACCGCACGGTGAAGAAGAACACTAATTAAATTATTTATTAATTGATATTATCCACGAGGCAAAAATATTTTAAAAAACAAACAAGTCCTCCGTCGGCAATGATATCAGAAAGGTAAAATATATGGATCATGAATCTATCGTTACCCTTGCAAAAGGTGCAACCATGATGATTGGTGGTATTTTCCCAGCTTTGGCGATTGGCAAGATCGTTTCTAAAGCTATGGAATCAATCGGACGCAACCCAGAATCTGCTGGTAAATTGTTCGTTCCGATGCTACTTGGTGCCGCTTTCGCGGAAGCTATCGCCATCTACGCATTGGTGGTTGTTTTCACTCTAAAGTAATTTTCCTGGCTGGATATTTGTCCGGCCAGATAAGATTATTTTAAAACCAATTTTATACTCGCTAATATGAATTTTATTGATATTGCTAACGCATCTCCCGTACCAGAAGCTAATGAAATTACCGCTGTGCCAATTAGTGCTTCTAAAACTGGTACAACTGAGCATACGACCGAAGCTAGCACTGACGGTGGAGTAGCGGCTTCGCTCGGGCTTAATGTTCAGATGTTTGTTTTTCAGCTAATCAACTTTGCGCTTGTCGCGGCTGTTTTGTGGTTTTTGATTTTAAAACCAGTGACGAAGAAAATGGCGGAACGAACGAAAATTATTGATGATAGTTTGGATAACGCTAAAAAAGTACAAGAAAATTTAACCCGATCAGAAAAGGAATATCAGACTAGAATTGATGAGGCTAAGGTTGAATCCAATAAGATTATCGAACACACCCAAGAAGAAGCGGTAAAGTTAAGTGAGGAGATAAAGGCAAAAGCTAAACGAGAGATTGAAGGTTTGGTTTTGACGGCGCGAGAAAAAATCCGCGAAGAAAAGGTGGAAGTGATGGCAGGGATTAAATCAGAAACTGCGAATTTGGTTGTATTGGCTGTAGAAAAGATTTTAAACGAAAAAATGGACAGCAAGAAAGATAAACAGATGATTGAAGATAGTTTAAAAGAGATTCAAGGGTAGTATGAAGAAAAAAACTAGCAACAAACAACTAGCGGAGGCGTTGTATCAGATAACGCGTGGATTAAAAGGAGAAAAGTTAACTCAAGCCCTGCGTGGTTTTGTTGCGCTTTTAACACGAGCACACAAATTAAAACAGGCAACCCGGGTGATTGGTGAGTTTATCAAACATTCTAAAAAAGAAGAGGGGATAGTAGAGATTGAAGTGACAACAGCGCGTAAATTGGATGACGGAACGATGTTACATATTAAGAAAGCATTTGGTACAAAAGTGGAAGAACAAACAGTGGTGGATGAAAATATGTTAGGTGGAGTGAAAATTAAAATGGATGATAAGATTTTGGATGCAAGTTTAAAAACACAATTAAATAATTTACAAAAATCTTTAGCAAATTAAATAATGAAATATGTCTACTAATCAGATTGTCGAAGAATTAAAAAAACATATTGCCGATTTTGAAAAAACTGTGAAGGTTGAAGAGGTCGGAACAGTGGTTGAAGTTGGTGATGGTATTGCTCGTATGACTGGCTTGACCAAGTGTCAGTACCAGGAGATGTTGGAGTTTGGTGATGGTGTATATGGTGTAGCTTTGAACTTAGAAGAAGAAACTGTTGGTGCGGTGGTGTTGGGTGATTACAAAGGAATTAAAGAAGGTGACACTGTAAAACGCACTGGCCGTATTTTGTCCGTACCAGTAGGTAAACAGATGACCGGTCGCGTAGTGAATGCATTGGGTGCAGAGATTGATGGTAAAGGTGAAATTAAAACTGACAAATTTTATCCCGTAGAAAAAATCGCTCCGGGTGTGATGGCACGTTCTCCAGTTAATCAACCAGTACAAACTGGTATTAAAGCGATTGATGCCATGATTCCAATCGGACGTGGTCAGCGTGAGCTTATCATCGGCGACCGCCAAACTGGTAAAACTGCCATCGCCGTCGATGCTATTATCAATCAAAAAGGCCAGAACATGAAATGTGTGTATGTGGCCGTTGGTCAAAAGACTTCAAAAGTTGCTCGTATCGTGGCTAAATTGGAAGAAGCGGGTGCGATGGAATATACCACAGTGGTAGTGGCGGGCGCTTCTGATCCAGCTGCCATGTCTTTTATCGCTCCTTACGCAGGTGTGGCTATGGCCGAATATTTTGCTGATCAAGGCGAAGATGTTTTGATTGTCTATGATGATTTAACTAAACAAGCTTGGGCTTACCGTGAAATTTCTTTGTTGTTACGTCGCCCACCAGGACGCGAGGCTTATCCGGGTGACGTTTTCTATCTACACTCTCGTTTGTTGGAGCGTGCTTGTAAATTAAATAAAGAAAATGGTGGTGGTTCAATTACTGCACTGCCGATTATCGAAACTCAGGCTGGTGATGTAACTGCCTACATCCCAACCAATGTAATTTCCATTACTGATGGTCAGATTTTCTTGGAAACAGATTTGTTCTACCGCGGTATCCGCCCTGCTTTGAACGTGGGTATTTCCGTATCACGTGTGGGTGGTGCAGCTCAATTAAAACCAATGAAAAAAGTTGCTGGTAAATTAAAATTGGCGATGGCACAGTTTCGTGAAATGGAAGCCTTCTCCCAATTATCATCCGATTTGGATCCAGAAACCAAGAAGCAGATCGATTTGGGTCAACGCATGACTGAATTGTTGAAACAACCACAATATGCACCCATGGCTGTGGAAGATCAGGTGGCGATTATATATGCTGTATCTAACGGATATTTAAACAAGTTTGCGGTTAAAGAAATTCGCAAGGCCGAAAGTGATTTCCTTGCTTTCGCTCACAAATCAAAGAAATTACTACTAGACAAAATCGCCAAAGGTGAATGGGATGAGGATGTAGAACGTGAATTGAAGGAAACTTGCGAGGAATTTATTAAGTAATATGCCGGTAAATACCAAAGCCATAAAACGCCGCATCAAATCCGTGGGCTCAACAAAAAAGATTACCAAAGCCATGGAGATGATCTCGGCTGTAAAAATGCGTAAAGCCACGGAAGCGGCTGTGAATACTCGTACCTACGCGACGTTGGCTTGGGATTTGTTGGTAAAATTATCAGAAGTAAAAAAGGAAAATTTACCACTTTTGGATGTGCGTCAGGTAAAAAAGATTTTAGTTATTTTGATTACTTCCAACCGTGGTTTGTGTGGTAGTTTTAATACTAATATTATCAAAAAAACTGCCGCTCAGTTGGAGAATCCAAAAAATATCGGCCGACAAAGAGCGGGGAGCGAAGTTTTTGAACCAACCGAAAAAATTGAAGTAGATGTAATTGGGGTAGGAAAAAAAGGGGCTGATTTTGCTAAAAAAATGGGTTATCATTTGGTGGCTTCTTTTTCCGATTTTTCTGACACACCGAACTTAAATGACGTGATGCCAATTAGTCGAATGGTGATTGAAGAATATGAAAAGAAAAATTATGATAAGGTGGTGGTTGCTTATACTGATTACAAATCGGCGATCAACCAAGTAGCCAAGTTAAGACAAGTTTTACCAATCTCACAATTTGATTTAGAAAAAATGATTGCAGATTTGGGTGAAGATACGGTAGAAAGAAATGCAGTTAAAAATATGCCAAAAGAAAAAGTAGAATTTGAGCTGGATAGTTATCTGTTCGAACCAACCCAAGACAGTGTTTTGGAGATTATCTTACCTCGTTTGGTAGAGACGCAGATTTATCAAGCAGTACTCGAATCTTCCGCCTCAGAACACTCTGCTCGCATGTTCGCGATGAGAAATGCCAGTGACGCTGCTACTGATATGATCAAAGAATTAAGTTTAATATTTAACAAAGCCCGTCAAGCCAGCATCACGCAAGAAATTGCGGAAATCGCCGGTGGTGCCGCGGCGTTGGAATAACAACTGTTATTCCGAGGAACCCACAGACAACGAGGAGTCTTTCTTAAAATAAAGTTGTTTTAAATCGTTAATCATTATCTCTATGAAAAAAATAGTATTACCAATGTTAATAGTTTTAATGACATTTTTTATAGTAGGCTGTTCAAGTCCAGATAAGAAATTATTTAGAGATACTGCCGTTTTATTGACAGATTCAAACGAACCCCCTCAGGTTTCTTTTTCAGCAAACATTCCCAGTTCACTTAGAGTTGGCGAAAATTTTATTGCAAATTTCACATATGAAAATATTGGTGGTGGTAGCGTCAAACTTTATGTAAATAGATATAAAAATAATGAAAATTTGATTAAATATGGTTGTGATTTTTCTGGAGTTTTTAAAAATGGAATAAAGTCAGGTGGCGATTTAGATGCTTTTGACTTTAATAATAACGCTACATACGAGACTGCCAATGTGAAGTGTGGTCCTCAGAAGAGTTTTTTAAGTCCAGGTACATATAAATATGATTTTGTTTTTTATAATTGTACTGATTTAATAAATAAACTTGGGGCATCTAAAGATTGTGACGGTTTTTCGGTTGGGCAAGAAGATCAGGGTGAGTTTAGTGCTAAGGGGGTTGAACCAATTAAGGTGGAAAGTTATCAAGTTATAGTTAACTAATAATCAATTTTTAAACAGAGTATGAGACAGGAAAGACTCCTTGCCTCGCTCGAAATGATATAAAATATGACAACACAAAATAAAGGAACAGTATCACAAATTATCGGCGTGGTGGTGGATGTAAATTTCCCTGATAAATTACCAGAGATATATTCTGCCGTAGAAGTTAAAATGCCTAATGGTGCTAATTTGATTTTGGAAGTACAACAACACTTGGGTGCAAATATGGTTCGTACTGTGGCGATGAGTACCACTGACGGCTTAGCTAGAGGCGCTGAAGTAGTCGACACTGGCGCTCCAATCTCCGTACCAGTTGGTCCAGAGACTTTGGGTCGTATGTACAATGTTACTGGTGAGACGATCGACAATAAAGGTGCTTCCAAGACAAAAAAGAAGTATCCAATTCATCGTGCTCCACCAAGCTTTAAAGATCAATCAACCAAATCTGAAATTTTGGAAACTGGTATTAAAGTTATCGACCTTTTCTGCCCATTCTTAAAAGGTGGAAAAGTTGGTTTGTTTGGTGGCGCCGGTGTAGGTAAAACCGTTGTTATCCAAGAATTAATCCGCAATATCGCCGCTGAACACGGTGGTTACTCCATGTTTGCCGGTGTAGGTGAACGTACACGTGAAGGTAATGACCTCTACCGTGAAATGGAAGAATCGGGCGTGCTTGATAAAACTGCGTTGGTGTTCGGTCAGATGAACGAACCACCAGGGGCCCGCGCACGCGTGGCTTTAACTGCCTTAACCATGGCAGAATATTTCCGCGATGAAGAAGGTAAAGATTTGCTTTTGTTTGTTGATAACATTTTCCGTTTCACTCAGGCTGGTTCTGAGGTGTCCGCTTTGCTTGGTCGTATGCCTTCCGCTGTAGGTTATCAACCAACTTTGGCTACTGAAATGGGCCAATTGCAAGAGCGTGTTACTTCTACCAACAAGGGTTCAATCACCTCCGTACAGGCAGTATACGTGCCAGCTGATGACTTGACTGATCCAGCTCCAGCTACAACATTTGCGCATTTGGATTCCACCGTGGTGTTAAGTCGTCCTTTGTCTGAGTTGGGTATTTACCCAGCGGTAGATCCGTTGGATTCTTCTTCTACCATTTTAGATCCATTGATCGTCGGTGAAGAACATTACAACACTGCGCTTGAAGTACAGAGAGTTTTGCAGAAATACAAAGACTTGCAAGATATTATCGCGATCCTTGGTATGGAAGAATTGTCTGATGAAGATAAAATTACCGTATCACGTGCACGTAAATTACAGAAATTCCTTTCCCAACCTTTCCACGTCGCTGAACAGTTTACTGGTCGTGAAGGTAAGTATGTAAAATTGTCTGAGACAGTAAGAGGTTTCCGTGAAATTTTGGAAGGTAAACATGATGACAAAGGTGAGCAAGCGTTTTACATGAAAGGTGGCATCGACGATGTGACCGCATAAATATTTTTATGTCTTCTACTATTCACTTTAAAATTGCCACACCAGAAAAAGTTGTTTACGAAAACGATATTTTTCAAGTTTCCATTCCAACAACTACGGGAGAAATTACCGTGTTACCACACCACTCGCCGTTAGTTTCCATTTTGCAAGCCGGAGAGATGAAAGTGTTGGACAAGAATGGTGAACAGGTGATTGCGATTGGCAGTGGGTTTTTGGAAGTGAAGGCGAATAACGAGATAATAATCCTGGCGGACAATGCCGAACGAGCAGAGGTTATCGATATTGAACGCGCTGAAACTGCTCGTAAGCGCGCTGAAGAGCAAATGGAGTCAATAAAGGGTAAAGAAGACGTCGATTATGCGAAGTTACAAGCAGTGATTGATCGTGAGATGAATCGAATCAGAGTGGGTAAGAAATACAAAAAGTTGAATATTAAAGAGTAAAAAGTAAGGTACAAAAAATCCCGACATAATCGGGATTTTTTTCTTTCTCTAAACTTGAGTTTTTAATTTGTAATTCCCCTTGTTTTCTAGTAAAATAGATCCGTCACTAATGTGGCGGATTTTTTAACTGCCCTATCTTCATTTCGGATATGAAAGACCTTAATTTAGCACAAAAACAGGCGGTGGAGCACGTGGGTGGTCCGCTTTTGATTGTAGCGGGAGCGGGAACAGGTAAAACCACTGTGTTGGCTAACAAAATTGCGTATCTAATCAAAAACAAACTGGCGAAACCGTCGGAAATTTTGGCAGTTACTTTTACAGAAAAAGCGACTGCGGAGATGGAAGAACGGGTGTCAGAATTAGTCGGTGAAGGTGTTTGGGATATCTGGGTCAGTACTTTTCATGGTTTAGGACAAAGAATTTTAGAAATGCATGGACTGGAAATTGGTTTATCGAATAATTTTCGTTTGTTAAATGAAACTGAAAGTTGGTTGTTGGTGCGCGAGAATTTAGACAAGTTTGATCTGGAATATTTCCGCCCCCTCGGCAATCCAACAAAATTTATTCACACCCTCACCAAACATTTCGGTCGTTGTAAAGATGAGTTAATTGCACCGGCTGATTATTTACGCCTCGCGAAAGAAATGGCACCAGACATTGATCTGCCTATTAGCGAAGAGGATGGCCTGGATCAAAAAAGAATCGCTGAGTTAGCCAACGCTTACCAAGTCTACAATCAAATTTTGTTAGACAACGATGCTCTCGATTTTGCGGATCTGATTTTTTATACCGTAAAGTTATTGCGTGAGCGGCCAAACATTTTGCGTCATTATCAAAATCGTTGGAAATATATTTTGGTAGATGAGTTTCAAGATACCAACTGGTCACAATATGAGATGATAAAATTGCTGACACGCGGACGTGAAGATATGATTGATTTGACTGTGGTAGGGGATGATGATCAAAGTATCTACAAGTTCCGCGGAGCGAGCGTTTCTAATATCTTGCAATTCAACGAAGACTTTCCTAAGAGCAAACAAATTGTACTCACTGAAAATTATCGCTCAGGACAAAAGATTTTGGATTATGCCTACAATTTTATCCAACTAAACAATCCGGATCGTTTGGAAGAAAAGTTGAAAATACAGAAAAAATTATTAGCGCAGAATAAGATTACCGGTGCGGTCGATTTCATTTACGCCACCACCGCGGCAGCCGAAGCTGATTTAGTGATAAACAAAATTATCGAATTAAAAAAGAATGAACCGGAATTAGATTGGAATAACTTTGCCATTTTAACTCGCGCCAATAGTGTGGCGGAACAATTTATTCCTGCCCTGTTGCGCAATGGCATTCCATATTCCACTTCGATTGTGTCTGGACTATTCCGTCAAAAGATTGTATTGGACGCAATGGCCGCCTTACGCTTAGCTGACAACTATCACGAATCACCAGCGGTTTTTCGTTTGCTGTCTTGTCCAGTATATGCCGTGCCCTATGAAGATATTTCTAAACTAACCCACTGGTGTCAACGTACCTCCAATTCACTTTACGAAGCGGTTAAAGCGGGGGCAAGCGATGAATTGGTTCTGAGTGTAAAAGGGAAAGAAAAAATATTGAAGTTTTTAGAAGATATTCAGAAAATTACCGAGTCATCGACGCATGAACCGGCGATTAAGGTGTTGTATAAGTTCTTCGAAAAAACTGGGTATTTACACTGGTTAACTGTTAATTTAGAAGCCAACCAAGATCAAATTGGGTATTTGCAATCCTTGTTTGATTATTTAGAAAAATTTCACGAAGAAAATGTCGATAATTCCGTACGAGGTTGGTTGAAATATTTTAATTACCTGAGTGAAGCAGGGGAGGACGGTGAGGAAAAATCGGTTAGTTCAGGCACGGGTGTGCGTCTTTTGACTATTCACGCGGCGAAAGGTTTGGAGTTTGATTATGTTTTTATCCCGAATTTGGTTGATCAACGCTTCCCGACAGTTAGTCGCCATGATTCGATAGAAATTCCGGATGCACTAGTACGAGAAAAATCTTTGCCGAGCGGCGATGCTCACCTTGAAGAAGAACGCCGTTTGTTTTATGTCGCTCTCACACGCGCCAAGAAGCAGGTGTTTTTATCTGCTGCCAAAGATTACGGAGGACTCCGAGAAAAGAAGTTATCCCGCTTTGTGGAAGAAATTGAGAAGGCCAACAACCATGTGTGGGACAAAGTTCCGGCCACTACCACCACCACAATTAATGTTGCACCCGTTGAAACGGTCACTGAAGCTGTAGTAGAAAATCCGCCCGACCAATTTTCTTTTTCGCAGATCGCGGCCTATGAAAGATGTCCGTGGCAATATCGTTATCAATTTGTTTTAAAGGTACCGACCTTGGGCAAAGGGGTGTTTAGTTTTGGTAAAACATTGCATACTACCTTGCAGAAATTCTACCAACAAATTATCGCCGAGAATGATTCTGCGACTACCACTCCCAAAATTCCGCCCCTCAGTTCATTATTAGAAATCTATCACACCAACTGGCAAGATGATTGGTTCTATTCGGCTGATCACAAAAGTAAATATCGCGAGAAGGGCGAACAGATTCTAAAAGAATTTTATAAAAAAAGCGAAAAGATTGGTTGGGTAATTCCGATTAGTTTAGAATCAACTTTCCGCTTTCGCATTGGCGACTATTTTTTCAAAGGTCAGATTGATCGGGTTGATCCACTGGGCGAAGGCGTGCGTTTAGTTGATTACAAAACCGGTAAACCAAAAACCAAATTAACTTTTTCTGATAAGCTACAACTACTAATTTATCAATGGGCCGCCAGTCGTTTGGGAGAAGAATGGCAATGGGGGAAAATTATCGAACTAGTATACTATTACCTAGACAACAACACCGAACAAAGTTTCTTGGGCAAAGAAAAGGATTTAGAGAAAGTAGAAGAGGAGGTTTTGGAAATTATTAAGTCCATTCGTTCCGCCGATTTCACCCCGAACCCTAATGCAGAAAACTGCACCCATTGCGACTTTAAAGAAATTTGTGACTTTCGTATTTAATTTATGTTATCATCACTTGGTAGTATTTTACAAAACAACCGCTCACACTCGCCTTTAGTTAAGGGTGTCCAAGCCGCTATGGCCGTCGAGGCGGCTAATAATCTGATTGGTGAATTTTGGGGTGAAGCCGGGACAAAATATGCTCGAGCGTTGTATGTTAAGAATAAAATTCTCACGATTGCTTGCCTCAGTTCATCTATGGCGCAAGAAATTAAGCTACGCGAAACGGAATTGATTGGCAGGTTAAATCAGTCGCAGGGGATAAGGACTATTGAAAAAGTGCGTTGTTTATCGTAGTTTTAGCCATTTTTAGCACCTTGTAAATTATCTTTAAATCCGCTATTATACATACATATGACTCTACGTCAGTATTTATTTTTGATGTCTTTAGGCACCCTAATCTGTTCGGTGGCCTGGTTGTTTGTTGTATTTAATATCGACCCAACCGATACCGATACAGTAAGTTTTATCTTTTTTTACACTAGTCTATTTTTGTCGATACTCGGGATAATTTCGGTGGTTAGCTTGTGGATTAAAGTGAAATTTTTAAAATCAGAAGAGGTTGTTTTTCGTCATGTAAAAAAAACGTTTCGTCAAGGAGCCGTAAGTGCTGCTCTGGTTGTGTTGTTGTTATTATTGCAACAGTATCAGTTTTTAACTTGGTGGAATTTAACAATTTTGATTGTACTAGGTATTTTAATTGAAGCAATTATTTTTTCCAATCGCAAGTTCAGCAATCGTGATTATGTTTGATGATTTATTAAAAAAATTTAGAAAAGAGATTGCTATTGACCTGGGTACGGCCAATACTTTGGTATATGTAAAAAATCGCGGCGTGGTAATTAGTGAACCGAGTGTGGTGGCGATTAACACTCGCACCGAACAGATCTTGGCAGTCGGCAGTGAAGCCCGTGAGATGTTGGGCAAAACTCCACCACATATCACTACTACTCGACCATTATCCGGTGGAATCATTTCTGATTTTGAAGTAGCGGAAAAATTGTTGCATTACTTTATCGATAAGATCAACGAAGAAGAACGCGGCTTTTTATCTCGACCGCGAGTGATTATTGGTGCACCTTTAGAAATTACTGAAGTAGAGCGTAAAGCCATTGGCGATGCGGTAATCAACGCCGGTGCCAAAGAAGTGGTGGTCGTAGAAGAGGTGATGGCCGCGGCAATTGGTGCGCGCATGCCAATACGCGAACCGATGGGAAATTTTATTGTCGAAATTGGTGGGGGCACTACTGAAATTGCGGTGGTTTCTCTCAGTGGTGTTGTAACATGGAAATCAATTAAAATTGCCGGCGACGAATTAAATCGCAACATCGTTCAGTACGCACGTGATGAATTTAATTTATTATTAGGCGAAAGACAGGCAGAGGATATAAAAATAAAAATCGGTTCAGCGGTGGAGCTGTCTACCCCTTTGGAATTTCCGATGCGTGGACGTGACTTGGTTAGCGGCTTACCGCGTGAAGTGATGATTAATGATTCGCAGGTGCGCGAAGCAATTGCCAAATCATTGCGCGTGATGGTAGAAAATATCAAATCAACTTTGGAAGTTTCACCTCCCGAACTAGTAGCTGATATTCACGAGCGTGGTATTTTAATATCCGGTGGTGGAGCATTATTGCGCGGAATCGATCAATTGATTTTGCGTGCTACTGAAATCCCTGTGCGTATTGCGGATGACCCGCTGACTGG
Source organism: uncultured Gammaproteobacteria bacterium (assembly GCA_964536725.1). Classification (GTDB taxonomy): domain Bacteria; phylum Patescibacteriota; class Patescibacteriia; order Magasanikbacterales; family GWA2-37-8; genus CAZHTA01. The sequence goes on along the minus strand of CAZHYJ010000002.1, from coordinate 151,282 downwards.
TGTCGTACGTGGCATGGGAATGTTATTGGATGAACCAGAATTATTAAACGAAATTGCGGTTTTAAGCCGAAAATAATTTTTAAAATATGGCGGAGCGTTCAACTAAAAAAACTTACTTTTATGTTTTAGTAACCCTGTTGTTACTAATTTTTTTTCATTATCTTGGTTGGTTTAATTTGCCAGAAAAATTAGCTCGCCAAATAATGTCTGGCACTTTGTCAAAGATAAATGTTTTTAGCGTGTCCCTTAAAAAAGATAATTCGGCGGTAGACAAAAAGCCAGAGTGTCAAACCGAATACGAGCAAATACTTTTTTGGCAAAAAGAAAACGAGATGTCGGTGGCGCATTTAAGAATTTTAGAACAAGAAAATAATGAATTAAAGAAAGTCTTAAATTTTAGCCAAAAACAACCAAGCTACAAAGTATTAACCGCAACCGTGGTGGGAAAAAATACCGAAAACACAGAACGGGTGATTGCGATTTCTTCTGGATTAGACAGTGGAATAAAGGTTGGCCAACCCGTGGTTGTGTTGGACGGAATTATTATCGGAAAAATTATTCGCGTTGAGCAAAATATTTCTTGGGTACGTTTGATTAATGACAGTAATAGTAAAATTGCCGCTGTAATTTTAAACAAAGAAAGTAGTCAGGGTGTGGTTGAGGGTGGTTACGGGCTAAGTGTGAATATGAATTTTATACCGCGCAACGAACAAGTGACGGCAAGCGAAACCGTGGTCACGTCTGGATTAGATCCAGACGTTCCTAAAGGGTTATTGCTCGGCACTGTGGCCGCAGTCATCAACGAAGCGTATCAACCTTTTCAAAAGGCAATATTAAACCCAGCAACCGACCTGTCAAAAATAACAGTGGTTGGAGTGATTGCCGAAACCAACCTATGATGAACAAACATTTTTTCCAATTATTAATTTTTTTTATTTTGCAATTACTCATAGTTTTTGTTCACCTGGTTTTTGTTAGTTTTTTACCTCATCCTTACAGTCGCTTTAATCTGTCTTTGGTTTTTTTGATTTTATATCTGGCGATAACTACTCGTCCGCAGACGCTTTGGTTACTCTTACCTTTTATCTGGTTTTCTGAATTATTTTCCTCTCTTCCTTTTGGGATAAATGCCACGGCACTGTTGATTGTGTTATTAGTTTTTAATCTGACGCTCATCACTATTTTTTCCAACCGCTCCTTGCCAACAATTATCTTATCCTCCATTTTACTAGTATTTTTTTATCGAATATTATTGTGGACAATCTTAAAAACTGTTAATTTTTTTACGTCGGTAAGCTTAATCACAATTGACCTAGAGTGGTGGCAAAATCTAGGTTGGGAGATTTTTCTCACTACAATATTTACTGTAACAATATATTTTTTCTTATCATTTTTCCTCAAAAGATTGCGCCCAGAATACATTACAACATTACAAAAAGAATATGAGCCGAAGAGATATTTTCGCTAATGATCAACCATTATCCAACGGCGATCTTGCTGGCAAGTATCGCAATAGTTGGATTGAAGAATCAATCGCGATTGAATCGGGTAGTGAAAAACAACTTACTACTGTTGGTACCAATGCTTTTTTGGGAAGAAGCATTTCTTTAAGAATAATTAAAATTTTTAAAATAATAATATTTCTGGGAGTGTTAATTTTAACTAGTAGGGTGCTCTACTTACAGCTAGTTAAAGGTGATGAATATTTGCAATTAGCAGAAGGAAACCGTATAAGACTTAAACCAATAATTGCGGAAAGGGGAATTATTTTTGATCGCTTTGGAAAACAATTAGTACAAAATGTTCCAAGTTTTTCTTTGGCGATAGTACCCCAAGACTTACCCCGTAATTTAGGACAAAAACAATTTATTATTGAACGTTTAGCAGAAATTAGCGGACTAACAGTAGATGAGATAAATGAGAAAATCAAAAAGTATGGTAGTTATAGCTACCAATCATTAGTGCTGAAAGAAAATCTCGATTATGAAACAGCACTGCAATTGTATGTAAAAAATTCGAGTTTACCGGGTGTTTTGATTGAAAGTGGAGTGAAACGGGATTATATTTTTAGTCATCAAGAAAATGTCGATGCAGTCTTGAGTTGGTCGCATATTTTAGGTTATTCAGGAAAATTAAACGACGCAGAATTGGATAAATTTAAAGATAGGGGATATTTACTATCCGACAACATTGGAAAAACCGGATTAGAAAAACAGTATGAAGAATATCTACGTGGTATTTATGGTAAGAAAAAAGTGGAGGTCAACGCTTTGGGAAAGGAATCAAATGTTGTCGCTGAAGAAGCACCAACTCCAGGCTATAATTTATGGTTGACGATCGATGCGGAAGCGCAAAAAAAAATGGACGAACTAGTAAAAGCGATGGCAGAAAAAATCGGACAAAGAAGGATTTCGGCGATAGCTATGGATCCGCGTGATGGTGCAATTTTGGCGATGGTGAGCTGGCCGGCATTTGACGAAAATTTATTCATTGGCGGAATTAGTCAAGATAATTATACAAAACTAATCAACGATAAAGACCACCCCTTATTTAACCGTGCAATTAGCGGCGAGTACCCTTCCGGCTCAACTGTTAAATTAGTAATGATCGCCGCTGCGTTGGAAGAAAAAATAATAACAGCAAATACATCGATTTTAAGTGTTGGTGGTTTTAGGGTGGGGAGATGGTTTTTTAAAGATTGGAAGGCGGGCGGACACGGATCAACCAATTTATTAAAGGCCGTTGCCTGGTCGGTTAATACTTTCTTTTATTATATTGGCGGAGGCTATGGTGATTTTGTTGGTTTGGGCCTAGATCGGATGGCGCAATATTTTTCTAAATTTAATATTGGTAGCACAACAGGCATTGATTTGCCCGGGGAAAGCAGCGGGTTTATTCCAACGCGTGAGTGGAAACAAAAAGTCAAAGGGGAGCCATGGTATATTGGTGACACCTATAATCTTTCTATTGGACAAGGTGATCTATTGGTAACTCCATTGCAGGTAGCAGTTTGGACGGCAGCCGTAGCTAATTCTGGAAATTTGGTTCAGCCCTATATTGGTGCAGAACTGAAGTCTGCTACGGAAAAAAATGTCTCTTTAAAACCTCCGATAAAGGCAAAAAATATCATTTCTTCCGAAAGTGCTTATTGGACCAGGCAGGCGGCGCGCGAGTGTGTGACAACCGGTAGTTGTTATTTGTTGCGCAACTTACCGTTCGCATCTGGCGGAAAAACTGGAACAGCTCAGTGGAATAGTACCAAAAATACTCATGGTTGGTTCACTGCCTTTGCTCCTTTTGATAATCCACAAATTGTAGTGAGTGTCTTGGTGGAAGAAGGAGGGGAGGGGGCCTATGTCGCCATGCCGATTACAAAAGATTTTTTGTCTTGGTGGGGGAAAAAGTATCTAAAAAACTAATCCCCAAGCTGTTTTTGACATTATAAGCTCCTGTGTTATACTAACTTAGTTAAATTAATTATTTTTGCTATGACCGACGAAATTCATTACCTTACCGTTGAAAGTTTGGCTACTCTCAAAGCTGATTACGACAAGCTAAACAATAAAACAATCCCAGAAATTGCCAAACGTATTGATGAGGCCAAACAACAAGGTGACTTATCAGAAAATGCAGAGTATCACCAAGCCAGAGAAGATATGTCTTGGGCAAGAGGTAAAGTTCAAGAATTGGATCGGATTTTGCAGAACGCCAAAATTATCGTAAAAAGCGAAGATGACAAGACGGTTTCGGTGGGTAGCACTGCGACTGTTCGGGTTAATGAAAAAGAAAAAGAATACACCATTGTTGGCCCACAAGAAGTAGATGTAACCAAGGGCTATATCTCCAACGAATCTCCGTTGGGCAGTGCTTTGCTTGGCTCCAAGCTAAAAGACAAGGTAGAGGTTGCCACTCCGGCAGGGAAGCAAATCTACGAAATTATTAAGATAAAATAAGTCATTTTTCCAAAACCTGCCAAGTCGGCAGGTTTTTTGACTAAAACAGCCATTTTCGATATAATATTAGGGTAAATATTAAATATTAATATGCTAGGAAACACTCAGGATATTAGCGAGGAAGCGGTGCGTCTAGAACACCTCGAAACGATTAAACAGGCAGGTTTAGAACCATATCCAGCACGTTGCAACCGCTCACATACTTTGGCAGAGGCTAAAGTTATGGCGGTTGATGCTGAGGTGGAAGTACTGGGAAGAATTATGGGAAAAAGAGAGATGGGGAAACTTTGTTTTTGCCATTTAAAAGATGAAAGTGGGCGCTTGCAAATAGCGGTATCGGAAAAAGAGATGGGCAAAGAACAATATAAATTTTTTACCAAAAATTTGGAGATGGGGGATTTTGTTTCCTGCAAGGGTGTTATTTTTGTTACCCACGCCGGTGAGATATCGGTGTTAGTTAAAAGTTTTGTCGTTTTATCCAAGGCGCTATTGCCAATGCCAGAAAAATTTCACGGTTTAAGCGACACAGAGATTCGTTACCGCAAACGTTATTTAGATTTGATCGCCAACGAAGAGTCAATGCGTGTTGCGCGCGTACGCTCTGTTTTAGTGCGTGAGTTACGTAATTATTTTGATACGCTTGGATTTTATGAAGTGGAAACACCTATTTTGCAAACACTGTACGGTGGCGCATTGGCCAAACCCTTTGTCACTCACCATAATGCCCTAGACATTCCTTTGTATTTACGTATCGCCCCCGAGCTGTATTTAAAAAGATTGATTGTTGGTGGTTTTGAAAAAGTGTATGAAATTGCACGTTGTTTTAGAAACGAAGGAATAGACCAAAACCATAATCCAGAATTTACTCAGATCGAATTTTATTGGGCATACGCTGACTACAACAAACTAATGGATTTGATTGAGGATCTTCTACCAACTCTAATTAAAAAAGCCGGCTTATCACTCAAGTTTACAGTAGAAGACAAAGAGGTTGATTTTACTCCACCATATCCACGTAAAACAATGCGTGCGTTGATTCAGGAATATGCGAAGATGGATATTGAGGATTTTCCTGACCAAGAATCAATTTACAAAAAAGCAAAAGAGTTGGGTGTTGATGATCTTGACCCACACGCTGGACGCGGGAAAATTATCGACGATATTTACAAGAAATTTGCCCGGCCGTTTATCGTTAATCCGATGTTTGTAACCGATCACCCACTTGAATTGTCTCCGCTAGCAAAAAAGAAGACCGAAGACCCACGCTATGTTGAACGTTTTCAATTATTATGTGTGGGCGGAAATGAGCTCTGCAACGCCTTTACTGAGTTAAATGACCCAATTGACCAAGAAGAAAGATTCCGCGAGCAGACACGTTTAGGCGAAGAAGGGGATGATGAGAGTATGCCATTTGACGAAGACTTTATTACCGCCTTAAAACATGGTATGCCACCAACTGCTGGATTAGGCATGGGTATTGATCGATTAGTAAAACTTTTGATGAACGCTGATAATTTAAAAGAGGTAATTTTATTCCCTACACTTAAGCCAAAAGAATAATATGGATTCAGAAAGAACGGGATTTGACTTTGCTCAAAAACAAGACCCCTCTAATGCTAGAGAAAAAATAAAATTTTGGCTGAGACAAGAGGGGATTAATCTGCCCGTCGAATTAGGCGAACGTTTGATGTTACTCGATACCGATCGGCGTGTTATTGGAGAAAGGAAACATTATATAGAAGGTAGGAATGCCTCCGGCGAGGTGATAAAAAAAGAAATAGGCACACACTTGGAACATACAACAAATTTAATAGAAGTTTTAGATATATGGTTAAAATTTTTTCCAGAAGCCTGGGTGGAAAAATATCGTAAGAAAATAATTGCCGCTGCTACCATTCACGATATCGGAAAGACTGGTCCGGCAGATGCCAATTTAGAAGCACAAACAGCATACTCTAAACTGTTTTCATTTTACGAACCAGACAAAGAAATGGGGAAAAATTTTCACAACACAACAGTGCTTGCCGCTATCAACAAACATGCCTTACCCGATGAAAAAGAAAAAATGTGGGAAACATTGCAAACTATTGGTATTACAGAACAAACCACAATGGGGGAAATTTTTGCGGGGCATCTAGACAATTCGTATTCAATTTTGAAAAATATCCCCAAATTTAATCCAGAGATTATTTATTTGGTAGCATCACATCACCGTGGTTTGCATAACTACCCCTACCATATTACGGACCAGCAAATTGAGGATTTGCTTATTGGAAAAAACAAGAAAAGAAAATCAGAGCTAAACGAAGCGGCGACGCTAATTGAGTTAGCTGATGTATTTGAAGCACGCTCTAACAGAGGGGAGCAGAAAGATCCAGTAGAAATATTTCCGTTAATGTTAAAAACATACGAAGAAAAAAGGGGAGAAATAGAAGAAAAATTAACTGACCAAACAATTTCCCCTGCACAAAAAGATGTTTTTATACACCAAAGAAAATTTATTGCTGAGGCTATCCAAATAATCAATAAGATGATTTCGTTTTATCCACAAAAAGAATAGGTTATGAGTAAAAAGGTGATTGTATTTGGCACATTCGATTTAATTCACCCTGGACACGCATATTTTCTTAAACAGGCAAAGGAATATGGTGATTATTTAGTTGTGGTAATAGCGCGTGATAATACTGTGTGCGCTGTTAAAGGCAAGGCACCACAATTTGATGAAAACGAGCGTAAAGATAATATTAACAAGTTAAATATTGCTGACAAGGTTGTCTTGGGTTGTCTTGATCCTAATGATCGATACAAAGTGATTGTTGATGAGAAACCAAATATTATCGCGTTGGGATATGATCAAAAAGTGTTTGTTGATAAATTAGTAGACGTGATCGATGATAATGTTCAAATAGTACGCATTCCACCTTATATGCCGGAAGTTTATAAGAGCTCTAAATTAAGTGCAGAATAATATATGAAGAAAAAGAAGCTTCTGATCGCGACAACTAACATGGGGAAATTTAAAGAAATCAAAAATTTCTTGGCTGATTTGCCGTTTCAAATTTTATCATTAAATGATCTTAAAAAATGTCCACCTGCTCCACCGGAAAACGAACCAACAATCTGGGGTAACGCAGTGGTAAAGGCTTGTTATTATGGAGAGAAAACGGGGTTAATTTCTTTGGCTGATGATTCGGGATTGTTTATTGAGTCTCTACATAATTGGCCCGGAGTACATAGTGCTCGAATCAGCAAGACAGACCAATCGCGTAGAAAATTAGTTTTGAAAGAATTAAAAGATTCAAAATGTCGGCGTGCGACTTTTCGTGATGTACTAGCTTTGTATGATCCAAATAATAAAACAAATTATTTAACTACTGGCGAAACAACAGGGGAAATATTGGAAAAAGAAATCAAAAACACCACTAATGGATTTGGCTATGATCCGATATTTTTTGTTACTGAAAAACAAAAAACTTATGCGGAGATGTCCGCCACAGAAAAAAATTCTTGCAGCCACCGAGGAAAGGCGCTGAATCAAATGAAATATTATCTACACAATCAATATAGCAGTCGCCATATTGTCGTACCAGTGGCTGTGATAGTTAAAGACGGAAAAATTTTAGTAACAAAAAGAAATGACCCACATCGTCCAGAATATCATGAGAGATGGGAATTTCCGGGTGGCTCAATGGAATTTGGTGAAACTGTAAAAGAAAATTTAGCGCGCGAAGTTAGAGAGGAGACAGGGATGAACGTAAAACCATTAGAACAGATACGACCGATATATATCAAGGGTCAGGAATATCCAACTTGGAGTTATCAGGTATATTTGATACCGTATGTTTGCTCCGTCATCGGCCGAGCTGGCAAAGTTAATGATGCTGAGGTTTTGGATTTAAAATGGATTTCCCTTGGGGATGTAAACAAAATGGCATTCGTCGGAGAAAACAAAGAAATGTTTAAAGCATTTTTACCAGAATTAAAACAAATAATTAAAAAATACAAACTTTAATAATATGTTAGAAATAAAATTTATTCGTGACAACAAAGATCTAATTAAAGACAACTGTGAAAAGAGGCGAGTCAAAGTTGATGTCGATAGATTGCTAGGAGTAGATGAAGAGCGGAGGGAAAATCTAAAAAAGATTGAAGACTTACGCGCATTACGTAATCAAAAATCAAAAGGTAAACCAACCGAGGAAGAGATTGCTAACATGCGCAAGGTAGGGGATGAGATTAAATCTTTGGAAGAAAAACAGACAACCATTGAAAGTGAATTTAAAGATTTACTTTTACAAATTCCAAACCTAACCCACCCAGACACTCCGATTGGCGGTGAAGAAGACTTTAAAGTTGTCTATAAAAACTTTGAGCCAAAGCCATTCGCTTTTTCTCCCAGAGACCATGAAGAGTTGATGGTTAAAAATGATTTGATAGATTTTGAACGCGGCGCCAAGGTAGCCGGAGCAAAATTCTATTTTACCAAAAATTCAGCAGTGCGTCTTAATTTAGCCCTACTAAACTATGGAATTGAAGTCGTTACTAAACATGGGTATACCCTTCTAGAAACGCCAGACTTGGCTAAAGATGAAATCCTGACAGGTGTTGGCTTTAATCCGCGCGGACCAGAAACACAGGTGTACTCAATTGAAAACTCAGATTTAAGTTTGGTTGGTACCGCCGAAATTACTGTAGGAGGATATCATTCAGAGGAAATTATGGACTTAGAAAACGGACCAAAGAAATATGTTGCAATGTCGCACTGTTTTAGGACCGAAGGCGGATCATATGGTCGCACCAGTAAGGGCCTCTATCGCGTACATCAATTTACTAAACTAGAGATGTTTGTATTCTGCAAACCAGAAGACAGCGAAAAATTACATCAAGAGATATTAGATATTGAAAAAGAAATCGTTGATGGTTTAGAAATACCCTACCAGGTTATTGATATCGCCTCAGGAGATTTAGGCGGACCAGCTTATCGCAAATTTGATATTGAAGCTTGGATGACAATGAAGGCAGGCGAGGGAACACAAGGTGGTTATGGCGAAATTACTTCAACCAGCAATTGTTTAGACTATCAAGCCCGACGCTTAAATATCCGTTACCGTAAAGCTGAGGGACAAACCGAATTTGTTCATACCTTAAATGGCACTGCTGTAGTGCTGAGTCGTTTTCCAGTAGCAGTAATAGAAAACTACCAGCAAGAGGACGGAACAATTAAAGTACCTAAGGTACTACAAAAATATCTTGGTGTAGAAAAAATGTAATTATGTTTTCTTGGGTGGAAATTAGTGAAGCAGCTGTTCGATTTAACCTGCAACAATTTAGAAAAGTAGTGGGTAAGAATAATTTGTTGATGCCGGTTATCAAATCCAATGCCTATGGTCACGGGTTTGATTTGATTGCTCAAATTTGTAATAGTGATAAAAACGTGGATCGAATCTGTGTAGTGAATAGCGATGAAGCTTTAAAATTAATTGCGTTAAAAATTAAAAAATCAATTTTAATTTTAAGTTTTTATTCAGAGGATAAAAATGAGTTAAAAAAATTAGTTAGTAGGGGAGTAGTGTTCCCCATTTATCGTCTTGATCAAATTGGCATATTAAACGCGGTGGCAAAATCGCTAAAGAAAAAAGTAAAGGTGCATATTAAAATTGATACAGGCACCTCACGAGTTGGCTTTTTATTATCTGATCTGCTTAAAGTATCCAATACAATCAAACGAGCAAAGTGGGTGAGTGCTGAGGGAATATGGAGTCATTTTGCATCAAGTGAAGACAATGCCCTTTTTACCAGAAAACAACACGAGACTTTTGCAGAAGCATTAAAAATATTAAACAACCAAGGAATTAATCCGAAGATAAAACACATGTCTTGTACAGCTGCGTCGCTTGGTTTTGACTTTTCTGACCTCAACGCAGGCAGATTAGGTTTGGGGTTGTATGGTTTGTATCCGGACAAAAAATTATCAAACAAAATAAAGCTAAAACCAGTCCTAAGTTGGAAAACCAAAATCATCCAGGTAAAAACTTTACCACGCCGAGCGGGGATTGGCTATGGCAGTGGCTATGTTTTAGACAAAGAAGCAAAAATCGTTGTCTTACCTATAGGTTATTGGGATGGTTACACTAGGACGCTTTCCAATACTGCCAAAGTGCTAATTAAAGGCAAAATTTGCCCCATACGCGGCCGCATCTGTATGAATTTGATGATGGTAGAGGTACCACTTGGTTTGCGGGTTAAACCAGGAGATTTAGTCACTTTGATCGGTAAAGACGGGAAAAATACTATCAGTGCTGAAAATATATCTGAATGGTCCAAAACAATCAACTACGAAGCGGTAACAAGAATTAACCCCTTAATTCCTCGGATAAAAGCTAAGTAATATGCCGCGGTTTTTCTACTCCGCGTCTAATCTACAAAATAATCACACCCCCGATTCCTGGTGGCGTCGTTGGTGTAAAAAAAGAGAGCGCAGACGTTCTCTGCAAAAAATAGACGCCAATTTAGTCGAGGTACGCAACCCCTTCAAAAAAAATACCCCAGAAAAACCTCGATCATTAAAAACAACTATCGTGTTGGTTGTTTTATTGTTTGTTATTTGGTTGGGAATAATGTTTTATCTACCATATTTTAAAATTAATAAAATTGAATTCAGCGGATTAAACATTACAAAAAAAGAAGAATTAAATAATTTTATTAATACTAAATTTCTTAATTCTAAAAAAAGTTGGTGGCCAAACAGTAATTATTTTATATTAAGTGTTAAAAAGATAAAAAAAGAAATACTCAATAATTTCGCGGTAGAGGATGTTGCTGTAATCAAAGTTTTTCCAGATATAATAAAAATTTCAATAAAAGAAAAAACAACTAGTATTATTTATGATAATGGGCGTGATTATATCCTTTTAGATGAAAATGGTAACTTTATAAAAACTTTAAAAGTAATACCAGAAAACGAGTTTGAAGCAGAAGATTTGAATGAAACAACTGCTGCTTCTAGCACAAAAAACACTACTACGACGACGTCTACCATAATTAAAAGCGTACCAATGGCTACCACAACACTGTCCATCAAAGTACACAAACCAAATTTTAAATTAATCAAAACAGAATCTGGTTCTTTTCCGTTAATTTACGATCGAAGAATAGGGAGAGAAAATAAAAATAATTTAGAAAAAGAAGTCGTTACTGCTGTGTTGGCCTGGCAAAAAATACTAAAAGGGGGGTTAGTGGGGGAGTTGCAGTACTTTGTCTTGGACAACCTAGCGGCTGGCCTGACAATTAAGACTACAGAATCTTGGGATATACTGATTAGCATTAATGGAAGCTGTGAAAGTGCTTTTAACAATTTAACAGCAATAATTAAAGACAACCATCCAGTTGAGCATGTTGACTTGCGTTATGGTGAAAGGGTGTATTGGAAGTAGGGAAGGGGCGAAAAATATCCACAGCCGTTATTTGACTGTTTTATTTAGATAATATATAATTGAGTATAATAACTCTTACACTCAGTTATAATATGCAAATATGCCCAGAAACAAGATGAAAGCGATTTCCGACAAGCTCGGACTACCCTTTCTGGATGTTTTGAAAGAAATGTATCTAAAGAACAAATTTTCCAGCCAAGTGATTATCTGACAAGTTATTTAAATCAACTGGAATACAAATTACAGCTCGATCCATTCAGCGTGAGCTAAAAAGAAATAAACTGGTTAGGACGCTCAGTGAAGCTTTTAATCTAACATTATTTGAAGAACGAAGACTATGAAAATATCACACCCACTCCCCTATTTAGATGATTTTATTTTGAATATCAAGGCTAGTAACTTCTCTGAAGAAACTGCGTATAATTATGACCGTGATTTACGTGTTTTTGAATTTTTTATTAGTAATGATATAAAAAAAGATTTTTCTAAGTTAGAAAAGACTGATTTATTGCGTTATAAGGCCTATCTAAGCTCTTCTGATCGCAAAACTGCCGAAGAACACAAACCAGATAAAAAACTGGGTAGTTACTCAATCAACCGAATGTTGTCGGCCTTACGCTCTTATCTTAAATTTTTAGAAGATATGGATAGGCATCCACCAATCTCCCCGGTGTCTGTTAAGCTGCTTAAAACAGAAAAAAAACATGCCCGCGTGCCAGAATTTACCGAAATTATTAAAATATTAGAAGCACCAAATAAATTTGAGGATGATGAGCGGGTAACTTTGCGTAATCGTGCAATGTTAGAGACGCTTTTTGCCACTGGAATGCGTATCTCCGAATTACTTTCTCTAAAAGTTAACCAGGTCGATCAGACTGGTAGAATTTACATTATGGGTAAAGGAAAAAAACAACGTTTTGTTTACCTAACCCCAAGAGCACTAGTCCATATTAAACATTACCTTTTAAAGCGAGACAGCGCGTCTGACATGTTATTTGTCCCCTACCGCGGGAGTAACAGTCAGGAAAAAAACAAAAGAATTTCTACGAACTACTTGCAGTACAAAATTAAACGCTATCGAGAATTATTAGACATAAATATCCCAATTAGCGCCCACACCCTAAGACACGGTTTTGCCACTTATTTAGCTGAAAATGGGGCAAATCCGGCTGCTATACAGATTCTATTAGGCCACGAATCTCTAGACACCACTACTAGATACGTGCACGCTTCAGATAAATTTGCTGAAAAAAGCCATCATGAATTTCACCCGCTATTTAAAGAGTAAATTTCAAAAAGCCAGCTTACAAGCTGGCTTTTATAATCAAATCCAACATCTCACTAAACTTAATCCCCGCTTTACCTGCCGCTTCTGGGAATAAACTGGTTGGTGTCATGCCTGGGATAGTGTTAGTTTCAATAATATATAGTTTTTTGTGATTGTGAAATGGTGCTGATGTTCTATGGCCACAAGCATTATCTTTGTGTTCCTCACAACCGCAAACCTCTTCTTCATCCGCCACAAAGATATCGGTTCGTGACATTCCACGGCAATGTAATGCCTTATGCGCTAAAAGTGCCAAGTGCTGGAGCTGCTCGTTGGTTTCTGGAGAAAAATCTGCTGGACAGATATGGGTTGAACCACCTTTGGAATATTTCGATTTGTAATCATAAAACTCACCGGCGTTAGCAATAATATGTGTCGGTGGTAAGGCAAATATTTGACCTTTCTTCTCTAAAACTCCACATGTAGCTTCTTGCCCTTTGATAAATTTCTGAACCAACAACCAAGGAAATTGTTTGACAGATTTATCAATCGCCAAAAGCAATTCTTTTTCGTTTTTAACAATCGAAATACCCACGGCTGAACCTTGGTCCACCGGCTTAATCACCGCAGGAAAGCCAATTTTTTCATTAATATCTTTGAGAACATCCTTTTTATAATCTTTCCAACCATCTTTTTTGAAATGAATAAACTCTGGGTGTGGTAATCCATTTATCAGATATATCTGAGCAGCATATACTTTATTCATCGCTAGTGCACTCGCCAATACACCGCAGCCGGTATATTTTATCCCCAAAGCATCAAACATGCCCTGGATCTCGCCATCTTCACCAGGAGCACCATGTAATGCGATAAATATGATGTCGAATTTCTTACGATCTTTGTTTATAAAATCTACTAAACGTTTTCCACCTTTTTCTTTTAACCAAAACCGGCTTTGTTTATCCATCTCTATCTGACTAACAAGATATTTTTTCGTATCTAAATTATCGCAAATTGCTCTGCCGGTAATCAAGGAAATTTCTCGTTCTGTTGACGGTCCACCAAAAATTACACCAACTTTAATTTTCTTTTTCATAATCTATTGCACTAAATAACCTAAAGGATTGACTGGAATACCATTCTTACGCACTTCAAAGTGGAGGTGTGGACCAGTTACAAAAGCACCCGCACCAACCGTTCCCGGAGTACCACCGGAATACCCAATCACATCACCACGATTAACAAAACTATCTTCTGACACGATAATGCGACTCATATGACCATAGACTGTAGAAAGATTGCCTGTGTGAATTAAGAGCACATAACTATAACAAGACGCGAGGGTACAGGTTTTTGCTCGCCCAACATACCCAGAAGCCGCCGCCCTAAGTGGGGTTCCTTGTGCCGCGCGAATATCAATAGCATTGTGCTCAAAGACACGGCGATAAGGATATTCTGGATCATGATAATATGCTGTTATATAATGCCCTGGTGTTGGCCAAGCCAACAAGACATCACCTGTCTCCTGTATTTTGTCCTGTGCCTCTAGTTTTTTGCGCACTTCGTCTTCGTAGCTTCTTACTTCACTCTCGATTACTTGATACTGCTTTTTCAAACTAGCCAACAGTGTTGCGTAATGTAATTCTGATGATTTTGTCTGTACTAATAAATTTTGTTTAACCCCAGACTGATCGTTTAAATCCGCTTTCTTTTCCTCTAGCTGCTTTTTTAAATCTTCAAAAGTCAAACGACGAGTGTCAGCTTGCTGACGTTTGTTTACCAAGTCTTCTTGTGCCAACCGCAATGATTTCACCGAACGTCCCAGATCTACGTAAACATTCTCCAAATATTTTGCTTGGTTATAAAAATCAGCAAAACTGTTATTAGTTAAGAGTATCTCAATATAGTTCTTCTGATCATTCGCGTGTAAGCTTTGTATAATTTCGGTAATTATCAGCTTTTGCTTAGCAATCGCCGTCTCTTTATCTTTTATCGACAACTCCAACGCCTCAATCTCCAGTTCAGTTTCTTTTATCTTTTCTTTGGTTAATTCAATATCAATACTGATCTTTTCCATTCTACTATCCAAAATTCCAATTTGATTGCGCAAAGAAACGCCCTCTAATTGTTTTTGGGCAATGTTTTTATTGTATTTACTAATTGTTTCTTCGAGTTCTTTAATTTTATCCTTACGTGCAGCGATTTCTTTGTTTAATACACTAATTTCTTCAGTATTACCTCCAACATCAACGCTCAAAACAAAACTAGACGTCCAGAATAGTCCAGCGCCTAAAAACAAAAGGATGAACGATAAATACCAAATTTTTTTCATGGTAGTATTATACCACAAAATTATAACTTCTGCCTACAATTTTTCTGCCGCAATTTTTATACGTGCGATTGCTTCTTCCTTGCCCAAAACTTCCGCAATCTCAAATGGTCCAGGAGAATTTTCTTGACCAGACAGTGCCACACGCATTGGCCACAAGACCATACCGTTGTTGTACTCTTTTTCTTTCACCCACTCCCCTATCCTAACCTGCAAATTGTCCTTATCCCAATCTTGAACACTAAAAATATCCAATGTAGAACCGAGTTCTTGTAATACTTTTTTTGCATCTTCCAAATTACTTTTCTTCCAAATCAAAATATCTTTTTGGTATTCTGGCCGAACAAAAACAAACTTAATCGCTTCCGGTAACTCAGTCAAAGTAGTAACCCGCTCTTTCTCTAAACTAATCGCCATGGGTAATTTCTGTGTCCAACCATCTTGCCACCAATCGGTTGCTGAAAAATATTTTGCCGAAACTTCGGCAATTTTTTCATTCGTCATCCGCTTTAGATATTCCCGGTTATACCAATCTAATTTTTCTAAATTAAATACCGCCCCTGCTTTGGTAGTCTTCTCAAAACTAAACTCCTTAACCAATTCTTCCAGTGCGTACAACTCCCTCTCACCTCCTGGATTCCAGCCCAAGAAAGCAACAAAGTTAATCATTGCCTCTGGCAGGTATCCTTTTTTGATATAGTCTTCCACCGCCACATCACCCTTACGTTTGCTTAATTTTGTTTTGTCCGCATTAAGTAAAAGTGACAGGTGCGCAAACTGCGGCGCCTCCCAACCGAAGTATTTATACAACTGTACATGCTTGGGAGTACTAGACAACCATTCTTCGCCTCTAATCACATGCGATATTTCCATTAAATGATCGTCGACAACAACAGCCAGGTGATAGGTTGGAAAACCATCGGCCTTTAATAATACCTGATCATCAACGAGTTCGTTTTTAAAAGAAACTTCCCCTCTAATCAAATCGTTAAAAGTCGTCTCACCCGTCTTGGGCATCTTGAGACGTATTGTATATTTTTCTCCGTTAGCCACTCTTTTTTTAGCTTCTTCTGGGTCAATATTACGACAGTGACCATCATAACCAGTAGGTAGCTTGTTTTTCTGCTGATTGTCACGCACCTCTTCCAGCCGTTCTGGTGTACAAAAACAATAATATGCCTGACCATTTTCTAGTAATTGATCTACATACTTGCGATAAATTTCCAGTCTCTCCGATTGGATATATGGCCCCTTGTCACCTTTTTGGGCAACACCCTTACCATCGCTGGCCAACACCACTCCCTCATCAGGATTGATACCTGCCCAATTTAACGCTCGCAGTACTGCTTCAACCGATCCTTCAACTAGTCTTTTCTGGTCAGTGTCTTCAATGCGAAGCAGAAATTGGCCATCATTCTTTTTAGCAACTAGATAAGCAAACAAAGCTATATACAGACTGCCAACATGGACAAAGCCGGTTGGGCTGGGTGCAAAACGTGTTCGAATCATAAAATATTCTTATGAATTTTTTAGATCTTTTTTACTTATTATTCCTTTCTCAAGTAAATATTTTTCATATTCCTCCCCCAATATTTCTTCTTCATTTTCATTTATAACCAACTCTTCATCCACTTCCCCCTTTGAGTACCTTTCTCTCAAATCCTTTAACCTCACATCATCAACATCTGATAAATAATCATGGACAAACTGAGAATAAACTTCATCAATAAC
Organism: uncultured Gammaproteobacteria bacterium; assembly: GCA_964536725.1. Classification (GTDB taxonomy): domain Bacteria; phylum Patescibacteriota; class Patescibacteriia; order Magasanikbacterales; family GWA2-37-8; genus CAZHTA01. Next base: position 134,569 of record CAZHYJ010000002.1, on the reverse strand, counting down.
CTCGTCTGATATTCCATCGATATTTGGCAAAACAACCTCACCTATATTACCTGACGGACCGATCGTCACAATTTTCCTGTGCCAGCGAGTGGCCGCATCGAAAATCGGCCCACCAACAGGGATACGGGAGATTCCACCAAAATTTGTTAGCGAATCTGTTTTAAAATGTTCTGCCGCAGGATTTTGCTCTGCCATATTTTTTAATAATATAATATATAAATAAAAATGTTGCTGTAAATATTCTCTTAACTCTTCGTGGTTCCCTGATTAGTCTATACAACCACTCAAATCCAATCTTACGCACCCAACGTGGTGCACGTTTGACCTTGCCACCGATATAATCCAACGCCCCACCTACGCCGATTGCCAATTTCACACCTGGTAACTTTGGCAAAAACTCTTCAATCCACATCTCCTGTTTCATCTGACCAAACGCAACAATCAAAACTTCAGCACCACTCTCGTTTATCTTTCTTAATGTCTCGTTATTTTCCTCACCATTTACTTTAACATCTCCCCCAACAACCTCAATCTTTGGCCCTTTGTCCATTCCAACAATCTTTAGCTGAACAAATTTTGTGTTCAATACTTCTTTTGTTTTTAATAACACTTCGTCACTCCCAGTGCCTAACAAAAAAACTTTTTTATCATTCTTCTCCGCCATCTCACACAACTCCCAAACAAAGTCTGACCCGGGTATTCTTTTAATTTTTCCCCCACTCACCAACGTGATTCCGAACCCATCACACAAATTCAGGTCTCCCCCATTCAAGACCTCCTTAAAACGTGGAAATTTTTGTGCCAACACTAGCATTTCTGGGTTGGGAGTAAATATCTTTTTCTGTTCCGACCCCTTCAACCACAGCCCAACCCTTTCCTTTACTTCAACCAAACTAACACTATCAATTCTCACTCCCAAAATTTCAGCCATATTTATTTCAAAGAAATAATAACCGCACCCGCCACCATTAAAACGGAGCCTAACGCAACACGCCAACTTAATGCCTCACCTAAAAACAGCGCGGCCAAAATCACAACAAAAACTAAACTCAACCGATCGATCACCACTACCTTAGTTGCCAAACCAACCTTTAACGCTCCAAAATAAAACAACCAAGAAAGCGCACCGGCAACACCAGCCAACACAATCAACAGCCAATCACGATTGCTTAAAGAACCAAAGTTTATATTATTAAATTTCCCCAAGAACAAGCTGGTCACAACCAAAAATACAGCCATAATCAAAGACCGCACTGTCGTCGCAAAAGTTGGGTCAACATTCTTAAGCCCCAATTTACCAAATATTGCCACCAAGGCAGCGGTTGCCGCTGAGAGAAAAGCTAAAACTAACCACATATTAAACAATAATTAATACTAAAATTATACCGTCAAACTAACAAAAAAGCAATGGCTTTTAACCACTGCTTTTTGTTTTTTACTTAATGAACCCACCGGCCTGCAACTGCCACAGTTTTTTGTACAACCCACCACGCTTCTTGAGTAATTCATCGTGGGTACCATCCTCAACTACCTTACCCTGATCAATCACTACAATTCTGTCCATCTTCATAATTGTCGACAAACGGTGAGCGATCACGATTACTGACTTGTTCTTCATCAAGTTATCTAAACCACGCTGGATCTCTTGCTCTGATTCTGAATCCAAACTAGAAGTAGCTTCATCCAACACCAAGATTGGTGCATTGCGTAAAATCGCCCGCGCAATCGCCACCCGCTGTCTTTCTCCGCCAGACAACTTAATCCCGCGTTCACCGACATAGGTTTCGTAACCTTCACTTAAACCAGTGATGAAATCATGACAATATGCCATCTTGGCCGCCTCGATAACTTCTTCGTCGGTGGCATCAAATTTACCATAACGGATATTCTCTTTTAAAGTACGGTGAAAAAGAATTGGATCTTGTGGCACCAAGCTAATGTTCTGCCACAAACTTTCCAAAGTTACGCGATCAATCCTTTGTTTGTCGATCAAGATCTGACCGCTGCTCAATTCGTATAAACGTAAGAGCAACTTAATTACTGTAGTCTTGCCCGCGCCTGAAGGACCAACCAACGCCACCTTCTCACCCTGCGCAACATGGAAATTAAAATCCTTTAAGATTTTTCGGGTCTCATTGTAATTAAACCCAACCTTGAAAAATTCAATCTCCCCTTTTGTCACTTCAAGCTGAACCGCTTTCGGCGCATCCACAATCTCATGTGGCGTAGTCAAAACTTCAGTCATCTCTTCTGCTTCTGCAAGGTCCTCATAGATACGTTGTAATACTCTACCAAAGTTCCAGATGTTGATAATCACCAAGAAAACGTATGATTGCAACAAAAAGAAATCACCCACGGTGAATTTTCCCACTTGCCACAATCTAATACCGACATAATACAGACCAATTTCCAAGACAATCATCAGAAACCCTTGGGCACCGTCAAAGTAATTACCAAGATTCCAAGTGAACAGACGCAACCCTGCCAATTTTGCATTCGCCTCGCCGTAGTTCTTGCATTCTTTTTTGTAACCATTAAACAATTTAACATTTAAATTGTTTGTAATCGTATCCGCCAAGACACTGGTCAATTTACTATCTGCCGTACTGCGTTCCAAATCGTAGCGTAGTTTGTAACGGATAAAAAACCAGTTGACTAGCAAGAATATGACAATCCAAACAGCCAAACCGATACCTAAGATAAAATTAGTGATAAACAATACAGTCAAAATTGCCGTTATCTTCACCAACAACTGTAACACATCAAAAGTCACACGATCAGCAATTCCTTCAAATGAATGCGTAAAACGATTTACTTTTTTAACCAACGAACCGACAAAGTTGTTGTTGAAATAGGAAAAAGAATGGCGATGAATATATTGGAAACAAGTATTACCCAAATCGGCCATCACCTTGGCCTGTAGCGCTGAAGCCGCAAAAGCAGAGACACGCCAAAATATCCAACTTACTATCTCAAATATTGCCACCGTTATCAAAATACTGACCAGGGCGCTCGCCGCCGACTTATCCAAACCAGCTACACCTAAAATATCAAAAAACTTCTTTAAATAGAGTGGGACTATAATATTGACCAAAGAGGCAAAAATGGTAGCCAAAACCATCACTACTCCGAGCCCGGAATAGCGTCTTATATGCTGCCAATATATCTTAAAAGTCCTTTGATTGATTTTTGCCATATAAACGCAACTTAACACCGCTTTAAGGGCGGTATACTATAGAAGACGGAGAAAATGGGTTTTTGTTACCTTTTGATAAATTCGTATCCCCTTGCTGATTTCGTATGGGTTGATATAATAGATATTAAATTAGCCAATTTTACAGATGGTTGGTGTGTAAGACACTAAATATAGTCATCAAATTTAATCAATTATTATGAGCATAGAAGCTGCGATAAAAATCGATACAACAGACCTTCAACAGGAAATTCCTATCGCCACCATTCCAGAGGCTGAGCAACCTGTTGTGCAAAAAGAAATCTCACCAGAGAAAAAAAAGCAGGCTGAAGAAGTAATCTTGAGCACTCTTGAGATTAAACCAACCGAAAAACTAGATAATTTTGATGAAAAATTAAAAAATGCGACAAAATCATTGCCCAGATATCAACAAATTGAAAAAAATCTCGAAGGAATCAAACGGGAAAATTTACCATATGAACTATTCAAAGTTTTAAAGAGAGATTCTGATCAAGAACAGATTGATCCAAGCGCGCCAAGAGATGGGGTTCTAATCAGCTCAATGAGAAAAGGACAGCTGGAATGTGCCGGTAGAACATTAATAGCCTCGACTTGTTTACAAGAACATGGAATTGATCATGTTGCTGTTACTGCACCAGGCCATGCTTTTTTGGTTATAGAGCAGTCACCTGACACGCTGGCATATTTTGACGCTAACAATAATCTCTTTTTTACCTTTCCACGTTCAGCGCTTGATGGTTACAAGGATACAGAAACATCAGCCGAATGCAGACTAAAGGAATATATTCCAAGAGAGGCAGATTTTGTTGACGGAGTTAATACCACTTATTCTCATTTTATCGTAGTACCGGCACAAGAAGGGGTTGGTAGACAATACTTAGGAAATGTGGCTTCTGCGTTATTTGGACCAAAAGAAGGAGAGGAATTCATGTTTGAAAAAAGTAATATACCCACAGACAGAGAAGCGGCAGAATCTACACATCAAATTGAATCTGAAATATATGGAAAAAATGAAGTGCGTGAAAATTTTTACAAAAGATTCGAAATTAAAGATCCGCAAGGCAAAATAATCGGAGGATTACTTAGGGATGAGGAAGTGCAAACGGCAGATGATAAAAAAGTAATCGGTGAATTTTTAACAACTCACCCAACACACGATGATTTTGTTGCTTTTTTTACAATGGCACTAAATGGGAATTTCGGTAATAGAATTTTATACATTAAAAATGCTACTCCTGAACAAAGAAAGGATTACGCGGAAAAGGTTTGGGACTTTTTGCAGAAAAGAAATATAGACGAAACGATAAGAGGAAGATAAAAATTTAATAACACATTATATTTTTAAATTTATGAAAAAAATTACTCTAACATTATTATTAATTTTTTCTGGATATGGAATATACAGGACTGGAAAATTTCTTTGGGGCTATGGCTACTATGGAGGTTTGCGGGAAGGATATGCTCTCCTAGGACTAATAATCTGCTCAATAATTTTTATAGTAAGTTGTATATTTTTATTCAAAAAAAACGGCCCAAAGTAAATAATTATCCCATTATGGCCAATGAATTTAAATTTTTAGACCCGGGAAAGCTTGTTGACCATGAGCTAGAGTTAATTTTATCCGAAACCAATCCAGAAAATGTAGAGAAAAAATATGTTCCGGCCTATAAATTTGACCTGTACAACACAGCCACAAAAGAAAAAATGGGTTACATTCATCTACGTATTGGGCAAAATGAAAATATCTTTTACGGAGGTAATATCGGATATGGTGTCGACGAAAAATATCGCGGACACCACTTTGCTGCCCGCAGCTGCAAGCTACTCTTTGATCTAGCCAGAAGACATGGTTTAAGTGAAGTGTGGATTACTTGTAATGTAGGCAACTTCGCTTCTCGACGAAGTGCAGAGCTAGCCGGTTTTAAATTAATCGAAATAGTTGACTTGCCGGAACATAACGAAATGTACGAAAAGGGCGAGCGCCAAAAATGCCGGTATAAAATTGATTTGTAACAAGAGGAAAAACTTGGCAACCAGGATGGGAATATGAGTTTAACAGGTAGTTGGTTAAATAAATAATTTTAAAAACTACATTTATGAATGAAAGACCAAAAGTCGGTGTCGGTGTGATTATCGTTAAAAACAACAAGATTCTCTTTGGAAAAAGAAAAAATGCGCACGGAGAAGGTTCGTGGAGTTTTCCGGGCGGACATTTGGAATTTAAAGAATCATGGGAAGAATGCGCTATGAGAGAGGTAAAAGAAGAGACGGGTATCACAATAAAAAATATTCGCTTCAGCACTGCAACCAACGATATTTTTCAAGCAGAAGAAAAACATTATATCACTATATTTATGCTGGCTGATTACGATGCTGGCGAAGCGAAAGTAGTGGAGCCAGAAAAATGTGAAAAATGGGAGTGGTTTCAGTGGGATCAATTACCACAACCTCTTTTCGTCCCCATTCAGAATCTGCTAAAAACAGGCTACAAGCCAATTAATCATCAATAAAATTATTGCAGAATATATGTCAACCGATCAAAAAATAACTGAGAGTGCGGGAGGGGTCATCCTTAACCAAGACGGCCTAGTCCTGGTGGTGAATCAACACGGACTATCTTGGTCGCTCCCCAAGGGACACATCGAAGACGGAGAAAACAAAAAAGAAACTGCAAAACGAGAAATATATGAAGAATCTGGAATAGACCAATTGGAATTTATCTCTGAATTGGGAAGCTACCAAAGATACAAAATTTCTCTTGACGGCGGCGACAACATCTCAGAACAAAAGACTATTACCATCTTCCTTTTTAAAACCAATCAAACAGAGCTTAAACCAAAAGATCCAGAAAACCCAGAGGCTCGGTGGGTAAAAATAGATGAAGTGGCCAATTTATTAACTCATCGTAAAGACAAAGAATTTTTCTTATCCATTGCAAATACAGTTAAACAAACATGGAAACAACTGATCCAATAAAAATATTTCACACCACTCTAAATGAATCTCAATATGAATTTTCTAAAAAGTAGGAGCTCACAGATTTTTATCTCCGGTGGGTTGTTTGGTTTTTTCCTTACAAATTTTTGGACACTATCTGAAAAACTACCCAGTTTTCTTTACAGATTATTACTTTTGCCTTTTTTGGGTGGGTGGTATATTTCTAAAATTGTTCTTTGGCCAATCTGCAAACTTTCCAAAACTAATATCTGTAGAGGTTTAGGTTTTGACGGTGGGCCGTTAGAATGGATTGAATGGTTGTTTGTATATACTAGTATGATTATTTGTTATGGGTTAGTTTTTTTGTCTGTCTACAAAATATATTCTAAATTAAAAAAGTGAAAAAAGATTGCTTGACAACTTTTCCTAATATGTTAATATATTATCACTCACTATCTTAGAGTGATAATATGTTTAATGAATATGAATCCACAAAATTTTACCAATAAATCTCAAGAAGCTATCCAAAAAGCGGCCGCCATTGGCCAAAAAAACGGCCAAGCCCAGGTAGAACCGCCCCATCTTTTGTTTGCCTTTTTAGAGGACGAGGAAGGGATTGTTGTCTCTACTTTACAAAAATTAAACATCAATCTGATTGCTTTACGTGCCGATGCCCAATCCCTCATCGATCACCTCCCTAAAACAGAAAACCAGGCCATTCCTGGTGGTGTGGGCCAAGTAATGTTGGGTCAAGCGATGGTACATATCTTTCAAACCGCCGCCGCTGAAGCACAAAAAATGGGTGACGAGTTCATCAGCGTCGAACATTTATTCCTCGCCTTTCTCGCCTCACAAAATCCCATCAGTGAAATCTTCGCCCGTATCAATGTAAACCACGAGGCGGTTTTAAAAGCCCTGGCCTCTATCCGTGGCAACCAACGCGTCGACTCCCCCGAACCCGAGGGCAAGTTTAACGCTTTGGAAAAATATGGAAAAAATTTAACTGATTTAGCACGTAAAGAGAAAATCGATCCCGTGATCGGTCGTGATGACGAAGTTAGACGCGTGATGCAAATATTGTCTCGCCGTACTAAAAACAACCCGGTACTCATTGGCGAACCGGGCACGGGTAAAACTGCCATTGTTGAAGGTCTTGCCCAACGTATTGTTAATGGCGATGTGCCTGATTCTTTGCGTAACAAAGAAATTTACACCCTTGATATCGGTTCGCTTTTGGCTGGTACGAAATTCCGCGGCGAATTTGAAGAACGGTTAAAAGCTGTTTTGAAAGAAATTAGTGCGGCCGCTGATAAATATATCCTTTTCATCGACGAGCTACACACTATCGTTGGTGCTGGTGCCTCTGAAGGCTCAATGGACGCCTCTAACATGTTAAAACCAATGTTGGCCCGTGGCGAACTACACACTATCGGTGCGACCACCATTAAAGAATATCAAAAACATATCGAAAAAGATGCGGCCTTAGAACGTCGTTTCCAACCGGTAATGGTCAACGAACCCTCACCCGATGATGCGGTTGCAATCCTGCGTGGTATTAAAGAAAAATATGAGGTGCATCATGGTGTTCGTGTCACTGACGCTGCTATTATCGCCGCTGTAAAGTTGTCCGATCGATATATTTCCGATCGTTTCTTACCAGACAAGGCGATTGATTTAATGGACGAAGCCGCTTCCGCGCTGCGCTTGGAAATTGACTCATTACCGGAAGAGTTGGATAAAATGAAACGGACGATGATTAAATATGAAATTGAAAAACGTGCTTTGAAAAAAGAGAAAGATCAAGATTCCAAAGATCGTTTGGCACAGTTAGAAAAAGACCTCGCTGACCTAAAAGAAAAGAGTTCGGCGTTGGAGGCAAAATGGAGTAATGAAAAAGAAGTGATCGGGAAAATCCATGCCAACAAAAAAGAAATTGACCGTTTAAAACAACAGGCGGAAATTGAGGAACGCAAAGGTGACTTACAAAAAGTTGCTGAAGCACGTTATGGTAAAATCCCATTACTCGAAGGCGAGATCCGAAACAGCGAGAAAAAATTGGCTGAATTACAAAAAGAACGCGGCATCTTGAAAGAAGAAGTTACCGAACAAGATATTGCGTCCGTGGTCGCACGTTGGACTGGCATCCCCGTTACTAAAATGTTACAAAGTGAAAGCGGACGTTTGATCAATATGGAAAACGCTTTAGGCGAAAGAGTGGTTGGCCAAGACGAGGCCATTAAAGCCATCACCAACGCCATTCGTCGTTCTCGTGCGGGTATCTCTGCTCCGGGTCGTCCAATTGGTTCGTTCATCTTCTTAGGCCCAACCGGCGTCGGTAAAACCGAACTAGCCAAATCTTTGGCGGAGTTTATGTTCGACACCGAAGACGCGCTCGTGCGCATTGATATGAGTGAATACATGGAAGGCCACAGCACTGCCAAAATGGTCGGCTCCCCTCCTGGGTATGTTGGTTATGATGAAGGTGGCCAATTAACCGAGATCATTCGTCGTCGACCACATGTCGTAATATTATTTGATGAAATTGAAAAGGCTCATCCTGATGTCTTCAATATTTTACTCCAAATTTTGGACGAAGGACGTTTGACAGATGCCAAAGGCCGCACGGTAAACTTCAAAAATACCGTCATTATCATGACCAGTAATTTGGGCAGTCAAGCGATTTTGGATTTAAACAAACGTGGTGAATTCGGTTTCGAAGAAGAACGCAGCCGTAAAAAAAGCGACGCGGAAAAAGTTGTGCGGACGAAAATAACAGAAATGCTACATGCGCATTTTAAACCAGAATTTTTGAATCGCGTTGATGAAACTATCATCTTCCATTCTCTTGCTGAGAAACAGATTGAGTTAATCGCCGAGCTACAATTGAAAGAAGTAGAAAAACGTTTGCAAGAGAAAAAGATCGCCCTAAAGTTCGATGCGTCAGTGAAAAAGTATCTTGCCAAAGAAGGCTACAACCCGGACTTTGGCGCTCGACCATTAAAGCGTGTGATCCAAAACGAGATTTTGGATGAGCTGGCGTTAATGATTATCGAGGGGAAGATAAAAGAAGGACAGATGGTGGAGATTGCCGTGGAAAAAGGTAAAATTGTGATTAAGTAAATTAATTTTCTTAAAGACCACCCCCAATGATTGAAAGGGGTGGTTTTTATTTGCTTGCCTTTCCGAATAATGCTATACTTTATCTATACAACTTAACAAAAACTATGCAACGACAAAAACTAGGTTTGTTTTCTTTACTTACCATTTTAACTTTGGTATTTTTTCCGTTTTTCCAGGCTTTGGCAGCGACTGAGTTTAATCCTGCTTTTATCCTTTCCGACGCTGAATTGCAAGACTGCAGCAGCTTGTCTGTTGTTGATATCCAAAAGTTTCTCGATGCTCGTGGTAGTTATTTACGCAATTATCAGGCTGAGGACGAAAATGGCGTAATCAAATCCGCCGCTGAGATTATCTATGATGCCGGTAAAAATTACCAAATCAATCCTAAATACATTTTGGTAACATTGCAAAAAGAACAAAGTTTGATCACCGACGACTCCCCTACCACCAAACAACTTGCTGGCGCTACCGGCTATGGTATTAACGAAAGTTGCGGTTGGACATGTCCGACATACTTACGCAATAGTGGATTTGGTAAACAGGTAGCCGCTGCTGCTGGTCTGATGCGCTGGTATTACAATAACAACAGCGCTAGTTATGTTAAGAAAAAAGATACACCAACGATAATCGACAAACAAGAAATCGTCCCTGGTAGTTGGGCCACTGCTTTCCTTTACACTTACACCCCACACATTTCCGCCAACAAAAATTTCTGGCGTATTTGGGGCACATGGTTTAGCCAGGTATATCCGAACGGCTCACTACTCAAAACCGCCTCTTCAACCGACGTGTGGCTCGTACAAAATGGACAAAAGAGACTTTTTAAAAACATGTCCGCACTCATCTCACGCGCTGATCCTAAAATGGTGGTCACAGTTCCAGAATCAGAATTAAGCAACTACACTGATGGACCGATAATCTCCTTCGCCAACTATTCCATTCTCAAAACCCCTTCTAACAACTACTATCTTCTCGATTACGACACCCTCCGACCATTCGCGAGCGAAGATACGGTTCGAAAGTTGGGTTACAATCCACAAGAAATTATCGACATCACCGCCGCTGATATTAGTAACTACAAAATTGGTTCAACCATTACCGCTGGTACCATCCACCCAGAAGGAATCATTTACCAGTTGACTGACCTCAACAATTCACACTATCTTGTAAAAGATGGCACTGTTTATCCGATCATTGATCCGGGTGTTATTAAGGCTAATTTTAATAATCTAGATATTGTCAAAAAGAAAAAGGTAGATATCGCTGGCTTGCCTATCGCTGATTTACCAGTGGTTTTTGCTGACGGTACACTGATAAAAGTAACGGACAACAATGCCATTTATGTTATTGAAAATGGAAAAAAGAGAAAGATTGCCGACGCTGAAACTTTTGGCGCGCTCGGTTACAAAAAAGAAAACATTATTAATATTAAATTAGCCACCGCCTTCAATATTCCAAACGGTGAAGCACTTTTCTTGAACGCTTCCCTGCTTTCCTCACAGAACAAATTTTTGGGAGACACGTTAGCAGAGATTGTTGACCAAGCCAAAAGTAAACTACCTAGCTACCTGGTTGCTGAATATCCGAGCGGCCGTATTATCTCCGGGAAAAACATCGATGACCAACGACCAATCGCGTCACTTACCAAACTGATTGTTGCCTACGAAGCTGTTAACCAAAATTTTGATCCAAAAAAATCCACGACATACTCCGTCAAAAAACATTCCTCCGAAGGCAACCCTCTTGGTTTGATTGAAGGAGAAAAGATAAAAAACATCGACTTGCTCAATTCCATGTTAATTCTCTCTGCTAATAACACTGCACGCATGGTGGCTGCCGCCAGCGGCCTGTCCGAAACTTCTTTGATAAAAAGTGCAAACGAACGCCTGGCCGAATTGGGAGTCGACAATACCACTATTACTGATGTTACTGGTTTAGACAAAGGCAACATTTCCACTGCCCGTGATTTATTAAAAATATTTACCAAGGTGCTAAGCAACGACTCTTTGAAGAAAGTCTTGGGAACAACTGAATATACCTTTAAAGAATTAGTCAGTAAAAACAAAACCATCACTCACAATATTGCAACCACCAACAAAGTAATCACCATACCAAACCGCAAGTACCGTGTTCTTGCCAGTAAAACCGGCTATACCACCGCCGCTCAGGCCACCATGGTAATGTTGATTGAATCTAGAACCACTAAAAAACAATATATAATCGTCACGCTCGGAAATCCGGATTATGCAAAAAGATTTGAAGAACCAAATCGCATTGCTAATTGGGTAACTAGCGGCGATGTTAAAATTGCTAATATAAAGTAACCATATGTCACTCGTCTTCGCCGGGTTTACTCCTCACCCTCCTCTTCTTATTCCAACCATCGGAAAAGAAGCGGCTAAGGAGATTAACAAAACCAAGGTCGCATTAGAAAAAATGGAGGAAGAACTGTACCTCACTCGTCCCGACCTTATCATCACCATTTCTCCTCACGGCAGTTGTTTCGCCGACGCGTTTACCATCAACGTTTGCCCAGAATACGAGACTGACTTAAAGGAATTTGGCGATTTAACTACCAAACTAAAATTCAAAGGCGAAATGAACCTGTCTTCCTGGCTGCGCGAAGCGGGAAAAGAACGCGGAATTGCCACAACAATGATCAGTGAACCTAAGCTGGATCATGGCGTGGCGGTTCCGTTATTTTATTTAACCCCTCACCTACCCAACGCTTCACTCTTACCGATTGGTTTTTGTGAACAAGATTGGAAGTTGCATTTTGATTTTGGCTATCTGTTAAAAGAACAAATAATGAACACCAACAAACGCGTGGCTGTGATTGCCTCAGGCGATTTATCACACGCTCTCACCACTGACGCTCCCGCTGGCTACAACGCTGCCGGTGAACAATTTGACGCCAAGATTCAAGAACTGTTATCCAGCCACAATGTTACCGGCTTACTCGGACTAGACAAGAAATTTGTTGGTGATGCCGCTGAGTGTGGTTTCCGCTCATTGTTAATCCTAATGGGAGTGTTGCGTGATGTTAACTATGAATATCGTCAATACGCTTACGAAAAACCATTTGGTGTTGGCTATTTAACTAGTCAATTTATCTTCTAAACTATGTTTGCGTCGGTTACGATACTGCGACGCATGCCTAAGGGCTTAGAACGGCTTGACTATCGTCTGCCGGATAGTTTGGTTGTCTCTTCCGGACAGATGGTGATGGTACCTTTTCGCAACTCAACAATACCCGCACTAGTGTTAGCGGTAATGCCAACTACCACATTAAATGAGGGGAGAATAAAAAACGTGGAGAGTGTGGTTAGCCCAGAACCATTTCTTTCCGTACAACAATTACAGTTTATCCAAGAAGTCGCCGAGATGTATCAAACACCCCTGGGCTTTCTTTTAAAATCAAATTTGCCACCCTGGAAAAAAAGAAAAATTAGTAGTTTAAAACTAGAGCATATTACTGATCGCAGTAGCAAAACTCTTTCCAAACCAACGCTAGTAATATCGGCTGACGAAGAAGACAAAGTGCAAAAAACTTTAGATAATTTAGATAAAAAGAAAAACAATTTAATTTTAGTACCAACGATCGACCGCGTAGCCGCATGGAACAAATATTTAACTACTGCCGGTATTGAACACACCACCGTCACGGGCGAACGCACTGAAAAAGAGATGTTTTCTTTGTGGGAAAAAGTACGTAATCAAGAAAAGGGTGTGATCATCGGTACTCGCCGTGCTTTGTTTTTACCCTGGTTTAATTTAGGTAATATTATCTTAGAAGACGACGGCGACGAGAATCACAAAAGTTGGGATATGGCCCCACGCTTTCACAACCGTGACGCCTGCATGATTTTGTCCGCCCAACATCACGCCAAGTTATTTTTAATCTCCACTTCCCCTTCCGCTGATACTTACTATTTCGCTCAACACAAGGCTTTTAATTTGGAAGGAAAACTGGCGACGCTTACTATTCCAGAAATAATAAACCTAAAAGACGAGCGACGTAAAGGCAACTACGGTGTTTGGAGTGAAGATTTAAAAAATATTTTGAACAGTGGCCAGGGCGATGTCTTTCTTTTCCTTAACCGTCGCGGCAGTGCACACTTTGTTGGCTGCCGTGATTGTGGTTACATCGCCAAATGTCCCGACTGTGATCGTACTTTGGTCTATCATGCCAACACCAACGATTTAGTCTGCCATTTTTGTCATGGCCACCAGCAATTCATGCCCCATTGCCCCAATTGCCAAGGGATGAATATGGTGATGTATGGCGCCGGTACCGAGTTGGTGGAAAACGAGGCCAACAAAAACTGGGGAGATAAATATCAAGTGAGTCGTATCGATGTGGATACAGATTTTGTTCATACTGAAAATCACAGCTCATTACCCAAATTGATTATCGGCACGCAGATGGCTTGGCAGAAAATTGACTGGAGCAAGATTAAGACAATGGTGTTTTTGGATATTGATACCGAATTGTTTCAGTCCGACTATCGCACCACGGAAAACATCTGGCACTGTTTGCGCGCGGCGGCGGGACGACTAAACAAAGACGCGCAGCTTTTAGTCCAAACCTCACACCCCGAACACCGCATTTTTTCTTTCTTAAACCGTCCAGAGGAATTTTATGAAGCCGAACTGGCCGAACGCAAGGCTTTGAAGTATCCACCTTTTAGTTATCTAGTGCGTTTGTGGTGCGGTTTCTCCACTCCGGAAATTGCCATCCGTTCAGCCGCAGAAATGGTGAAAAAGCTCCAAATCTTGACGAAAACCGCTCCTGGGGCTATAATATCCGGTCCGCTGGAAATGACCCCATATTTCTACCAACAACAGTACTGGCAAGTCATCCTGATCCGCTTGCCATATGAATTTTACAAAAAATATACTAAAATAATTGGAGGGTTAACTCCGGCAGAGTGGAAATTCGATCCTAACCCATCGAACATTCTGTCTTTAAGTTAAAATATATGCTTTTACCTATCACCACCGAACCAAACAAACTTTTGCATGAAGTCATGCCGGAATTACAGCCGGCTGATTTACAAACCGCAAAATTTAAAAAGTTGGTTACTGATATGACAGAAACGATGTATACAGATGATGGGGCCGGGATTGCTGCCAATCAAGTTGGTGTCGCTTGGCAAGTTTGTGTAATCGCTAAACAATTTACCTTAGACAAAAAAGAAGATCTAGTCTTGATTAATCCGCGCTGGGAAAAACAATCAATCCGAAAAAACTGGGACACAGAAGGATGTTTGTCAGTGCCATTAATATATGGTGACGTCAAACGCTATACTAAAATTCGTGTCTGGGCATTAGATAAAAATGGTAAGCCTTTGGATTTTATCGCCGAACATTTTTTCGCTCGCGTCATCCAACATGAGGTTGATCACCTGAACGGACATCTGTTTATCGAAAAAGCAAAAAACTTGCACAAGATCGAACCAGAAGAAAAGCCAGGTAAAATTTAACCCCATGACAAAAACAATATTCTTCGGTACAGAAAAATTTGCCGCCGGAATTTTAGAAGCGCTAGTTACTAGTGCTAAATTTAATATTGAATTAGTAATTACCCAGCCCGATCGCCCAGTGGGGCGCAAGCAAGAGTTACAAAAAACACCAGTCAAACTCGTGGCGGAAAAATATGGTTTGAAAATTGACCAACCAGAAAAATTAAAAGAATACGTTTTCCCAGAGGGTGTTGATTTAAGTATTGTCTGCGAATATGGCTTGATTATCCCCAAACGAATTGTGGAAGCGACCAAGTTTGGTTCGATCAACGTCCACCCTTCACTTTTACCAAAATATCGTGGTGCCTCCCCTATCCAGTCGGTTTTAATCAACGGCGAAACCGAAACCGGCGTCTCCATAATGCTAATGGATGAAAAGATGGATCACGGGCCAATTTTGCGCCAAGACACCCTAAAAATCGACCCAACTGACACTTACACTACTTTAGCCGAAAAACTGCTTAAAGTGGCAATTTTAGGGCTTCTGGAGGCTACCACCGGTTACCTGGAAGGCACAATTAAGCCCCAAATCCAGGATGAGTCCAAGGTGACCCTTTGCACCATGTTTACTAAAGAAAGTGGCCACGTGGATTGGAACAAAACTGCCACCGAAATCTACAATCTGGGCCGTGGTTTAGAGATCTGGCCAGGGCTGTGGACAACTTTTCAAGACAAACGAATTAAACTTTTAGCGGTGCAACCAACGACCATTGAAATGCCAGTTGGGAAAATTGTTTTAGAAAACAACAAGGTATTAGTCGGATGTAATGGTAGCGCACTGGAGATTGTTACCATCCAACCCGAAGGAAAAAATCCCATGTCCGCTTTAGCTTGGGTTAATGGTATCCGTGATTTGACCGATGCCAAAATGGTTTAATATGCAAAAAAAGATTTTTGGATTATCACTTGCCATTTTCTTTTTGCTAAGAATCTTTTCTTTTGTTTTCACACCTGACACCCCGCTTTGGAGTGCAAGTGTTCTCAATGTATTGGTTTCGATTGTTGTCGCCATTACAGTTGTTTACTTTTTAATCAACAACGACACACGTGGCTGGTATATCGTCGCCGCGGAAATGATTTTGGGTGGATCAGGTAGTTACCTCGGAGTAGGCGGCATATCTTTACGCACATTACTTCTCATTTTTTCCGTTGCCATTTTTTTAATTAAAAAAATCCAAGAAAAGAAATTTAAAGACATCACCAGCGACAGATTGTTTTTTATTATTCTCGCGTTGGTGGGCTGGACGACCGTCTCGGCTCTGATAGGAATAAAAAATGGTCATGCCATTAGTAGTGCCACCGCCGACGTCATCCCCTATTTCTTTTTTGCCTATTATTTCCCACTCAAAGAACTGGTTACTCGCGATTCCAAATTTATCGACACGGCAAAAAATATTTTATACGCCGCGCTAGTTGGAAATTTTATTATTATCATTTGTACTTTTTGCGGATTTTCTACTGGTATATTTTCTTTACAAGACCAATATTACCACTGGTATCGCGATGTCGCCGCCGGCAAAATTACCGCTCTACCTTTTTATTTCTTTCGCCTAGTACTAAATGAACACCTGGCAATTGTGCCGATCTTACTCTGGCTGATGTACGAACTTTTCCAAAACAAAAACACTCGCCGTAATTTTATTTTAGGCGCACTGATCGTTTTGGTATTAGCGATTAATTTAACCCGCATATACTACCTCGCTCTATTCGTCGGTACACTCTTACTTTTCAAGAAAGAATACTGGCTGAACTGGTTAAAATACAGCGCAGTTTTTGTTCTTATTTTATTTGTCGGTTTCACCGCCGTTCACTACGTGGCCAGTCGCGGCGAAAGTTTGGGCTGGGAAATATTTGGTTTACGTCTACAAAGTATCGCCTCTCCATCAATTGAAGACAGCTCGTTAAGTCGGATGCTGTTGTTACCAGAAATTAAAAATAAAATTATGAACGCCCCGATTTTAGGCAAAGGATTGGGTGACACCGTCACAGTTTACAGCCCCGTCTTTCAACAAAAAATCACCACCCCACATTTTGATTGGGGCTATTTAGAAATCTGGGCGGAGATGGGTTTGATCGGTTTACTTTTGTGGTTAACGCTTATCTCAGAAGTATTAAAAAAAGCAGAATATCAAACTCTGCCTTTTGTGATGATTGCTGCGTTGATGGTGATAAATATCACATCGCCTGCGCTGTTTCATGTCTTCGGTGTTTTATTATTCGTCGTTATCGCCGCCACTACTAGGACAAACCGTGTTTCCGCCTAACCATTTCCGCCGCCGCTTCATATTTTTCCACTTTACTTGTTTTCCACGGCAACTTAAAAAAGAAGCTTGGCAACCACGAACTAATCCCCACCGGGTTAGTTATTTTTTTATACAATACTTTCGGGATAAAAACACCACTCTTCCCAGTACTAGCCAAAGTCAACCACAAATCCCAATCTTGAAAACGTTTTAATTTTTCATCGAATGGCACAACGGCATCACGGCGAATCAAGCTGGTGACATCAATGTAATTATTCTTTTCCAACAACTCCACATCAAACTCTGCCCCCCGCATTTTTTTCCAACCAAAACAAAACTGCGAATATGCCCAACTTGCCTCCGGGCTATTCAACAACGCTTGATACATTGTCATCAACATCTTTGGTTTAGCGATTGTGTCCGCGTCCCAGAAGATAACAAAACGACCGGTGGATTCACTAAAACCATGATTGCGTGCCGAGCAACCACCTTGATTTGCCTGATTAATTACTTTGATCTTTAATTCTTTAAATTTTTCTTCTGCCAAAATATTACCCATCACCTCGGAAAAGTTATCGGTACTACCATCGTTAACTACAATCACTTCCAGCGGTCGATATGACTGACGCAAAAGCGAACACAACGATCGGCGTAATACATTGGCCTGGTTGTAGATTGGAATAATAACAGAAATTAATTCCATAACAAAACTTACAAAATAATACTTTCCTTTTCTTCCGCTACCGGCAAGATATAAATATCACTACCATAGGCGTCGGTACCAACAAGTTCGCCCAAACCTTTGGAAATATCCAATAGTGGTTTACAAAATTTACAACTCTCCCCTTCCGGGCATTTAAAACGCTTCAACTGTCTCGCTATTTTAATATCACGCGCAATAGCCAAAACTTTTTCTTTGGATGATTCCAAATCTGGTAAAACCTTTTCCGTTAGACCATCATTTGATTCGACATACCAATAGCTCGCCTTAACCGCTTTGCGTTTTTGGCAGTTGTGCACTAGTAGATGATATATGGGTAACTGCAACGAATCAGGATCTTCTTCGCTTTTCCCCGTTTTAAAATCGATAATATGCACGCTGTCAATTTCTGGCAAATATTCGAGCCAATCAATCTTGCCACAGAGAATAATATTATCTTCTTCTGATAACCAAAAATGTGGTAAATCTTCTTTTATCTTTACCGCCGGCCCAGCCAAAATATCTTTGTGCGCCATTACCCGACGCAACATTTCCTGACCACGCATTTTGTAACGATATTCACTATCCGCATCCAAAAACCCACCTTTTTTACCACTAAATTTTTGCCAGGCATTTTCAAACTTCGCGATGAGCGATTCGTTAAAACGTGTTTCTTTTGGCAACTGTGAAATTCCCTCCAACACTTCATGCACTGCACTACCCAAAGCTAGACTCGGACGCGTGATACGAATCTTGTGATTAGTTTTCGGATCACGATACACATTTTGCAAAAAATATGCCTGCGGACAATGCAGCCAATCACTAATGGAGGAATGCGAAACCCAAACGGCGGTATATTTATCTGGCATATTAATTTTTTAATTTCTCAATTTGTTTTTCCCAAGTAAATTCTCCCAACACGCGCTCGTGTCCAGCCACGCCCAATTCTTTCGCATACTTTTCTTCGCGCAACAAATCGGCCACACCCGAAATTACACTTTGATCCTGATATACATCCACTAACAATCCCGTGCGTAAATTATCCACCACCTCTTCCACTCCACCCACCCGTCCTGCCACTACTGGCAAACTACTGGCAGCGGCTTCCAAAAACACTGTCCCCCATCCTTCTTCTGAACTTTCATCTTTGTGAGTTAACAAAACAAACAGATCGGCTAGTTGGTAATATTTTGCCAGCTCTTCATATGGCACTGTACCCAAAAAGCGTGTCACATTATGTAAATTGTTTTTCTGCACGGCAGCTACCAACGCCGGACGTTTTGGCCCATCACCAATCACGAGCCACACCAAGTTTGGCACCTTCTGTAAAATTTGTGGTAACAGACGAATCAAATGTGGAAAACCTTTACCTTCTGCCATGCGCGCCACTGTCAACAAAACTTTTTTACCGTTCAATGCCAACTTGGAACGCAGTGTCTCCAACTCTTCGATATTAACTGGTTGTAAAAATTGATCACCCGGACACGGATACAACACCACGACATTTTTTAAACCTTCCACCTTGATTGACAATTTGTTTTTCAAAAATTCACTATTCACCACTACCCTGCTTGCTCCCAAACAAATGCGCGCAAACTTTTTTGTTTTACCGCGTGTTTTTGTCGCCATCTCCAAATCCGTACCATGCAAAAATATTGTATAGGGAACACCCAAGGATTTTTTTAACAAATATGCCACATAGCCAACTGGTAAAACATGGTGGATGTACAACTCGGTAATTTTTTCTTGTTTAATAATCTTACGAAGCTGTAACAACATCTTAAACCAACGTGGACGCAAGGCCCAAAATGGTTTGCGCCGAATCGTTTTCCACGGATTTTTTGCGTCATATTCCAAACCACCAGCCGTTACCGGCGCATATACTACAACTTCACCCAAAGTGTCGTGTTTAGCAAAGTTATATATATAGGAAGCGATTCCGCCAATTTGCGGTGGGTATTCGAGGGTAACAATTAGGGTTTTCATACTGCAATATTAGATTCTTTAATTTTTGTTTTTTTAACTATCGACAACAACAATTCTTTAGTAACCGCCTTGGTCCAAAACAGCAAAGCACAATACATCACACCGGCCACCGGGATCACGATAATGAAACTAATTTTCTGCCCCAACAAATATGCCACCGCCCCCATCACACCCGCCGACAACAAAATCCGCCACAAATAATCTAAAATTGTTCGCCAATGAATAGTCACATTGCGTCGCACCATGATCATTCCCCCACCGGTTAAAATTAAATTACTCACACTGGCAGTAATCGCCGCGCCCCAAATACCAATTCTTGGCAACAAGATCAAATTCATTGATATACTCACCGCCAGTGATGCCGCCAACAAGATGGTCTGCACTTTTTGTTTGTTGATAGCATTCAAAGTCGCCCCCGTCACAAAACTTAAAAAACTTAAAATCAAACTTACCAATAAAATTTTCAACACTGGCACCGACGACAAATATGCTTTACCCGCCATCTTCACAATAACCTGATCCCCCACCGCCCACAAGCCAAAAGTAATCGGCAAAACAACTAATAATAAATATCGCCAGGCCTTCACAAACAATACACCAATCTGTTCGCGGTCCGTTACAAACAATGTGCTCATGGCTGGATAAATACTAGCAGTTAGTGCGGCTGGAATAAACTGAAAAGCAAAATTAATCTTGTACGGCAAACTCCATAAACCAAGTTCAGTGGGAGTTAACAACTTCGACATCAAAATCGAATCACTGTACGAATACAAGCGGTTGATAATCCCCGCCAAGGCAAACGGTATCGCCATCAAGAAAAATGAATGTGCAAGTTGCTTGTTCCACTGCCAATGAATTTTTATCCCCAACTTCAAGCGCGCTGCAGTGGAAACATACAAAACGTTACACGCGGACGGGATGGCATAGGCCAAGATCAACCAATACAACGGCAAGTGCATTAACAACGCTGTACTACCAATCACCAAGGTTAAAAACTGTGAGCCGATAATCCCCGCGCCTTCAAACAACAAGTTCTTGCGCGCCCGAAACAGACTGTAAAAAATGGAATGAATATTATCAAAAAACATCGTGATACCAGACAGATAGATCAAGTGTTTCAAATCGAGCGCATAGCCAAGTAAATTGGCGAACAAAACTACCAAGCCATATGACACAATTCCAAAAAATACTTTGGACCAAAAAACTGTACTAGCATAAGTTTCAAAATCTTTGTCATTACGTGCCGCTTCCCGCGTTAACACCAAATTCAAACCACTGTCTGCCAACACAGTAAACACCGACGTAAAGGCAATAGCAAAAAAGTATTGCCCGGTATTCTCTACTCCGATCACACGCGCAATGAAGATAAAATATCCAAAAGAGATCATCCGTTGAAAGACTGAGGCGACTGTTAGAAAAGTAGCATTTTGGGCGACACTGTAAGACATACTAAACTTTTAATCCACGCAGACGACGGGACAAATAATATACCCCATACCAAAAACGGTTTATCGGCAGATCAAATGTTCCCGGCGTTTCTACTATCCGACCATTAAAACCTAATTTAAAACGCGTGACACCGGCGTAGCGATGTTTAGGGTCATATTCATACTCTTCGCCCGCAGCATTAATTCTCGGAGCCACACCAAAAAAATCGTAATATTTACACCGAGCATTTTTAGTCATTTTAATCGCTTCCCACTGTACCAAATATGGTGCCATTAATTGACGAAAGTCATGATCCGACGCACCGTAGAGATAATAACAAATATCATTGGTTATCCAAAAGCATCCGGCAGCCACTGGTGTATTGCCTGAGTAAATGGTCACCTGACGCGTGGCTGGACTGCTTACCGCCGCCGCATAATTTTTTTCGGGATGCAAACCAAAACCATCGCGCGCCCCAGTTTTTTTCATCAACTCCCAAAACACTGGAAAATTCTTTTCCCATTTTACACTCAACCCTTTTCTTTCCGCCAGATTAATATTATACCGCGTCTTCTGATGAAATGACTGAAAAATCTCCCGAACAATTTTAGACACATCCAGCACCATCGTCGCCATCGGATTAACATCACGCACCACTCTTTTTGAACGTTTAACAAAATCGGGCAACTGTTCAACATTGCTCGGTTCAAATTTAAAAAATATACACTCTTTTTCTTTGATATATTTAATTAACTCTCGCCAATTCTTTTCGTTATCAACTCCCCCACCACTCACCAACGGACCCGTCGGACAAAAAACAAACTTCCGCCCAAACGGCAAAGATTTAAAAACTAACAGTGCCAATAAACTCGCGCTACCATTTTCAACCAACACGCGCTCCACTGTTTGTCCGCTCTCAAGCAAAACTTCGTTCCATTCGGAAGAATGTAAAAAAGAAGCCACAAAACGTGCCAACAATTCATCCCACTCGATTTTGTTGTTGATCACTTTTAACATATCCTAAAATAAACGTTTAACTGAACGTAGGAGTAAATAAAAATAATATTTAGTGGGATCTAAAATCAAATCATACGTACCCGGAAAATTTTTATGTTGACCACCGAAACCTAATTTGAATTTGGTAAAACCAGCGTAGCGATGTTTGCGATCATAATCATACGGCGCGTCCGGTGCGATAGTCTTGGGCGCGACACCAAAAAAATCATAGGCCGTGCAACCCCGACCCATGGCCAACTTAATCGCTTCCCACTGAATTAAATATGCCGCCGATAAACTACTAAAATTTCGATCGGTGGCCGCGAACATATATGTGAACATACCATCCCACTCCCAAAAAATCGCCGTGGCAATTGGCTGTCCATGATAGCAGGCATTTAACTGTACACTACTGTCACTTGCTAATATCTTTTTGTAATGCTCCTCTGGATGCGTACGAAAACCATCGTGACTCGCCGTCTTTTTCATTAAGCTCCAAAAAATATCCGGATCTTTTTGTTCTTTCACTTCCAAATTGTTTTTTTGCGCCTGACGAATTTCATAGCGGGTCTTTTTTTCAATTCCAGACATTGTTTTTTCTTCACCCATTGTCAGATCCAAAACGAGTGTATGACTTGGACTAACATCTTTGATTTGTTTTAATTTGTATTCACTTTTAGTATCAAACAAAACCAATGGTTCAATCCGTGCAAATACACAACCGTTATCTTTAAAATATTTCCCAAGTAAATCTAAACACTCCCCACCCCTATTCTCCATTCCCTTAGCAAACACCGGCCCCCAAGAAGCTGCCGCGTATTTAATACCAAACGGAAAAAAGTTATACACCACCATTACCGCCGCCACAATCTCCGTACCATCCACCACCAACAATCTTTCAATCTTTTTACCTTCAGACGCCAAAACGCCACCCCAATCCCAGGACTGTGTAAAAACCGCTTTATTTTTCAGCAAAAAAGCATCCCAAACAGATTTATTGTCGGCAATTTGAATCAACATATTTCTCCTGTATTTTAGCGCAAAAACGCAAAAAAGGCAAAGATGAAAAAAGTCAGTGGTTTAACTGGTTGAAGACCGTGCCTACAAAGAAGTTATCCACAATAACTTGACTTTTTACCCCTCTACATGCTATACTGTATTTACAAATGGTTATCCTTTCGGGGATAGCTCCGAGATTCCTACCTTAACCGGTAGGTTTCGTTTTTTATATAAGTTTTTTAATTTCTTGTCTAACCCTTTCGAAGTCTTCTGCTAAAAACATACCAATCTTTCTACGCAACCTCTTTGAACTTACCAACCTAAGCTGGGAAATAACCGCAGCATAAACATTATCACCTAATTTATATTTTATATAATACGGATTATCTTCTTTGACCTGACTAGTGAGTGGCACCGCCCAAAGAACATGCTGATTAAATTTTTTTAATATTAAGATCGGTCTCTCGAAATTTTCATTTTTCCCATCTTGTTCGTGGCCAACATTTACACCCAAGCTCGCCCACCAAATTTCCCCTTCTCGAAAATAGATTTCGTGTAAAGAAATGTGTAGTCGTATTTTTAATTTTGTCCACTCAATGAACTTCTCAACCCCCTCCTTATTATTCATAACTAAATATAATTTATAAATTAATTATACTGTATATTTTATCATAAAAATCTGAAATCAAAAAACTGACGCTATTTACACTAGTTTTTTATTGTACAACAAAAAAACCGCTCGCGGTAACCCTCCATGTGTATTCCCAAATATTTAGAAATATACATGGTGGTGCGAGCGGATTTTTGTTCCGCTTGGACCACCTGCCTTGCGGCGGTCCGGTTGGACGGTTCATGACGACCTCCTTAGTTCACGGTGGTATCCAGCTTGGCGCCGAAAATGCCATCCCAGTTGTCGGCGAAGGCCTTCGAGTAGCCGACCCTGGACTTGTTGCCACGGGTGGAGACTCGGTGGTAGAGGCCGTCGACCTCCGTGGGCTCGAGTCTGAACTCGCCTCCTTTGCGCGGGACGGCCTGGCCCACCGACCCATCGTCGCACATCATGTCCACGGTGCCATCAGGATTCGTCCCCAGAATGACCACGTGTTCCCTGTTGCACTTCTTCATAATCCCGTCCTCCTTTACTACCCAAGGAAACCGGTTAAATTACCTAAAAAAGACAGCCTAACCGCTTTCCTTTGCAACAAAAAATAATATCAAAATACCCTTGTTTTGTCAAGGGTATTCACATTCAAAAAATTTATCTCACTCACTAATACTGATCATACTTCTTCGCGGACCCCTTCACCTTGTCCACCGGATACTTTTTCTCGTTCTTCTCAATCTTTTTCTCTGCTGCGTCCAATATATCTACCCCCACCGCTTCAGCCAACAAAAGTAAGTTGTTCATCACATCACCCAACTCGTCCCCAATTTCTTCCCGATCTGTCTTAACATATTTGGCAACCTCCTCATTCGTCTTCCACTGAAAATGTTCCAAAACCTCCGACGCCTCTAACGACAAAGAAATCGCCAAATCTTTCGGGTTATGAAACTGCTTCCAATCACGCTCGTCCCTAAATTTTAGC
Source organism: uncultured Gammaproteobacteria bacterium (assembly GCA_964536725.1). GTDB lineage: Bacteria > Patescibacteriota > Patescibacteriia > Magasanikbacterales > GWA2-37-8 > CAZHTA01. Next base: position 109,834 of record CAZHYJ010000002.1, on the reverse strand, counting down.
ATCCTCTCAGTTAACTGTTTAACATCAGTCATATGATATATGCCTACATTAATTTAACATTTTTATCCTACTACCTTATCACAAAAAATTGTACTCCTGTGGATAACTGCCGTAGACATTGACAAAAACCATAATTCCGTGATATACTGTGATTGTAGGTTAGTAATAACCTCAAGAATTCTATAGCTTAGGGGCTCCGCAAGGAGTCCTTTTTGCATCCATTTTTTTACAGACTCAAATCAATCTGCCGCTTGTAGCATATAAAATTCCTGATTTTTTGAATATCATAAATACACAAACCTTTTTGGCCGAGATCATTTAACTCCGACGATACTTTTCTGGCCGTCGCAAACAATATTACTCTTTTTCCTTTTTCTAGAAGTTTTAATACTGGATCATAAAAATCACTGTCGCCACTCCATAAAACAAAAGTGTCCACACCTTTTCTTTCTAAATCCAGAGCCATATCAGTCCCAATTTCCACATCAAAATTACATTTTCTATCTTCTATGAATAATTTACCAATTTGATTTAAATCTCTAAACCGTTCGTTCAAATATTCAATTGTGTCCAGTGTATATTCTCGAAGCAGACACTTGCGTACAAACTGCTCCAGCAAGTCTGAAGAATTTGATTTTATACTGCTGTAATCTATAGACTTCTTTAAAATTTTTACCGACTTAGTTTTATAATCATCTTTAAATAACTTCTTACACTCTTCATCCAAATCTTCCGAATCAATATCCCCAAGCAGTAGTCCACTATAAAACTTTACCGACGCAACATTATTGAAAGAATACAAAAACTGTTTTAACCTCCTTAGATCAATATTCCAACCCAGTTTAGTTGCCCACGGTCTAACATTGGCGTAATCGACGTAAATATTCACAGTACCAAAAAACAACTGCTCTAAAGCGGCAATTCTGACACGATAGTTATTTGCTACCTCATTTATCCTGGTTGTTTGTGGTTTGAACATAAAAAATAATTAATTTTGGTATATTTTATCACAAAAAACTAAAATCAAAAAGTCGGCGCTATGCAAAATATCATAACTGTGATAAAATAATTTTACAAAAACCTGTTATCCGAACTGTCACCGGACGGTGGCGTGGCTGGGAAACCAGCAGTAGGAAACATGGTTGGAAATAGCCCTTCGGGGTTATTTTTTTACCCTATTTATTCTGCTCCGACAAAACCTTAAAATCCTTATCCTTTTTAACCACCTGTTCATTCACCTGCAAAGCCATTTCATTTATCCCCATCAAACGGATACTACTTAAAGATCGCACACGCGATAAAGCCACATAGCCCATACCACGTTCAAATGACTTGGACAGGTCTATCTCCGCTGCATCCAGACTCATCCCCTGACTTTTGTGTACGGTTATCGCCCAAGCCAAACGCAATGGCACCTGCCTAATACTCGCCAAAACCACTTCGTCTTCCTCAATATTCCAACTAGACGGCATAGCAACAATTTTTTCTTTATTTCTAGTTTTAACAATCGGATAACCGCCGTCATCAAAATCAACTACCTCCCCCAAAGTGCCATTGACATAACCACTATCAAAATTGTTTTTTATAAACATCACCACCGCACCAACTTTCAACTTTAATTCTTCCACAGCAGGATAACTTTTCTTCAAAAAATTCACCAACTCTTCGGGGCCGTGTTCAGTTATACGATATATTTTTTCTTCCTTTTGGATGTTGGACAATTCAAAATCATTATACGCATCCACATTGATGTTGTGGGTATAGAGCTTGGTCAACTTGGGCGCGTGCGTAACCGGTTCGTGCAATCTAGATTTTAACAACTCCAATTCTTTTTCCCCAACTTCATTGGCGCGTATTTTGTTTAAAACATTTAAAAACTCCTTATCATCCTGTCTAAATTGTTCGTCTAAATAACAGACTTTGATATTTGAATGTTTCCATGCAAAAGAATGAAAAGCAAATTTTGAATCTTTGTTGACCGGGGGCAATTGGAAAAAATCGCCACACAAAACAATTTGAATTCCACCAAACGGAGCAAAGGGATTTCTGACCGCCTTGCAAATCTTATCAACCAGATCCAAACGATCGGCGTCGAGCATGGAGATTTCATCGATAATCAAAACGGCAGCAGTTTTAATCCTTTCAAACAACTCTGGTCGCTTCAACATCTTTTTAATTTTTTTAGCACTCATCTTCTTTTCAATCCCCATTCCACACCAAGAGTGAATAGTCCGTCCGTTTAAATGGGTCGCAGCAATACCGGTGGAAGCGGTTATCCCCACCTTTATCTTCTTACATGTTAAGTAGTCAACAAATTTGTTTAACAAAAAAGTCTTTCCACTACCAGCAGAACCAGTCAAAAAAACATTCTCCCCGGATTGTAGGATTTTTAAAGCTTTAGCTTGGTTCATTTCTTAAAATTATCAGGGTTACTACAACGATCTTTTTTGGCCGCAAGCTTAATTTCAAACGACCCCATATTAAAGAAGATTTATTAATTATTTTTCCTGTAGTAGTATAACAACACCACCAACAAGACTAATCCAAATGACACCAATCCAGTTAACCAATTACTCATTACAGCATTCCAAATACCGACTATAAACAATTTGCAAATTCCATAAAATACCACAGCCGAGACCTTGGCTATATCGTATAGTGTTTTAAATACTGGTATTTTGAAATAATGTGTCCCCCGTTCGGCCGCAGCAAAACAACCAACCACAACTAATAAACCAACAACACCTATTATAATTTCAAATTTACGTTTAGACATAATATATTATAATTTACTATTCACCGCCTTAATATAATTACAATAATCACACTCCCCGCTCGCCTTCGGAATCTTACCACCGTTCAAACACTTGTGCGCTTTAACAATAGTTTTCTCCACCCACGAATCATCACCCTTGTACGCAATCAAAGTCACATCAAATTCCAATTTACCATCAAAAGCTTTACGATCTTTTTGACCATTGCAATAGACAAAATATCCAGTATTAGAAACCTTAAAACCATTCTGACGCAAAAGCCACTGATATACTTCCATCTGTCGTTTGTACCCAATCTGCCAACCTTGGTTTAATTTGGTAATTTTCTCATCTTTTGATGTGGCTTTGTAATCCACCACAATATATTCACCTTTAGAATTTATCCACAGATCATCAATCGCGCCAAAGATCATCAAATTGGTGGGAGTATGCAAATAGCGCACACCGGTAAAATTGGCACGCCATTTATCCAAATCACGATGCGCGACCGGCTGAGCATCAACGCCATATTTTTCAATCAACGGATGTTTGGTCCCGTTCACCCGATGAATATCAAATTCTAATTTTAAAAGATGATCAACCGCTGTATTTAAATTAAACGGAAATCCTGGTGGGCGTCCAACACCCAGTTTGCGATCAAGATAAAAACAACGCGGACACTCTAGGAAAAGGTCAATTTTGGAACGGGACAATGCGAACGGTTTATCGGAAGACAGGCCGGTGTACATTTTGGTGGTGCGTTGGGGGTTGTAGTATTGGGACATAAGAAGTTGACTAATAACAATTAACCTATTTTTCTTGAATTTTTTTTAATTCCTTCCAACTAAATTGTACTACCTCGCCGTTTCCGTTAACAGAAAATATATGCAGTAATAATTTTTTAGCAACCTGCCAAGGCAAACGACGCAGAGCAATTTTAGCACTAGATTCAGGCAATCCTAAACCATAATAATTTCTAGTACTACCACCACAATTCATACGCGTCACTATCTGTCCTAAACCAAAAACAAAATGGGTTTCTTTTTGGGAATTACGTGATTTAGAAGTAGCACTTCCCTCACCTTTTGTTTCAATCAAAAAATATCTAGAATATTTATTGTGTCTAACTTTAATATCCACACCCTTATCATGTAATGCGCCAAACCGCAAACTCGCTCCCCAACCATGACTTGATAACCAACAAATAATTGTACGTTGCACAAATTCTTCAGAGACAACTTTTACTCCAGTCATAATATTTATTTTAACACATCCTGCAATCCAACCACCGGCGCTTTAAATTCTACACCTTCAAATTCTGCAAAATGTTTTTCACCGCACCTAATCTTTAACTGCTCTGACAATTTCAATTGTTCCACCTTGTTAGTTCCCTTTGTCTCAGCCACAAAATACAACTTCTTATCACCCTCAAACACAATCGCCCAATCTGGATTATATGTACCAATCGGTGTACCAATGGTAAACCACCGAGGTAATTTAACGTAGAACAAAATATCCTCACGCTCTTCCAATGCTTTAATAAAATCTGACTCAACTTCTGAGTCTAGTTCATAATAATCATAAACAGTCTTTGCTTTGTCTTTGACCTCGTAAGTATTTTTGTCGCTCAAATATACCATTAGTTCCTCCGACTCAAACAATGTCATCTTATATTCCTGCCCAGCTATCTTCTCATACTTAATTCCGTCCACCATCATCTGCTGTAAGGTAAATCTAATTATCTCTGACACTTGATCAACAAATTGTTGTGGGTTAACCAGTATATCGTCCAACCTGTCTGATTTCAAAATAATTTTGTAGATAGTATCTCTGGTAAGCTCCACTTTGGTTTGTATGTAGTGCAAAACGTCGGGAATAAAAAGGTCGTTAATTACAAACTCAATATCCTTCTCTCTCGATGGCGGAGTAGCAAAAATTCCCTCCTGCTTCATTTCAATCCTGGCTTTGCTTACTTTTATTTTAATTGACTCTATTCGAGACATTTCTTTTACTGCCTTAGCAGATTTTGCAATCAATTCATCAGTTTTAAATTCCACCTGGTACTTGGTCTTTTGCTTTATCTTATCCCAAAGTGCTTTAAAGTTTTCATCTAACTGGTAACCTTTCTTCACCTTCACCACTTTAGATTTTTTCTTATTTTTTATTCTACCAGTAAAGTCTACCCCACACTCGTCATGTATCTCTGTTTGTAGTTTATTAGCAAACTCTTCATAACTCTCATTAGCAATAACAGTCAAACGATTAATCGTGGTGTCAAAAATACGCTCGCCATCTTGGTTGACTGCCAATCTCAAACCACGACCAATTTCTTGTCGTTTTTTTAATTCTGATTTCGTTTCGTTTAGTGTACAAATTTGAAAAACGTTTGGACTGTCCCAACCTTCACGCAAGGCAGAGTGAGAAAAAATAAATCTTAACGGTTCTCTAAAAGACAGCAGTCTCTCTTTGTCCTTCATAATTAAAGCATAAGTATCGTCATCTGCCTGTGTCTGACCATTAGTGTCTTTTACATGTCCTTTGTTGTCTATCGAAAAATAGCCATTGTGCACCAATCCTGCCTCCGCCAAGTTCAGCTCCTTGTACTTCTCCAACTTCGCCATCTCACTATAAATTTCTTCAAACCACTGGGCGATTTTACCCTTCTGTTGTTCGTTACCACTATAGGCGCGGTAATTTGCCACCCTGTCTATAAAGAACAAAGACAAAACTTTTATACCCTTGGCAGTCAACTTCAACTCTTTCTCAAAGTGCTCGCGAATAGTTTCACGGATTTGTTCCTTCATTATTTCATCGGACAAACCACCACGCGTCTCACCGTTTTTAATGACAACACCATTGCTAAATTCGATATAGCCATTTTCTGCGTCAATCCCTTCTACGGTAAAACCACTTTTATAAACTTCCCGCTCCTTGGATAACTCAAACAAGTCACTCCCTGGTTTTATTGTTACTTGCTTTGAAGATGCTCCGTCTTTCTCATTTACATGAATTTTGATTTTGGCGGTTATACCTTTCTTTTTGCTGTCGATAGAAACCAACTGCACAAAAGCGTTGTTTGCATCAGAGTCAGAAAGCACCGAATCTACTTCTATTTTTTTTACCAATCCAAGGTCGTATGCTTGCACTGGATCTAACTTGTATAACAAGTTGTAATAATTGCGGTGAGTAGCACTGTATCTAAAAGTGCATAGAGGATTTAAACTTGCAATGGCTTTTTTGGCTGTGTCCGACTCCATGTTTTGTGGTTCGTCCATCACTACTATCGGGGAAGTTTGTCGTATAAAATCTATTGGCTTACCTTGCAGCCGGTCCACATCTTGGTGCATTATGTTAATATCCTTGTTAAAGGCATCGATGTTAATCACCATTATTTGTAAAGTATTACCAGTGGCAAAGCCTCTAAGTTTACCAAGCTTCCGACTGTCATAGACAAAATAATCCACTGGAACATTATTGTACAATGAGGCAAAATGGTCTTTGGTTATTTCCAAATTCTTTAGTACACCTTCTCGGATAGCTATACTCGGAACCACAATGATAAACTTCTTAAAGCCATACTGCTTGTTTAACTCATATACGGTACGAAGGTAGACATAGGTCTTACCGGTCGCAGTTTCCATTTCGATTGTAAACTGGGGAAAGACCCCAGCCCCAATTTCCACTACACCCAATGACGTTCCATCCTTTTCTAGCGGTACTCCGTTCCTCTCTTTAACCACATTAACATTATTAAGCATCGTCTGAGCATCAATTAACAAATTATTGGCTACTCCGGTACTAGGCAACCGCAAACCACTTTGTGTGTGAAGGAGCGTAAATTCAAAATCGCCACCAGATAATGGCTGACCTTCAAAAACGTCCACCGTGGATTTGATGGCATCAAGTTGATACTGTTGATTTGGGTCGAATTGGAGTTTCATAATAAGTTTATTTTGAACCACTTAACGCTAATTTATTCATTTGCTCAAACCAGCCCCTTACCTCATCCCACGCTTCTATTTCTTCAAAAAAATCTTTTGTCATTTTAACGGATAACTCACCGCAAATAATTTCTTTTATCACTTCCTCCTTTTCCCCAGTTCTATCTGCACATATTTTGGGAATATTCTTGTCGTCCCAAGATCCGTCAAAAACCAAGTCTAAACCAAATTTATCATTAATCAAACTGGGGTGAACATAATTTTCGATCTCCCTCTTCTTGGTTATAACAGCTTGCGCATTAGGCCAGCTACTAACTTTCTCGGCTGTTGCTTTGTATCTTTCGTCCTTATTATCACGATCATAAAGATGAAACTCCTTTACATCAGTATTTTCCAAATAATGTTCCTCAGCCCACTTTTTAATAAAACCACCATTTAAAGGTAATATCGGAATGTTGTTAAGATCAAATAAGTTAACCACCCCTGCTACATTTCTAAAAAACGAAACATCATTTTGGCCTTCAACACAAAACAGGTAACCCCCATCAATTCTTGGCAACTCACCCAACTCATTAATTGTCATTTGCATTGCTTTTTCACCAGATATTATTTGTCTAGCTTTATCTTCGGTTTTAGCTATAAAACGTATATTCTTGTATCCAACATCTTTAATAAGTTGCGGACTATGCGTCGTTATAATCACTTGGATATTGTGTCTTTTTGAAAGTTCTAACAAAGCCTCAATCATCATTCTTTGGTGGAAAGGATGCTGCGAAGTTTCTGGTTCCTCAATCGCATAGATTAAATCTTTTTTCTCACCTTCTGCTTTGCGCTCTGCCTCAGCCCTAAGAAAATTTAACAATATCATTCTTCGAACACCACTACCTCTTTTGTTTAAAGGGACACCATCGTCAGTATCTATAAACGGTTTAAAGACTAAGTCCCACTTGGGTTTGTCAAAATCAGCATGCAAATGCTTTGCTAATTCAGGATTCATTTCGTTTAATTTCTCCAATGTCTTGTTAGATATTTCTTCAGTTGCTAATTTGACCTTTGTCTCCAAATCTCCAAGCAGGGCTTTTATCTCTTCCCTGGCAAGAATTATTTTTGTAGCCGCTTTTAAAGGATCCTGCACTTCGTTATCTGTATCAATATTTTTTCTGTCAGACTGAAACAAACTATACACTGGAAATTGCTTTTCTATTTGCGCCCAAATATCCTTCGCCCCCTCGATATCGATCTCTTGGTAACCAAATTCTAATTCCACAGCATCTCTAATCGCCTTGCGCCAAGAAGCTGATTTAGTTTTATTTTCAACAGCTTCATCTTTGACACCCAATTTACTCGCAAGATCCTTCAGCTCGTCTATTTTTTGGGATATTAACCCCTTCAACTCCTTGTTTGTTGGATGGTTGGCAACTATGAAAGTTTTCCCAGCCTTGCCATTTTTAAAACATCTTTTTATTTCCAAATCCGCATCCGCATTAAGCAAAAACTCATCACTTAACACGGTCGTGGCTTGTGCATCAATAACGATTTTTTCTGGTGGGGCAAAAACCACTGTTACAAAAAATGTTTCGGACTCTTTAATGGTACTGTCTTTTGGCTCTACCTTAACCACACCAGCCTCAAAAAAAATATCAAGAGCTTCCAGCCAAGATGACTTGCCAACATCATTCTGCCCAATCAAAACTGTCATGTCGTCAAAATCTATACAAATTTTTTCTCTATATGCTCTAAAGTTTTCTAGGATTACTTTTTTTATCTTCATACCACTTTAAACTCAACCCCCTCACTTTTAAGCTGAAGCGCGATATTGGTTTTTAACTGGTCGTTGCCGACAAACGAAGTATCCAAACACAAAACAGTTTTAGGTTTTTCGGCAACAATATCTGCTACTATTTTTTCGGTAATTTTATCAGCTAGGCAAATTGCTAGTTGATGTTCTTTGACTAAATAAAAATCCTTCTTGTCTTCCACCTCAACAGTTGGCTCAACACCGGACTTAAGCAAGAGTTCCAAAAGAATACTTTCCTTATTTGCTTTTGACTTAACATTCTCCACCACGTCCTCGAGTTTGGCTTGCAATGTTGTGGCACTATCGTTACTACTTGCGCGCCAAATTTTAAAATTACTCTGTTCCAACTTTAAAACTTTAAAACCGACGTCTGCGATATGCTTGCTTTCCAAATCTTTTTTAATCTTATTACTTGCACGACATATTCTTTCGACACAAATAGCAGATATCGTCTTATACCCCTCCTTATATGCCACACTCTTTATGTCGGTTTGTTCTGGTATCTGTACTAAAATAAAATTTCTATCACCATCATTCATTGAATTCAATTGCATTATCGCATCTGCTGTTGTCCCTGATCCAGCAAAAAAATCTAAGACGATATCCCCGGGTTCAGTTACTATATCAACGATAAACTTAATTAATTTTACCGGCTTTGGGTACGAAAAGATTTTAGAGTTTTCAAATATTCTTTTTATGTCTTTTTTCCCATCAATTGTCGAACCTAAGTCAGAAGAAAAAGACCTTGGTTTTTTACCATCTTCATTCAAATATTGTTTAAACTGCACACTCCAAGACCCGTCTTCTTTTTTTACAAACCTGATTTCTTCGTTTTCTAAATCATCTTCAAATCTATCTTTAGACCTTATCCAATCACCGTTTTTAAATGTTCCGTCTGGCAATTTAACATCATAATTTATTGGATTTTTTAGACCAGGTCTCGAAAACGTATCCCAAAAATATTTTCCATTTTCGTCTTCTTCTTTGTAGCGTTTTAAATATTCTATATTGTGTGGCGTAAACATTTCTGGCAAACCCTGAGCATCTTTTGCAAAAACAATTAAATATTCATGCTCCTTAACGATAAATTTGCTATCAGAACCGCCGCCTATCTTGGATTTGCGAATCATTGATCCAATAAAATTTTCCTCGCCAAAGACCTCGTTCATCACCATACGTAGATTATGCGCTTCATTATCGTCAATAGACACAAAAATAACTCCATCCTCACGCAGTAAATTACGCGCTAAAAATAAACGCGGGTAAATCATATTCAACCAGTTACTATGATATCTACCACCATCTTTGGAATTCTTATGAAAATCTCTAAGCAACTCTCCTGTCTCCGCCACGTCTCCCGCCTTTTTCAAATATTCTTGCTCTGACTCACTAAAGTTATCTGGGTAAACAAAACTATCAGTGCCAGTATTGTACGGAGGGTCGATATATATCATTTTTACTTTGCTGTGATAACTTTTTTGCAACACCTTCAGAACCTCTAGATTTTCACCCTCAATAAACAAATTCTTAGTCTTATCAAAATCCACTGATTCGTCCCTGTTTGGCACCAAAGTCGCCATAGTAGGCGTCTGAATGTCATTAAAACAGTTGCTCTTACCAGCCCAACTCAAACCATATCGTTCACTATCGGTACTAACTGACTCACCAAGTGTTTGCTTCAATTTTAGACAGTCAATCTTACCTTCCGTAAATATTTCTGGAAAGTTATTTTTTAAAACATCCAATTTTTCAGCTTGAATATCAAGCGACTGACCACTAACAAAAGTTGTATTAACCATACAATTATATAGTAATTATAGCTATATTTTACGCCTTTATAATATAATTGACAAGCCACAAAAAAATCCCCCATTCCTGGAGGATTTTGTTGGTTTAACGTTTTGACCACTGCGGTGCACGTCTAGCTTTCTTCAAACCGAATTTCTTTCTTTCCTTGATACGTGAATCGCGAGTGAGTAGGCCGAGGGTCTTTAGGGACTTCTTGAACTCTGCGTTCCAAGCCACCAAAGCGCGAGCAATACCATGGCCAACTGCCACGGACTGACCCTTCTTGCCACCACCTACCACTTTGACTGAAATATCCAAATCTTTCTCTTTCGCCAAAGCGATTAAAGGTGCCATGATGGCATCTTGCTGAGAAAAATGAGGGAAATATACTTTAGAATCGATTCCGTTGATAACAATCTTGCCGGTACCTTTGGAAATGCGTACCCGAGCGGAAGCGCGTTTGCGACGACCGACAGCGCGACTGGTATCATCAGTTTTTTTCGCAACTTTAGTCATAGGTTACTTTTTAAAAGTCAATCTTTTCATGCGTAAGTTACGCAATTTGTTCTTAGGCAACATTTTGATCACGGCCAAATTCAAAACATCTTCTGGCTTCTCTTTCAACATCTGCTTGGCTGGGATTTCTTTCAAACCACCTGGGTGGTTGGAGTGATGTCGATAAAGTTTTTGATCAATCTTCTTGCCAGTAAAGCGCATCAAGGAAACATTCTCAATTTCCACCTTGTCGCCTTCATCTAAATATGGGGCGTAAGTTGGCTTGTTCTTGCCCATCAAAATCATTGCGACTTTGGTGGCCAATCTTCCTGGTGCCAAACCGGTAGCATCGATAGTAATTTTTTGTCTTGACATAGGATTATACTAATTCAATAACCGCCTTTTCAGCGCCATCGCCCTTACGGACACCAAGCTTGATGATGCGGGTATAACCACCTTTGCGTTCTAGATAACGTGGACCCAATACTTCCATCAATTTCTTGATAGCATTCTTGGTATATAGAACCTTCATGAGCTGACGACGAGAAGCCAAAGTATTGACTTTCGATATGGTAATTAATTTTTCCACTCTTGGACGTAAGGCCTTGGCTTTAGCTAAGGTAGTAGTGATTTTTTCGTATAAAACCAAACTCTCTACCAAGTTAGCTAAAAGGGCGCGACGAGGCGCGGTCTTGCGATCCAATGTGACTTTATTCGATTGGTGACGCATAAAATTATTTCTTCTTAGTTGCTTTTTTCTTAGGAGCTTTTTCTTCGCTTACTTCTTTTTCAGCCTCAACTTCCTCTACGGCGACTGGTTCCAACACTGGTGCAGCTTTGGCAGAGTGTGCAACACTCTCTGCGATAACTGCAAAGTGATCCATCAAAATTCTGGTAGCCTGATTAACGGCTTCTTCCGGAGAAACAGTACCATCAGTTTCAATGTTGACAGTCAATTTTTCGTAGTTAGTGATATCACCAACACGAGTATATTCGACTTTGTAACCAACATCTTTTACAGGGCTGTAGACCGAATCCACTACGATTGTACCGAGATCATAGTTTTTGCGATCTTTTTCTTCCACCGGTTTGTAGCCACGACCATTAGCTACCATAATTTCCATTTCCAAGCTTTTGTTACTGGTCAAGTTGGCAATCACCAAATCTTTGTTTGCGATTTCTACGCGCGCATCTTTGGAGATGTCACCGGCTGTAACTGGGCCTGGTCCTTTTTTGGATAATGTTAACAAAACTGGCTCTTCTGAGAAAACCCGCACAGCCAATTGCTTTAAGTTCAAAATGATCTCAACCACGTCTTCTTGCACACCGTCAACGGTGGAGAATTCGTGTTGTGCCCCCTTAACCTTAAAAGATTCCACTGCCCCTCCTGGGAGAGAAGATAAAAGCACCCGGCGTAAAGCGTTGCCCAAGGTAGTACCATAACCATGATAACATGGAGTAACTACCAAAGATCCAGTCATTGGATTGGTGCCCGGCTGGAATTCTATTTTTGAAGGTAAAAGAAAATTTTCCATACTTCTTGTAAATAGAATTAATTAACGAGAATAGAACTCAATGATTGCTTTAGTGGAGAACGGTGTGCTCTCAACTGTTGGGGTGTTCAAAATCTTAGCGCTAGCGGTTTTAGGTTCAAGACCCAACCAGATTGGCGCTTCAACTTTGCCCAAGATTTCACTGATAGTTTCAAATGATTTCTTCTTCATGGCCTTTGGTGATAAGGCGATAACCTCACCCACGCGGACACGATATGAAGGAATATCAACTTTTTTGCCGTTGACAGTAATATGACCGTGGTTAGTCAATTGACGTGCGAGCGCACGAGATTTGGCCAAACCCATACGGTATACCACATTATCTAAACGTGATTCCAAAAATTGTAAAAGAATTTTACCAGAATCACCGATTTTAGCAGAGGCTTCAGCTACATAGTTAGCAAACTGACGTTCGCGCATACCATATGAGCGTTTAGCTTCCTGTTTTTCTTTTAACTGTTTGCCGTAGTCAGAAAGTTTTTTCGGACCACCTTTTTTGCTCGAGCCATGTTGGCCTGGAGCATATGGGCGTTTAAGCATTGGACATTTTGGTCCAAGACACTTGTCCCCTTTTAAGAAAAGCTTTTCTTTGGCACGGCGGCATTGTGAACATTGTCGATCTAAATTAGGCATATTTCAAGTATTAATTACTGGTTAAACGCGACGGCGTTTCGGAGGACGGCAACCATTGTGTGGGATCGGTGTAACATCGTTGATCGACACTACATTGAAACCATTGGTATGCAAAGCGCGAATTGCGCCTTCGCGACCACCGCCAATACCTTTAACAAAAGCACTCACTTCTTTGATACCGTAGTCAACTACCTTGTCAGCCAAATCTTTGGCAACCAAGGAAGCGGCATATGGAGTAGCTTTCTTTGGACCTTTAAAACCTACTTTACCAGAAGATGACCAACCCAAAACGTTGCCGTTTAAATCGGCCATGGTAATGATAGTGTTGTTGTAAGTCGCTTGGATGTAAGCGTTAGCGCGTGGCACTTGACGTGAAACGGCTTTTTTCTTTTTCACCTTGGAGATTTTCTTACCTTTACCCTCTTCAGTCTTAGCTGATCCCTCAGCGGCGGAGGAGACGGTAGGTTTTTGCACTTCTTCAGTCATAATATATTATATTAGGTCTTAGAAACCGGTTTCTTTCCGGAAACAGCGGTCTTTCTGGTGTTGCCACGTACAGTACGAGAATTCGTCTTGGTACGTTGACCACGAACCGGTAAGTGACGCATATGGCGAACACCGCGATAACACTTGATATCTTTCAAGCGTTTGATGTTGGACATGATTTCGCGACGTAAGTCACCTTCGGTTTTATGACCTTTTTCGACGATGGCACGGATTTTATCCTGCTCAGCTTCAGACAAATCCTTGGTTCTCTTTTCTGGATCAATACCTGCTTGTGCTAAAATACTTTTAGCCAAAGTTGGGCCGATACCAAAAATGTAAGGCAAGGAAATGCGGATCTTTTTTTCGTTTGGAATGTTTGTACTAGCTATACGCATAAATATGTGAAATTAACCCTGACGTTGTTTGTGTTTAGGATTGGAACAAATAACATGTACCCGACCTTTGCGACGAACGGTTTTGCACTTCATGCAAATTTTCTTTACGGACGCTTGCACTTTCATAGTATTATAGTACTAAAGTGTAAATTAAATAAATAAATTAATTAAATTGGTAAATTGATTGGATTCCCGAAAATGGGCGTAATGCAAAAACACCAACCACTGCCGCGATATCCGCGTCCGACTCTTTTCGTCTAACTTGCGTCAGAGTACTGAGCCAAACTACACCGCACTGGTTGATTAATTTTTTGAATTTTAATTTGTCCTTAGAATCGAAATGTGATTCTCCCTTTTGTCAAATCGTAAGGTGTCATCTCCACTTTTATCATGTCTCCCAGGCTCAAACGGATTTTGTTCATCCGCATTTTGCCGGAAAGATGAGCAATGATAGTCTGGCCGCTCTCCAATTTTACTCGGAAAGTACCAGCTGGCAAAAGCTCTTCGATCACACCTTTGATTTCGATTGTATCTTGTTTTCCAACCATGTATAAAATTACAGTCGCTATTTTAATCTAAACGACGTTTTTTGTCAATAGTTAGGCAAAATTCGACCGATTTTGCTGTTTTTTGGCTTAGGTTAGCGGAATTTCTGCTAAATCACCCTCCTTTTTCTCGCCTTCCTTATATACCCAGTATTTATAAATCAAAAAGTTCCAACTAACTGCTAAAACAATATTTACTAGACGCACTACCAAATACCACAGATCACGCGTCTTGCCTAAGAAAAATACCTCTACCGAAAAAGAGATTACATGTGTGAACAACCACATCCAACCGATGGCGAAGATATAGTTCCAAAGCATTAGGATTAAAAACTTGGTCATTTGTTTTACTGTCTGACCTTCACATTTGAACGACCAGTATTTATTTAAAAAGAAGACGAAGTTAATCGCTAAGATTTGATTAAGTGCCACCGCCACAATTGGGTTAAAATTAAAAATCTCTTTCAAGATAATCAAAGTGGAAAAATCTAAAACAAAAGAAGAGCTCCCCACGATAGAATACTGGAGAAATTTTTTTTCCCAAAGATAACAGATAAATCTTTTTACCATTTTATTAAGATCTTAAGTAACAAACTCAATTAACTTTGGACCATCAATTGCCAGTTGAAAAGCATACTCAGAATGACACCAGCGTAGTTCTTTTATACCCTCCACTGGATCTTTCAAAACTGGGATATATGGATGGTTCGATATGGGAGAGTGCCACACATTACCAGTCTTTTTATCTTGATCCATTATATATTCCACATCTTTTAAGACCTCACCAGGGAAATCTTCCCCAGTTAAAAGAGTGCCACTAATCACACCGTCTTTAACCCTATTTAAATATTCCGCAAAAGCTTTGTTCTTTGGACCAAAACCAAAAATCCAATTTTTAATAATGTCCGGACGTCTTTTGTATTCACTGAATGTAGATTGCCAAAAACCACCACGTTGACTAACCGACAAATCGCCACCTATAAGCAACTGTGGATTAATTTTTTCCAACAAACTGTCTAAATTTTTCATCGTTCCGTAACCAGTGTTCGTAATATGATTTACTGTTTTGTCTGGAAACTCACCGTCGGTGGCGGCCTGCAAAATTGCCGGTAAAAAATCTTTTACCACTTCAAATATCAAGGCAAAATCTTTGTCATCTGACACTTTAAAATTTTGCGCCAAATGTCGATGTTCTTTCTTCCATTCCACAAAGCGGCGCAAAAGGTCTTCTTGCGCGTCTAGTATTTTATCTTCATCATGTGGTAATTCCGCCCCAACTAATTTTGAAATGAAAGAATATACTTGCTCCCAGCTCAGGCGTTTTATATCCATCCCCTTAACCCCCGTTTCTTTTATTTCTTCATCGCTAAAATCAACATGATCTTCCGACCACTGAAGCGAACTAAAGTCTAACTGTTCATTTTTTTCACCTCCCAACAAGCCTGCTTCTTTTTTAACCTTCCACAACCGCCGATCAACACCTTGGTCTACTCCCATAGTTTTTTATTCTAATATTGCTTTAATCCGACGTACGCCAGATGATACCGCCTCTTCTTTTGTTATCTTAAACTTTCCCAACTCACCCGTATGTTCCACATGTGGACCACCACAAACTTCTTTACTGAAAGTGAGCGAGTTTTCATGCGCGGCGGGTAGTGTCAACGGATCACCGACGGAATATACTTTTACCTTTGCTCCATAACGATCAGCAAACAAACCCGTGGCACCACGTTTTTCCGCATCATCTAAAGTCATTTCTTCACAGGTAACTTCATAATTGTGCTGAATGGCGTAATTTACCAGATCTTCCGTCTGTTTCTTTTGTTCCTCCGTCATTTTTTCGGGATGAGCAAAATCGAAACGTAATCGCTCGGCGGTAATATTGCTCCCCTTCTGTGCAACATGATTACCTAACACTGTACGCAAAGCCGCCTGCAACAAATGGGTGGCAGTATGATATTTGGTAGACATCTCCCCCGTGTCAGCCAGACCACCTTTAAACTTTTGTTCCGCACCAGCACGTGATAGCTCTTGGTGTGCTTTAAATGCCTCTTCAAATTCGGCGACATTTACTTTTAGATTGTTTTCCAAGGCCAACTCTTGCGTCATTTCCAATGGAAAACCATAGGTATCAAAAAGTTTAAAAGCTTGTTTACCAGAAATTTCTTCCATCTGTCGACCGGTTTTTTCAAAAGCAATACGAAAACCGTTAATTAATTTTTCAAATTCTTTCAAACCTTGTTCAATGGTATTTCTAAATTTACTTTCTTCCTTAGCAATTTCTGTCAGGACAAACTCTTTGTTGCGCTCCACCTCGGGATATACCTCAGCAAAGATCTTAATCACTTCTCCTGCAATTTGTGAACAAAAATTTTCCGTAATACCGAGCACACGTCCATGACGTACTGCCCGACGAATCATGCGACGTACAATATATCCCTGATCAACATTGCTGGGCGAAATATTGTGGTCGTCACCCATAATCATCGTCGCAGTACGAATATGATCGGCGATGATACGCATGGATTTTGTAACCTCAACATTTTCAATATATTCATGACCGGAAATATCCTGAATCTTTTGGATCAACGGCCAAAAGGTATCGATTTGAAAAACATCAACAAAACCATTGAGGGTTACTAGCGTACGCTCCAATCCCATGCCGGTATCAACATTTTTTTGTTTTAACGGAACAAAATTCCCTTCTTTGTTTTTTTCGTATTCCATGAAAACGTCGTTCCAGATTTCCAACCAGTTATCTTCGTCAGTTCCGGGATTACTTCCTGCGGGTGGAAATTCACCTTCTCCGCGCCAAAAAAACATTTCCGTGTCTGGTCCACACGGCCCAGTCTGACCCGCTGGCCCCCACCAGTTATTGCCTTTAGGTAGATAGGCGATGCGCTCTTCCGGCATACCAAGTGATTTCCAAATACCCGCCGATTCTTCATCGCGCGGTGCATCGTTATCACCAGCGAATACTGAAACAGCTAATTTGCGAATATCCAATCCCAAGCCAGTTTCTTTATTAGTTAAAAATTCAAAACTCCATTCGATTGCTTCTTTTTTAAAATATTCACCCAAAGACCAATTGCCCATCATTTCAAAGAAAGTATCATGGCGATTATCCCCCACTTCATCGATGTCTTGAGTACGTACACATTTTTGAATACTAGCCAAACGTGCACCAGCGGGATGCTTGGCACCCAGCAGATATGGCACCAGCGGATGCATACCCGCAGTAGTAAACAATACTGTCGGATCATTCTCTGGAATTAAAGAAGCCGAAGGGATAATATTGTGCCCTTTACTTTTAAAAAATTCTAAATACTTTTCACGGAGTTGGATGGAAGTGATCATAATTTTATTTTACACTATTCAAACTATTCAACGCTCGCTGCGCCCCAAGATTAAACGAATACCAAGCGTTGTATTGATTTAAAATTTCATCTTTCTTGTATTGCAAAGCCTCGTTGTACCAGTTTTTAATCATCACAGCAGTATCACTAGATTCATACCAACCATCACCACGTACACCGATTTTTTTAAAGTCAATTGGCTTGTCGTTCAAAACCACAATTTCTGGTATGGCATCAAACGATAGTCCGTGAACTAAATAAAACAAATCCAAATTGTTACCTCGAACCAAATAGCGGTCAATATTTTTCTTAGCAATAATTCCATCAACATTGGCTGAAGCCACAATTGTAAAGGCAACCACTCCACAAATCAACACCCCATGGAAAAATTTCTTAAAGGAATAATTTTTAACAATCGCAGCCGCCAGTAAGATATACATCACACCAACAAAATATATGAACCACTCAACATACAATCTCAGAGTGGTAAAACCATATTCAGTCTGATACAAATTCATGCGTTTTAAAGCAGAGACGGCAATAACAAAAATTTGAGCGATTAAAACCAACTTTAACACACTCACCAAAATGTTCTGACCATGGTGCCAAGCGGAGCGATAAAAAGCTAAAATTAACAACGCTGAGAATACCATTACCCAAACTAACTGAAAAAAACCACTACGCGCATAATCCGCAAAAGTAATGTTTTGGCTGATAACAAAATCGTGCGAACCAAACAGATACTTTATCTGAATAAAAACGAATATCGCAAACAAAACATTAACCAGCAAAAGCACTACGGCAGCACTAACGGGAGAAATTTTCTTCGCAGTATTTTTACCCTCTGTTAACGCATGTCCGTCATTAATCAAAGCATAAAAGAAAGCGCCGCCGATAAAAGTAAAGATGGCTGTTCTGACAAATCTCCAAGTAAGCAAGGGATCAACATCTATTTTAATCGAAAATAATCTTTCGATACCATTGCCAAACACCTGGTCTGCCCCCGCAAAGAGTAAAACAAAAAGCAAAAGGATTGGTACAGAGATAATTAAACCCACAGCAATCTGTTTATATTTTTCGCTATGTTTTGTGCTTTTAGTCCAACTAAATAGGTCGCGAAAAACAACCAAAATATTTTTGATTATTACACCAACATTTTTTACTAGAGGAATATTTCTGAAATAAAAAAGGAATTTGTTTTCATTGCGCAAAGTTAATAGGAAAGAAAATACTACTAACAAAACAAATAATACAAATGGTAATAAATATTGCACTAATACATTGGTGTAAAGCATCTGATCAAAAGCCAAAATCAAAATTGGCACAACCATCAAAAATGCAAGTCGGTTTTTAATATGCTTAGTACAATACACCAGTGTAATAAAACCAATTAAATAAATAACAACAAATAAAAATGCACCCAAACCATGTGTCTTGTTCCAAAACAACTGGTCATATAACACCGCTACCAAAAACGCCAAACCTACATAGGCCAGACGAACAAAGCGAGTTTTCTCTTGGGTTAAAAAAGACATATTATTTTACCGCTCCCCCACCCAAACATTCATTGTTTTTAAAAAAAACAGCAAATTGTCCAGGAGTGACAGCGCGTTCTGGTTTATTAAAATTAATTAAAACATCGCGACCGTTAGCATGCAGAATACAGTTAACTAAAGGCTGGCGATGTCGCATCCTCACTTGGCATTTTAACGGAAATTTAGGTGTTTGTCCACTGATCCAATTAACACTTTTTACCAACACCTCTTTTTTAAACATAGCCGGATCATTTTCAAATCCGACAACCAGCTGGTTCTTTTTAATATTTTTACCTACTACAAAGTACGGCCGACCAGCGCTTTTATCCAAACCTACTCCCCGCTCACCAATAGTATAGAAAGGCAAACCGGTATGTTTGCCAACAACCTCACCTTGAGTGTTAATAATCTTACCTGGACTGGCCTTGACCTTGCCTTTTAGAAAATCACGCATGGATACTTCGCCAATAAAACAGATACCCATACTTTCTTCCTTCTCAGCAGTGGGCAAACCAAATTTCTTGGCCAACTTTCTCACTTCGTCTTTGGTATATTCCCCTACCGGAAACAAAACTTTGCTTAATTGTTTTTGATTTAATTGATGTAAAAAATATGTTTGGTCTTTATTACCATCTTTAGCCGCCAACAATTTAAATTTCCCAGCACGCTTCACCAGAGTCGCATAGTGGCCAGTCGCCAATTTATCAAACCCTAACTTATCAGCCGCTTTTAGCCAAAAACCAAACTTCACAAATTTATTACACATTACATCAGGATTGGGTGTTCGTCCGGCCGAATATTCTTTATACAAATAGTCCAAAACAAATTTTTTGTATTCAGTCACAAAATCCAGGCGCATTAGCGGAATACCCAGATGTGCCGCCACTCGCAGTGCGTCTTGATAATCTCCGTGCCAACATGATTCCCCGTTTGGCACTTGACCATCGTAGTTGACCATAAAAGCACCGGTAACGTCATAACCGGCACGCACTAGCAAAGCGGCGACGACAGACGAATCTACCCCACCGCTCATCGCTACCAAAATTTTCTCTTTTTTCATTAAAGACATATTTTATGCTGATATTTTATACCAAAATCAAAAGAGAGTCCAGATGGACTCTCTTTTTTTCATTCTCGAAAGAATTAGTCGTTACGACGAGCCTGCATACACTCTCGGCAGTAAACTGGTTTATCGCCAGTTGGCTGGAAAGGTAATTGGGTAATCGCAGTTCCGCAGGAAGCGCAGCTTAGGTTAACGCTGAACATCTGGCGAGGGCCAGCTGAGCGTCCACCAAAACTACCACCACGGCTACCACGATCGTCAGGACGATTCTGGCGGAAAGCACGGTTGCAGTCAGAGCAGTAAACCGGTCGATCACCAGATGGTTGAAAAGGCAACTGAGAGATGTGAGCCCCGCATTTAGCGCAGGTAAGATCAACATCAAACATTTGTCTGTCAGTACCAAAAGCCATATATTTTTGATTGTTTTGTTCCCAAAATGTTGTTTGAGATAGATAAAATTCGACCTCCGACTGGTTTTAATCCAGCCTGGATATATTGGGAACGTCCTGTTGGCTTTAAAGGCCCTTACTACATTGCCCACTAATTGGTGACATTATAGCACAAAAATATGATTTAGTCAATGGGTGGTTTTCAGATGTATTTTAACCATCTTCTACTTACTTAAAGTAGTAATCGGCCTACTTTGGGTAATATATATTTTCCCTTTTTCCATTGCCCATTCGATATCACAAGGGAACTTGTAATGATCTTCAATTCTTTTAAACACTTTCGCCAAAGCTAAAACTTTTTTGTTTTCCACTTTTTGTTTTTCACCTTTTTTACCTAACTCCACCCATTCATTGGAGGCGTTTTCTTTGTCTCCTTTGCTCTGGGCAGATTTTTTACGAATCAGCTGTCGCGTTTGCGAACTAACATAAGTGTCCACAATCGACATACTGCTTTTACTAATCACATAACTGTCTGGAGTGATTTGTCCCGATACAATCGCTTCACCCAGCCCATATCCCGCTTCAATAATCATCTGATCATAATCCTCCGTCACCGGATGAACGGTAAAAGCAATACCGGAAATTTCTGACTGTACCATTTTTTGTATCACCACCGCGACTGAAACATAGTGATCAATCAACCCTTTTTCGTAACGATAAAAAATGGCCCGCGGGGTATAGAGCGAAGACCAACAACGACGCACCCGTTCAATCAAATTCTTTTTATCGGTATTTAAATAACTCTCCAACTCCCCTGCCCAACTGGCCACCGACGAATCCTCAGCCGTAGCCGATGAACGCACCGCAACAAATTTAGTGTCCAATTTTGCAAATCCTGCCAAAATTTCTTTTTCCAAATCTTTAGGCATGGATCGATCGTGAATCGCATCGCGGATAACATTGCTCGCCTTATCCACCGAGTTGGCATCGTCTGGATTGACTGCTGCTAAACGTGCTGCAATCTCCTCTTTTAATTGTGTCTCTTCCAAAAACCGATCAAAGGCCGCCGCTAAAATTACAAAACCATTGGGCACCGGAATTTTTGCTTGGGTCATTTCACCGAGTGATGCCCCCTTGCCACCAGCAATATTAACATCACTTTTGGAAATGTTTTTGAAAAATTTTATGTGGGATGTTTTGGGCATATTGACAAAAAAAAGGAAATTTGTTAGAATAATTATAGAAATTGATCCTTGTGGATTGCGAATCGTTTAGCTAGTCTAAATGTGTAACAATTCTGGGGGTCTTTTTTGTTTTTCATCAGATTAATTTCAAAATCTCTTTTAAGGTTACTGCCACATCGGCCATACTTTTTTTCGTATGGACCCCATAAGCAGCGTAATGCGCCGGCGACTTTTTCCCGATCACACTAAAATACACCAGTAGTTCTGGAAAATATTTTGATAAACAATTTGTTATTAAAATTTCGTACCCAGGATATTCTATGTCAATAACTAGTTCAGTAAATTTTAAACCAGAATTTTTAATTATAAAAATAATTAAAGCAGAAAAAACTTTAGGGGCAAAACGCTTTGGTTGACCCAAGCACCTAAATCGCTCATACAGCCTCTTCTTAACCTTGGCTGTAAGGATGACCGTAAACTTTCTTTCGGTATTAGCCAAAGCTACGATAGTATCACCCGATAATTCTTCGACTCTGATGGATTGATCTACTTCAAAACGAAATAACTTTTGATTCATATCGTAACCACATTAATAAAACTCTCGATAACGAAACGACCCGGGATATCCTTTAATATCAAGCAGTAAACTTTTGTGATAACCAAAGTGCGATGACTTGACTACAAAATCCAAACCGACAAATTTCTCTACAAGTTTCTCATAAAGATCCTTGGCTACTTCTGGTTTGGCAATATTTTTTGACAAGTGGACAAAAGGAGAGATCATTATTTTTTTTGTTTTAACTTCGTCAGTAGTCTTTAAAATTTCTTTAAACATCTTTTCAACCTGCTTTTTACTGTCGCCTTCTTCTACACAAAAAAATACCACAAGGCACTGACCCATTTCTTCAGAATCAGATTTTCTTTTTTCCGGACTAATACCCTTTGGCCTTTTAGATTCTTCTACAACATTAACAGCGAATTTATTTACATGCAGCATCAGGGATCTCATACGAACAAAACAACATTAATTTTCTTCTACCTTCTTCACAGTATCCGGTAAAATCGTAATTGGTTGACGGGGTTGTTGGTTGGAAGGTTGCGATCTTACAATCGGCGGATTTTCGTGCTGCTCTTTGGGCAGTAGACCAATTGTCTCTGGTCCAAGCTTGGGTTTTAGACTGCTCAATGAAAGCCCTTTTTGATTAGTATCAACTAAAGATACCGGTGCCCCACTTCCCGGATTATTATTGTGTTTCTTCTTTTTCTTTTTCCTGTTACCCCCGCCAGCAGATTGAGAGTTTTGATTACCAAACGAAGAACCATTGGACCCTCGATTCACCTGTGGCATTGGAGCACTCTGTACGACCACCACTGGCTTTGGCACCACTTGCGCCACCGCCGGTTCAATCCGAGGCTCTGGTTTGTTTTCTGCTGTTGGCTTAACCTCTAACGGAATTTTTTTCTCCACCTTCGACTCTGTCTTCGGTTCCACCTTTTTTTCCATCTTTCCAAACATCTCCTCGTCTTCATCCACTTCTAATTCACTCGCGTCCTCATCCGGGATAATTACCATTCCACTCCAACGCGCGATCTTGTCTTCGATATTCGCCCGTGGCACTGCATAGCGTTCGCGCGAAACTTTAACTACTTTTTCTTCACTGTGAGTCGTCTTGGCAATTGGCGGCAACGTCAAAGCCGAAAACGGCCGTGAAGCGATACCGTCGATCATTAATTTAAGATAGATATGATACTTTGGTAAATTCACCAAATCTTCTTCCACGAAGGTTGGGATAAACTCTTTAGCTAAAATTTCCGCATCCGTCGAACCAACTCGGAAAGTGATAATACTGCCAACGTTACCGATAACTGCCGCTAGCACCATTTCATCCAACTGTTCCATGTATTGATGTGCCATGGTTAAATCTAAACGATATTTACGCGCCTCAGATAGGATGTTGGCAAAACTTTCGGTCGCGAAATTTTGAAACTCATCAACATACAAGAAGAAATCTTTACGATCTTTTTCTGGAATATCAACGCGCTCCATCGCCGCCAACTGAATTTTAGTGATCAACATGCCGCCGAGCAAGCGCGAATTATCTTCACCTATTCTTCCTTTGGAAAGATTCATGATAAATATTTTTTGTGTATCCATGATTTCACGAATGTTAATTCGCGATTTGACCTGTGCCACAATATTGCGGATAACCGAAGCAGACAGAAATTGACCAATTTTGTTTTGGATAGGCGCGACGGCTTCCTGACGATATTTATCATTGTAAGCCGCAAACTCATTTTGCCAAAAAGCTTTTACTACCGGATCTTTTAAATTGTGCACCACCCGCTTGCGATAATCAGCATCCGCTAACAAGCGATTGATACCAAGTAAAGTCGTACCGGGATAATCCAACAACGCCAACAGAGTGTTGTTTAAGATATATTCCATACGCGAACTCCAAACATCTGGCCAGATCTTTTTAAATACTCCCATCAAACCGGAAGCTACCAAATGTTTGTGTTCGGCTTTAACAGTTTCCAAAATATTAAAACCAATCGGGAAATCAATATCCGCCGGATTAAAATATACCACATCATTAATACGATTGGCTGGGATATAGTCGATAATTTTTTCGGCAAAGTCACCGTGCGGATCAACCAAACCAACGCCGTGTCCGGCGTAGATGTCATTCAAAACCATGTTCTCCAAAATCGTCGTCTTACCCATACCGGTTTTACCGACAACATACATATGTCGGCGACGATCATCAGTCTTGATACCGAACTTACGGTTTTGGTTGCGATAGTTAACCAACCCGAAATAGTTAATATCGGATTGCTCTGGTTCCGCCGCTGACGAAACAGGATTTGTTGGGATATTTTCTTCCATAAGAATATTATACCACAATTTTATTGTTTAATCACTAAAACTAATTAAACGGATCTGGTTTGTTAAAATTCGGTACAAAGTTATTTGGGCTCTCTTCCCCCTGCGCCCAACCGTTGGTAAATCCTAGCTCCAATAGTTTGTTATACACCAGCTCATATTCTTCGGTCGTTATCGTTCGATCAATCTCCGGAAAATCTTTGGCTCCATACAACGGACAATATTGATTCATCAAGGCAACATGTATGCGCGTATCGATACTAGCCAACTCTTCCAACACACGACAACTGTTTTCCACCGCCCCTGGCAACACCATATGGCGAACAATCAAACCACTCTCCCCCACCTCATTGTTTTCTTTAAACAAACCAACTTGAGAATACATTTCTTCAATCGCTTTTTTTGTTACTGCCAAATATTTTTTAATACCCGAATATTTCCACGCTAATTCGTCGTCACTGTATTTAAAATCAGGCAGATAAATATCCACTAACCCTTTCATCTCTTGCAAAATTTCCACCGCTTCATAGCCATTGGAATTCCAGACAATTGGAATGGTTAAACCTTTTTCTTTGGCTAAAATAATCGCCGCCTTAATTTGTTGCCACCAAATTGTCGGCGTAACCAAATCGATATTTACCGCTCCCCGCTTTTGTAACACTAACATCATTTCCACCAATTCTTCAATTGAATAATCGCGACCGAGATTTTCTTGAGAAATTTGTTTGTTCTGACAAAAAACACAGCGCAAATTACAGCCAGAAAAGAACATTCCACCTGCACCTTGATCTTTACTACCCACGAGTGGTGGCTCTTCACCAAAATGTTTCCCCCACCAAGCAATCTTAACTTTGCTGTTGCTGTCGTTCATAAATCTTTTTTAACACCTGTTCACGAGACAAAGTCCAAGCGGCCAAGGTGTGTCCATCCCAAATTTCACCGCGGCGAATCATTTCTTCAAATTCTTCAACCCGACGAATAATCACTTCAACATCTTCTGTGGTTTCGGCTGGTGGTTTGGGCACCTGCGACAATTCATCCGCCACAAATATATGCATCGTTTCTTTGAAGTGACTATCTAAACTGTCAAACGAACCAGTCTTAACAAAATTGGAAGAAGTAAAACCAATTTCTTCACGCATCTCTCGTTCCGCTCCCACCTGGGCGGATTCACCACTCAGCAACCTTCCCTTGGGAAAACCAACACTCTGTTTGTCGCGCAAATATCGATATTGCATTACCAACACCAACCGACCATCGTCTAATACCGGCACAACTAATGCCCCGTCATTAATCTCGCCATAAAAATATTCCTGTCGTTCACCACTGGGCAGTTCAAAAATATCCGAAGAATATTTCCAGAAGGTATTATCCTCTTTAAGTTGTGAAGAAATTTTTTTCCAACGTTTTAGCATATTTTTAATCTTTGTTTATATTTTAAACTTTTCGGCTACTTCCGCAACGGAAATAGCGCCGGGATTTTTAATAATTGAATGGACGCTTGTACCACCATCACCCTCATATCGCGGAAAAATGTGCACATGCAGATGTGGTACCACTTGCCCACCTGCCGGACCATCGTTCCACCCCACATTGAAACCATCTGGATTTAAAACTGCCTTAATTTTTTCCATCGCTCTTTTTACCGCCAACATAATTTTTTCTATTTCCAAGTCGTTTAACTCCATAAAATTATGACGATGCACTTTGGGTATCACCACCGTGTGCCCCAGAGCGTGCGGAAAAACATCCAGGAAAGCTAGAAAGTTTTCGTCTTCGTAAATCGTATGATTGGGAATTTCTCCGGCGACAATTTTACAAAAGATACAGTCGGACATATTAAAATTAATTTTTAAATATTATTACATCACCAAAAACTTTTTGAATATTCTTTTTATCATAACGCAAATTAACTTTCCCGTTATCACCTGAAAATACCAACCAGCAGCTCTTTGTGTCTATCAATATCTTTGCGTCAGTCAAAACATTTTCTACCGACCGATTTGTTAAATCTTTAAACAATTGCACCCGCTCTGGCTGACCAAAGTTGGTGTCAATTGGAAAACCGCCGCCCACTACTTTCTTGGCTGACTCTGCTTCTAGCGCTAGGAGCGGATAAGTATCACCTAAAACACAAAATTTGTTATCCGACGAAACTTGTTGCCAAATATATTGCGCTGCCTGATATTCGTCACTACTCACAGTCTTGGTATCTGGTCCGAGTGAATATGAAGCCGTAATTGCACCCGCACTAAATATCACCACCATTATCAAACCCACATAGCGGAAGCGCGCAAAAAATTCTTGCTTTTTAAGAAACACCCCCATCCAAAATCGGGCACCGAAAAATACCGACAGACATGCTAATACCACCTCTAAACGACGTGCTAAAATATTGTCGCCCACCATTAGATAACGACTGAAAAAATATCCAAAGAACAAACCGACGATCAGTAGAGCCAAACCGTTGAGACGAAAATCTTTTTTCCTTAAACCGTTTATCAAACCAAACAAACTGGAAAGCCAAAAAACTAATGCAGCGGCGATTAACCAATAGCGATCGACAGTTAGAAAATTGGGAACAAAGGCCATTGCCGGTGTTTGATTAAATAGAATATTACCGGTAGCAATATCATGCGACCGTGGACCAAAAGCCAAATACCAACCGGACAAGTTGCCAAAAAATTGTTTTAATCCTGATAGCAAATCCCAAGTTCGAGGCAAATGACCAAAATTAAATATCAACTCTATAGCTGGTATAGAAACGGCAACAATCAAGAACAAACCAAGACTCGTTAATATTTTTTTCCAACGTGACCACTCACCCGTTGCTCGTGCAATCTCTAACACAAACCACAAAAGCCAAAAAAGGACAAAATACAAAGAGTAACTAAAAATTAATAACGCACCAAAAGTAATTAAAAATATTGCCTGAATTTTCAAGCGCTCGTGCATGAATTTTAACAACAACCAAACCAAAAACAACCACACCAAAAAGCCAAAATTTACCGGCAGAGCAAAAGACCCAGACGCCTGTAAAGCAAAAGGCAAAAGACCAAAAATCGCGGCGAGCAATCCCCCTCTTTTGTCTGCCCCCATTTCACGAGCAAAAGAAAACATCAAAGCTGGAAATACAAACGCCCACAGTATTGGTTGTAACCATTTGTTGATGAAAATAAGATCCAAACCAAATACTTGATTGAGAACAACGCCGAGTGACAAAAACTGGGCGTAAGATAATTTACCAAAATCAAATACCGATTGTACACCCGTCACCACCGCATCACGCCAGCCACCACTTTGAATAATGGCATTTTCGGTTGCCAGATGACGCCAGATGTCAGCGCCATAAAACAATTCATGAGTAAAGGCTAAATACGAGACAGTTAAAAAAGTATGAAAAACAATCAACACCAAAGTTGCTTTGGCAGACAATTCAGAAAAAAGAATACGTAGAAGTGCGGCGGTGGCAAGAAAATATATTATTAAATAATTTTCCGGAATCACTTGCCATGGTGTTGAGACAACCAAACCGGTTTTGGCGTGCACCAAAATATTAAGACCGATAAAAAACAGCACCAAATAAACCAAAACTAAAATTTTGTCTAACGGTCGTTCTTCCTTAACATCTACTTCAATAGTTCGTGACTCACGAGTGAAATTATATTTTTTAAATATTACCGCCACTAGACCACTAAAGAATAGACCGAGTGAACCAGTCAACGCATCCAACCGACCAAAGAACAGGGCAACTCCAGCAAACGTGCCGATATTAACTAACGTCCAAAAGACAGAGAAAACCCAAGCCCGGAAAGAACGCAGTGGAATATCAAACATTTCTCCGAGAGAATGACGCCACCAGGAGGCAATACGGAAGAATAATATTAACCCAAAAAAGATACCAAAAAATTGTGGTAAATATTTTGACCAAGAAAGAAATATTAAAATCGAAAACACTAACAAAAAAACTACCGGTTTAAGCAATTGTTTCCATTGATTCATACATATAGATTATACTCAATGTTGACAAAAAAGGCAAAGCGCCTGTACTATTCCCATCAGTTGATTGGAGGGAAAACCATGGACTTGAAAAATGCCGTTTACAACGGCACATCGGAATTCCCGGCTGGGATTTTCGACCGCTTGCTGGAACCGATCTGCAAGATCATTCCAGTGTGGATTACGCCGAACATGATCACTGTCTTCAGAGTGCTGCCGATGACGCCTTTTGTCTTCGTGCTGTTTCTTCTGGGGGCAGTGCTCAACAGCAACGTGCTGATCTGGCTCGGAGTGGTGGCACTCTTGTTCACCCTGCTGCTAGACGCTCTGGACGGAGCGCTGGCACGCTACCGACGGAACTGCACCGCACTGGGCAAGGTCTCAGACCCGCTGGCTGACAAAGCGCAGATTCTGACACTGCTCTCGCAATTCAGCCTCGCCGTCGTGATCATTGCCCTTGTGGTAGCAGACAGCATCCCCGTCGAGTGGTGGTACTGGGTCGTCCTTGCGACAGATTTCTTCGGCTTCGCCTATCTGGAGGTCAAGCTGACGAAGATTCGCCTGGCCGACTTCGCCTACGAGGTGGTGCAAAACCACCCAGACACACGAGCACTTGCATCTACCCTCTCCGGGAAGATCAAGATGATCTTGCAGTCCGCTGGAATCATGCTGATGATGTGCTCCATCAACGAGCCTACCAGCGTGATCGGCACTGTCGGTGTGTTCACCTTCCTCGCTTCGATTCCGCTTTCCTGGAAATCGTACGCGGAAAAAAAGGCGAAGCACCAAACGACCGAAAAGCACCACACCCCGATCCTCCCCATTGCCGCCGACCTCATCAGACGCTTAATCAGCGACATCACCCCCCGTTTCAAGTCCCGTGGAAACAAGTAGCCGCGATACCCGTCGCGGCTACAACTTTATATACACACATTTTAATCACAATTCACCCCCACCCCCGCCTTGCTTAAAACACCCTCTTTGAGTTAACATATACGGGCAAACAAAACTATGTCCGACAACAACGACATCGAAAAAATACCACCCCAAAGTCTGGAAGCAGAAATGTCTCTTTTGGGTTCAATTCTTTTGGATAAAGAGGCCCTATTAAAAATTGCCGACACCACTCGCGCGGATGATTTTTATAAAGAAAGTCACGGAAGAATTTACGAAACGATTTTGGAAATGTATTCGCGCAACGATTCCATTGACTTATTGACTTTGAGCAATCGTTTAACAGAAAAAAATTCTTTAGATAGTGTTGGTGGGCGCAGCTACTTAGCCACCTTGGCCAACACCGTACCAACCGCTTCAAATGTTGAAAACTACGCCCGCATCGTTCATCGCAAAGCCATTCGTCGCCGTCTTTTGAATGCTTCACATGAGATTATCCGTTTAGGTTACAATGAAAGTAATGAAATTGAAGATGTTTTGGACGAAGCCCAGCAACATTTGTTTGGTGTTTCACAAATATATTTTAAACAAACTTTTACTCCCATCCGCGGCGTTTTGGCTGATGCCTTTGACCGCATTGACGAACTACACAAAAACAAAGGCAAGCTACGCGGTGTGCCAACTGGTCTCACCGGTTTAGACAATCTTCTGGCTGGTTTACAAAAATCCGATTTGATTATCTTGGCTGCTCGTCCGAGTGTGGGTAAAACTGCTCTGGCGATGGATATGATCAGACACATCGGCTCCAAATTGAGAATACCAGTGGGTTTGTTTTCTCTTGAAATGAGCAAGGAACAGTTGGTAGATCGTATGTTGTGTTCAGAAGCCAACATTGATCTTTGGCGTTTGCGTACCGGCAAACTTTCCGACAGTCCCGATTCTGATGATTTTCCGCGCATTGGCCATGCGATTGGTTCGCTTTCTGAAGCCCCGATTTTTATTGATGACTCCCCCAACGTGAACATCATGCAGATCAGAACAAAAGCTCGCCGTTTGCAGGCTGAGCATGGTTTGGGCTTGATCGTTATCGACTACTTGCAGTTGATGGAATCAAAAGGAAAAGGCGGAGGCGACAATCGTGTGCAAGAAGTGGCAGAAATTACCCGCGGTTTAAAAGGTATTGCCCGCGAATTAAGTATTCCTGTTTTGGCCCTGTCTCAGTTGTCACGTGTGGTAGAACAAAGCACGCCGGCTATTCCAAAACTCTCACACTTGCGTGAATCTGGGTCTATCGAACAGGACGCAGATGTGGTATTATTCATCTACCGAAAATCCGCCGATCGCAACTATCGTCCGGAGGATGTTTCACCCGATGAAAAAAATATTGCCGAAATTCATATCGCCAAACACAGAAATGGTCCGACTGGTATAGTAAAATGTGTTTTTAACGAACAGTTTGCGTCATTTAGAAATTTGGACAACTCCTACGTTAACAAACCAGCTGCACCCGCTGCACCCCCAGCCTTGAAACCAAAGTCGGCTTTTATCCGACCAGGTCAACAAAATCACGCTCCCCGACCGCCGGATGATTCTGCTGGGGCATCAATAGAATACTAATAATATTAAATTTTAACTAAAAAATATGTCAATGCTAAATAAATTAAAACAGTTTAAAGATTTACGTGAACAAGGTAAAAAAATGCAAAGCTTGTTGGCGGATGAATCTGTCACTGTCCGTACCGCTAACGATAAAGTTGTTTTAACAATGAATGGTAATTTGGAACTATCCGCAGTTGTAATTGATGATGAAATGTTAACACCGGACAAAAAAGAAAAATTACAAAATGCGATCAAAGAAGCACACGCTGACGCTTTGAAAAAAATGCAACGCACCATCGCGATGAAGATGCAAAAATCCGGTGACTTCAATATTCCCGGCCTAAGTTAACATGTACTCGCCTTCAATTGACAAATTGATTGCCGTCTTGAAAAGACTTCCTTCCGTTGGTCAACACACCGCGGAAAGGTTTGTTTTTTATTGGTTAAACTCCGGTAAAAAAGAAGTGATGGAGACGGTGAACTCACTGGAAGAACTTCTAGCTAAAGTAAAAAGTTGCGAAACCTGTTGGAATTTCTCCGACACCAATCCTTGTCCAATTTGCCAAGATAAAACTCGAATGAAAAATATTATTTGCGTGGTGTCCGATCCACAGGCCGTACCTGTATTAGAAAGTACCGGTGAATACAAAGGCACTTACCATATTTTACGCGGGACGATTGACGCAACTGACCTAGACCAGATTGGTAATCTAAAAATATCGGAATTACTGGAAAGATTAAAAAGTACGGAAATACAAGAAGTGATTTTAGCGCTTAATCCTGATATGGCGGGAGAGACTACCATGATGTATTTGGAAAAGGAGATAAAAGAAAAATTTCCTAAGATAAAAACAACACGTTTAGCACGTGGGTTGCCGACGGGGAGTGATATTCAGTATGCGGATGAGATTACGCTGGGGAACGCATTGAAGCATCGACATCAGTAAAAAAACAAAACCGCTCCAACTGGGGCGGTTTTAAAATTGTTGTTTTATCGTCTCTTGGGTTTATATAAAGCGAACCCCCGAAGAGCAGGTTCGCGCGTTCGGGGGTAATTGCGAGTTTCCAACTCGCCACCCTCCTTCAGATCAGCTTGTAGTGCAGCTGATATCGTCCTTCGCCGGCACTAGTCCAACCCGTCACCTCGACGGGCATCTGGACATGACTGCCAACGACCGTCGCGAGATACCTCGCGACCACGCCCCTCTTGCGAGGATGGCTCTTGATCAGCCCTTCCCAGTCATGAAGGAATACACCCCTACCCTCTTCGAACACGAACTTCAACTTTTCTAAGGTAAGGCTCTCCTCCAGCTCCAGCCTCAACGGAGACTTTTTACTAGACACTTTCTCCCTCCTCGAAGAAAGAAGCCTGAAATATTACACCACATCACATATTATCTGTCAACAAAAAATCACCCAAACAAATTGAGTGATTTTAAAATAATTTAAAAAATTATTCCTTCTTTTTATCCAACCGATCTATCCCTATCAATTTGATACCAAAGTAGATAACTGCAGCGATAATAACAAAATCAATGATCGAAGAAATGAATGCACCATACTTTAAAGAAGCATTACCAAAAACAACAGCTCGATCTACCAAACTTACCTTGCCCAGTAACAAACCGACTAATGGATTAATTACATTGTCCACCAGAGAAGTCACTGTTCGAGATACTGCTCCGCCTAATAAAAAACCGACTGCCAGTCCAACCACTCCTTGTTCACGAATAAAATTTAAAAAACCTTTCATATATTTACACTATTAAATATTAAAATATATTTTTCTTCAATTCTTTCGTTACTTTTTTGTAATCCGGCACATACTCCCCCACCAAATTCCAGAAACGATGTGAATGATTAAATTCTTTTAAGTGAGACAGTTCATGCACCACTAGATACTTTACCAAATGTTCAGGTAGAAAAA
Source organism: uncultured Gammaproteobacteria bacterium (assembly GCA_964536725.1). Lineage (GTDB taxonomy): Bacteria > Patescibacteriota > Patescibacteriia > Magasanikbacterales > GWA2-37-8 > CAZHTA01. The sequence goes on along the minus strand of CAZHYJ010000002.1, from coordinate 76,617 downwards.
TAATCCGATAATTAAAATTTAAATTTCCTTTTTTTGAGCAACTACCCCAACGCGACTTGTTGTTTCGGATGGCAATGCGATTAAACACAAACTGTCCGTCTTTGTTTATATCTTCAATCGTTCGCAACACCAACTGTCTCGCCTGTTCTTTGTGTTTTAAATAGTCTTTTCTTCCTCCACCAATTCTAACTACGTTACCAATCTTTTTAAAATGCGCCATCTTCTTTAAAATCCACCCCGCCTTGTCGCGCAAAAACATCTCAACTTTACGTTCACTGAAATACCACGGAATTGTCACAGTAACAACCGCTCCGAATCCAACCGACAGACGCATGCGCCCAGCCCGAATACTTTTTTGTAATAGGTATTCGACTTCGTTACCGGCTAATAATATTTTCTTCTTAATCAAGCTCTTCATCTTTTATCTATTCAACACCGTAATCGTCAATTGCAAAACCGTCGCAAAACTAACCCACAACAAATATGGAATCTGCAGGTAAGTCACCCAACGCATAAAAGGAAAAATTGCCACCATCGCCCAGATCAAGGTACCAAGTACCAATAAAATATCTAAAGCCGCTAGATAGTTATTCTGCAACCCAAATTGGATGGGGGTAAAAATTAGGTTAAAAATGATATTCAATACAAACGGTAAAAGTATATACCACTTAATTTGTTTGCCAAAAAACATCAGAAACACTTTGCCAAAAGAAATCGCGATCAGAACATACAACACCGACCAAACCGGACCAAACAAATATGATGGTGGAGCCCAGGATGGTTTAATGAGCTGTTGATACCAAGTGTAGGTGGTCATAATTTTTAAAATATTTAATTAAATTTTTTTTGATCAACTAAATAATCTGCTAACGAAATAAGGCCATTTAACTTTTGGCCTCCTACTGACCCAGACTGTGCTGCTTTTAATATTGCAAAGCCATCCTCTGTTTTGGTTAATATATTTAAAACATCCACACTATCTCCTAAACTGTGGTCATCCTTCGAAACTCTATCCTCTATTTCTTTTGAGAGTTTTTTTCCATCAAATAAAATAATTCTAGAACGTAAACCCGGTTTATTTTCTGTTGCTTTTACAGCATCCTCTGCCCCTTCAATTTCAACTAATATTATAGAATGATCAATATTTACTTTAGCTACCCTTTCAAGCTCTGGAACCCCATAAGCTTTTCTCATTTGACTTAGCACCTTTAAAAAACCTTCACCAAGTGCGTTTATACCGAACATATCATACTCCGGTTCTGTCCTATAATATTTTTTAAACTCATTGACGCTATTATCATAAGCACGTTGAGCTACACCTATCGCCCTTCTTTTTTCCATCAATAATTTGTAAGCAACCTTTAACTGCTCATACCTTTGTTTACTTTCTAACAACTGCTCTCTCAATTTGGCAATTTCTTCCTGGGCAGAAACTAAAATTCCATCTTGCTCCTTCGCTTGTTTTTCTAATCCTACCACATCTGATTGACGCCTAGTTTTAAACCCCAAATTTTCAACAACATTTTGTAAGAAACTCGGCTTTTTTTGATCTAAAAAAAACCGAATAGTCTCTTTTTGAAAACCACAGTCAATTTCTAAATCTTTAAAAGCTTTTTCTTTTGTTTGAATCAAATTTTCTAATTCTTTTATCCCTCGTTCTACCGAATAAACAAAAGGGTTTTCGTCAAAATGATAACCTCTACCCAGTTCCTTCATGACACTGTCTCGTTCGTTCACAGAGATGGCAGACAAACTTTCAACTCCATCCTTAAAATCTGCCTCTGCTTGTGCGATTATTTTATCTAACAGATTCTTACTTCTGTCAATTTTTTGTTTTAGTAATTTTTGTGATATTTCTTCAGCTGCACGAACTGCTCGATCACTAACCATATATGCATGTTCTGTATATAAAGGAAATTCATTAGAAACAGACCTCGCATTTGGGTCTCGATAGTCGCCTTCTTTAAACACATGCGATCCAACCAAATCATTTCTTGTTCTACTTACCCTATGAAACTCTTGTGTTGGAACGAGAATCGCAGCAGAAATAACCTTATCTTTTTTATCTCCCATCTGTGAAATACTGTAACCCTGAATTTCATTTTTAGAAAAGAATATCGTTGACCCGAAAGAAGCATCGCTCCCCCTCTTAAAACCAACCTTTCTCCTCCTTAATTCATTTGGTGTAACCAACCCACCTACATTTACAATACTCGCCAAATTATCAAAAGGAAAAGCATGGGTAAAATAATCACCAGTTACATCATGGGTAGCATCAAATTTTTTTTCCATCTCTTTTACCACTGCCCCATTAAAACGATCACCCACAGACTCCTTTTTAATTTTTTCTACCGGCAAGAAAGAGTGCCCTCTCTCGCTATTCATATATGAAATCTTATGTCTTAAGCTGGCTTTTATTATACCACCCCACCAACCCAAAAACAATATTTTAAAACAAAAAATCACCCACTTGTTGGCGGATGATTTTGAAAATTTCTTTTAGGCAATCTTTACTGCAGTGAAAGGTTGGCGGTGACCATACACCTTGTGGTAACGGACTTTGCGTTTGAATTTCTCCACGCGCACAGTTCTAGCTTTGCCTTGCTTTACCACCGTTGCGGTGATGCTCACGCCTTCAACAAACGGTTTACCAAGCTTGACGTTTGAACCGTCATCATTGGCAGTAAGTAAAATTTCTTCAAATTTTACTGTCTCACCCTCTTTGGCAAGTAGTTTTTCGATTTTAATTTCTTCGCCGGTTTTAATCAAATATTGTTTTCCACCGGTAGCAATAACAGCTAACATAATAATAGTTATTAATAATTGAGTGCTAAGTGCTCATAATATACAGGAAAAGCCACTAAAAGTCAAGGGTAGAAATCCACCTTGTCCCCAATCTTCCAACCCTGCCTTACAGCGGTCCCTGCTGGCACCTCTAAAACGTGGCTAGAAGCGCTACGGGCGAGATAAGGGAAATACTCCCCTTCAGTCTTTCCGGGCTCAACTGGAACGCTCGGAGCAATATCCACGATCTGCCCTTTATCAATCCAGATAATGTCAATTGAAAACTCCATATCACGCATCACCATCGTATGTTGGCTACTGTTCCCAAAAACAAACAACATACCGTCATAACCACCCAAATCTTTGCGTCCACTCAACCCTTTGACCAAATGCTTGTAATCTTTGGCTACCAAAACTTTTAACAGCTCGCCGCTAACTTTGATTTCCGCCTTTGGCCAGTAATATGAATAAAGTTTTAAACCGATGGCTAGGGCGATAATGATCAAAACAAAAACAACCTGCCAACTTGGCTTTTTGCCTCCGGTTTCGTTTTCACTTTTGGACATATGGTTTTTTGCTTTGAATAACTAAGGCGACGATACCCATTAACAAAAATAAAAATAAGAGTGCGACTAGTTTACCAATGCTTTGTAAAAATAAAGTTAACGAACCAAAGATAATGGCAACGGCATACAATCCGAGCACAGTGGTCTTTTCCGAAAAACCATGATCACGTAACCAAAAATGCAAATGTTCCCGATCGCCTTGAAAAATCGGCTGACCCCGGCGAAAACGGATGATCACCACTCTGATTAAATCTAAAATCGGTATGGCCATTACCAAAAGTGCTGTGGCAATTTTACCGCCAGAAATTACTGCCAACACACCCAAGATATATCCTAAAAACAATCCCCCGCCTTCACCGAGAAAAATCTTGGCAGGAGAAAAATTCCAAAACAAAAAGCCCAAACAGACACCGGCAAAAACTAACGCGAGCAATGCCATATCCGGCTGATGCCAACGTTCCCCACTGGCTACACCATAAATTACCAAAGCACCAATTGCGGTAATACCGGTAGCCAAGCCATCTAGCCCATCTAAAATCTTGACTGTGTAAGTCATTCCCAAAATCCAACAAAAAACCAAAACATCCGCCAACAACAAAATATTTCCTAAAGACAAAACTCCGCCAAATGGGTTAGTGATTTTATCAATCCCCACTCCTCCCAAAACGGCCATCAGCACTGCTGCCACTGTTGCTAGTAATCGCCACCGCGCCGAAATATTTTTCTTGTCATCCCACAGACCAATAATGAGCAAAAGTAGACTGCCAAAAAACACCCCAACCAAATCTGCTGGGTTTAAATTTTTACCAAGCAAGTTTGTAAAAAATACAATGTACCCCACTACTAACCAAAACGATAAAAACAAAGCAACCCCGCCGCCCAACGCCACCGGTCCGCGGTGTAACTTTCTGGTTCCATCCGGCACGTCAACAATCCGCAACTTTAGCATGGTGCGTTTGACAAGCCCAGAGAAAATTAACGATAGAACTAGTGCGGCGATAAAATATATCATAATTTGACATTACTCCATATATATGGTAGCATATAACCAAGAAAAAGACTTTCGGCCGTGGTTTCTACACCACACTTAGCGGAAAGTTCTTTTTTGTTTTATTTACATATTAGGCCCATTGGTAGGAAAAACTGAAATTAAAAATTTTTGTTTTTTCTTCAAATTTTCCTTAATCTGTACACAAAAAAGTTCGTTGTCAGCGGTGATGCCATAAAAACGATAAAGCATCTCCGTTGACTTGTTTGGATCTTTGATAGAATTGGGCTTGAAAGATGAGTTCTGGATAAGCTCTAACGCACAGTCAAAATATTTCATACGCCGCACCCTATCACGCCAATTTTCCTTTTCAAACAAATGGTGCCAAAACAAATCAATAAATATTTTATCCTTCTTAAAATACGCCGACCTGATATAAGTTCGGCGTTTTGATTTCTTTTTTATCTTTGTATACGAACCAAAAGCCTTGCTGTGAACCTCATGAAAATCTGTACCTGAAAACTTTTTTGCCTTCGTCTTGTAAACTTGCATAGCACTACTTGGCCTCCACTCGCACTTCTCCTCCAGCGCCTACTACCACAATATCCTGTCTCCCTAATTTACCAGACAAAACCAATTCTGCCAAACGATTCTCAATTCGTTCCTGAATCGCTCGACGCATCGGACGGGCACCAAAATCCGGATCAAACCCAACATCTGCCAAAAACTCTAAAGCCCCCTCTTCGATTTTCAACTCCACACCCTTGGCTTCCAAATCTTTTGCCACCCGTTTTAACATCATGCCGGCCACCTTTTTAATCGCTTCACGATCCAAAGATTTAAATAATACAATCCCATCAAAACGATTTAAAAACTCCGGACGAAAATATTGTCCGAGTTCGCCGTGTAACATCCGCTCTTTAATCGCTTCTGAAGACAAGCCGGCGTGCAATTGTTCTTGTACATAGGCGGTACCTGCATTCGAAGTGGCAATCAAAATCACATTGGTAAAATCTACCACTTTTCCCGTACTATCCGTTAAGCGCCCATCATCCATTACTTGCAAAAACAAATTCAAAATATCTTTGTCGGCTTTTTCTACCTCATCCAACAAAAGCAAAGCAAATGGATTTTTACGCACGGCTTCTGTTAAAATGCCCGTGCCTTTTTCACCGGGCGCACCAAGTAACCGATAGATACCAGACTTGTCTTGATATTCACTCATATCAAGCCGGATCATTCTTTGTTCACCACCAAAATATACTTCGGCAATTGTTTTGGCTAATTCGGTTTTACCCACACCAGTCGGACCCAAAAACAAAAAGTTGGCAATCGGACGGCTGGTCGAACGAATCTCCGCTCGTGCCCGGCGCAAAGCATTGGCCACCAAATCCACCGCCTCAACTTGCCCGACGACACGTTTGTGCATTTCTGTTTCCAAGTTTAACAATTTTTGACTTTCATCCGACGATACTGTGGATGCCGGGATATGAGTTTTTTCTGCCACTACTGCCCCCACCTCTTCGCCAGTTACCAACGAGTTTAGTCCTTTGTGGTTGTGGGTATAGGCAGCCGTTTCGGTCATAACCTCCAAAGCACTCCCGGGCAGATAGACATCATGCAGAAAACGGCGTGATAAAGAAACCGCTTTGGCTAGCGCGTCATACGAAAAGAAAACATTGTTTTTGTATTCGACATAACCAACCTTCGATTCCAAAACCTGGATCGCTTGATTTTCATCCATTTCACGAATCTCAACTTTGGTAAATACTCCACCCAAAGGCGAGTTGGTGATATGTTTAGTAAAAGCATCCGAATCGGTAGTGGCAAAAGTTAAAAAACGTCCGCTCGATAATTTTTCCGCTAAAGAACTGGCCACATCCAACCCACCACCAGCACCGGTAGTTACGCCGATTAAATCGTGAATATTGTGAACAAACAAAATAATATTCCCCGCCCGATTGATTTCATAAATAATCGACAGCAGACGTTCCACTGCACCAGCCGGTGAAGTACCTGCCAACAACGAAGAAACACTCAAACGTACCAACCGTTTGTCTTTCAAACGTGCTGGCACGTCGTCCGCCACCATTCTTTCGGACAACCCTTCCATAATACTCTTTTTGCCCACCCCCGAATCACCCACTAAAATTACATTAGACTGCCCACCTTCAACCACCCGGAAAATCTCTTCCAATTCTTTTTCGCGCGCAATACATGGCTCAGCATTGCCATACATTGCACTCAAAGTCATATCCTCACTAAATTGGTCCAAAAACGGTGTTTGCATCGCGGTCATGGCTTTGTCCATCCCTTTTTTACTACGCCCGGACGAAGAACGACGATGTGACTGATACTCACGATAAAGCCGCTCACGAATTCGCACCCACTCCACTACATTTTGTAATTTTTGTTTATCAATATTTAAAGCAAACAGAATTTCTTGCAACAGCGGAGATTGCTTAATGGTCGCCAATAACAATTCGGTAACACTAACGTATTCTTGATGTGCTAAATATGCTTCTTCATAGGCTTGAAACAATATCTGCATCAAATCATCTGACGGTAGTGGCATTGCCTGGTTTTTTGTCTGTTCTTTTTTTAAGGCTAAACCCAGCTGACCCTGAATCGTATGCGCCGGAATCCCGAGGCGGATAAAAATGTTTGCAATTCGGTTAAACGAAAGCAAGGCGTAAAAAAGATGCGCCGGCGTGACCGAATCGTAACCGTTGCGATCGGTGAGACGATAGGCCTCGCCTAGTACCATTCGCGCTTCCTCGGTATATGCCGCCGCGATGTTTTTCTTTCTACTACGAGAAATCTTGCGCGCTTCAATCCAATTGTTTAAGACCAACTCTTTCGGTTCATCAACTGGCGCCAGGTTATAGTTAAATTTCTCCACCATTACTGGACGTTTTTTACCGCGTACTGCTAATGACCAAAAATATAGCAAACAAATCGCTCCTAGCCAAAACAGATAGATTGAAGGCAGTAATGTTTTAAATAAAGTAATATTGTTTTTTAACAGCGCATCAACCAGTGCATTCAAATTCCCTGCTCGATAAACCGCAAAACCAAACCAAAACCAAAAATTTAACCCCAAAATTAAAATCGTTATCAAACGCACTTTGTTAAATATTCGGCGCGCTTTACTTAAAGCCAGATGATAACGTGTTAAAGGGAAACCCCAAAATAAAAATTTCCCACGGGTTGTAAAACCCATCGCCAATCCGTGGCACTCGGGACAACTACGAAAATTAACCGTACCGGTGGAACGACAGGTGGAACAGATTAAAATATTTAAAGGTTGTTTTTTTTCAAACAACATACTAACGTAAAGTTAATATTCCCGCTACCACGACGAGCGGCAACGCCAACCAAATTAAAAAGAAAATTAGACAAACTACTAACCAGACAAGCAAAGCAAAGGTGCGCCCAATAATCTGCGCCAAACGCATAAAGAAACTGATGATCCGCCCCTGCCAATCATACTGACCATACATTGGTACAAAAATATTACGCAACCAAACCCCAGGTGCAAAATTACGATTCCCCTCTTTCAACATATCCAAACAAAACATCAGCGCATGCCAAACACCGCCTGTATACCACCAGATCGGGAAATACAAAACATCAAGAATTGCCTCAATTGCCAATCGTTGTAGAATCAGAATCCACATAGTAAATTTGATGGATATATTATACCACAAACTTGGACAGAGAAAAATGACTGCCCCACCACACCACCCCAAAGAAGTACTTACATCTTAATTTTCGAAAACAGATAAGTTGCAAACGATAACATTACTGCACAGGCCGCCGCTAAGATAAACAGATCAAACGACAAACCAAAATGAGCGGCATTAGTCAGCGCACCCCTTAAACCATCCACGCCATAGGACAGTGGATCCAAAGAAGCCACCACCGTCAACGCCTTGGGTAAACCACTAAGCGGGAACATTGCGCCGGACAAAAAGAAAATCGGCATGATCAGAAAGTTTATCACCAATTGGAAACCATGCATATCTTCCATGAAAGAAGCGATCGCCGTACCAATGGCAGTAAACAAAAGTGCGGTCAAAAACATTATCAATAGCGCCAACGGCAAAGCGAGAAAATTACTCACACGAAAGCCGGCGACAAAAACCAACACCAAAACAATTAACCCTTGTAACATCGCCACTGTCGCCCCACCCAAAATCCGACCGATCACGATTTGATAACGTGGTACTGGCGCCACAAAGGTTTCTTTTAAGAAACCAAACTGGCGGTCCCAAATCATTTCAATTCCGGAAAATACCGCAGTAAACAAAATACTCATGATGATAATGCCCGGAGCGAGAAATTCGATATAGTTTCCTCCGCCGGCTTTTTGAAAAATTGGACCAAAACCAAAACCAAAAGCAATAAAAAACAACAGTGGCTGTCCAAGCGATCCAATAATTCTTGATTTGGAACGCAGGTAACGTTTAATTTGTCTTAACCACAAAATATAAATAGTGCTCATATGGTTATTTCTGCTTAGTCCAAGCCCGACGATGCAGGCGTAAATTATCCACTGCCCCCACTTCTTCATCACGAATGACTCGACCGGTCAAACTCAAAAACGCATCTTCCAAACTAGCAGTATTAGTTTGTTGCTTCAAAGCCTCTGGCGTTCCAGTGCCGATAATTTTTCCATGGTCAATAATCACCACCCGGTCCGCCACTCGCTCGGCTTCTTCCATATAATGGGTGGAAAAAAACACCGTCATCCCCTCTTTTTTGTTTAAATCTTTGACATACTCCCAAATATGATTGCGGGTCTGCGGATCCAAACCTAAAGTCGGTTCGTCCAAAAACAAGATCTTGGGATGATGTGTCAGTGCCCGGGCAATTTCCAACCGACGACGCATTCCACCAGAAAACTTTTTAACCAGTTCATCTTTACGATCCCACAACTCAACGAACTTCAGCATCTGTTCGATCCGTTCTTTTCTCTGAGGATTTTTTAGACCGTACAATACTGTATGAATATGGACATTTTCATAGGCAGTCAACTCTTCATCCAAACTCTGATCTTGAAAAACAATACCAAAAGATCGACGCGCTGCATCAGAATCTTTTACCGGATCAACACCATTAATTGTTAAATGCCCACTGGTCGGATCCGCCAAGGTGGTAAACATTTTAATAGTGGTAGTCTTGCCAGCGCCGTTTGGTCCAAGAAACGCCAAAATTTCACCTTTTTCTACCTTGAAGGAGATGTTGTCCACCGCAACAAAATCGCCGAATTTTTTTGTTAAATTAATTGCTTCAAGCATATATGTTTTTTTATGTCTGGGTTATTATACACTATTTCCCATAAAAATGAAGAAACCACCGTTTCAACAAATGCAGAAATGGTGGACAAAAAACCGAACGACCAAGTAATATGAAAACCAAGAATTAAATAATTGGATTCATTTTGGTAATCAACGTAATTTTCTTCTTTAAATCCGACAAATCCTCCTTTACAGTATTCCAAACCGCTTTTGCATCCACACCGAAATAATCATGAATTAGGACGTCGCGCATGCCGGCAATTTTCTTCCAAGGGATATCTGCATGTGTTTTGCGAAAATCTAAGCTCAATCGCTTGGTAGCCTCGCCCATAATCTCAAGTTTACGCATCACTGCACTTTGTAAAAGATCACTGTGAGCAAAATCCGCATATTCAATTCCACGCAAAAATTTATTCACATCACCGATGGCGTCTAAAATATGTGATAAATATAAATAATCACGCTTACCTGTTTCCATATACAACTTTCATTGTTTTGTAAACCTCAGATTTCATTTTAGGATTTAGTCCATTAACGGTGATAACGTCGACTGGTTTTTTTAAATTACGACTTAAATTGTCGCGTAGATCCAATAAATCAAAAACAGTATACTTAAAAGACGGTGCAAACCGAACTAAAAAATCGTAGTCACTGTTGGTACGCAAAGAACCCTTGGCACGAGAGCCAAAAAGGGCGGCAAATTGGACGTTGCCGGCGGTAAGTGTGGGTTGTATCTTTTTTAATAGTTCTGCTGTGGACATATGTCTAATTACTTTAATAATATACAACAAAAAGTCAAAATACACAACAACTACTAATAATTAAAAACCCACTCACCGAAGTAAGTGGGACAAGCATCAAAGTGAAAAACTAGCGCAAAGCCACCGCACCACCAACCGAAGCAACAAATTTGATTTTTTCTACCGGCACCATTCCGACCGAAGACAAACGTTTCTGAATATTAGGCATAGCACTTTCTTCTGCTACTGCAATTTCCACTTTCTGAATTTCAGCAGACAATGCGTCAGCCTGCTTTTCTAAATTACGAATTTCATAACCACTGGTCGCAGTGTTGCTGGTTTGCAGAAGATACAAAACGCCAAACAATATCGTGACTGATACTAGACCAGCCTTTACCAATGAGTGACTAAACCAAGCTGGTAAAGTGATGGTCTTCACGGCAAAAGTAAATTGTTGATATTGATTTTCCAAGCGACGTTTTAGTGACATATTTTAATTTTAATTTTTTTATTTAAATTTTTTCCACCACCCGGAGCTTCGCCGAGCGCGCACTGGGATTGGCCAGCAACTCTTTTTCTCCGGCCACAATTGGTTTTTTGTTTACCATCTTTACCAAATGAACATTTCTCTGAAAAAATTGTTTAACGATTCGATCTTCCAAGGAATGAAAAGTTATCACTGCCAACCGCCCACCTTTGCCCAGCACCTCGAGGGCTTGGGGCAATGCTTGTTTTAATACCTCAAACTCTTGATTGACTGCGATGCGCAAAGCTTGAAACACTTTGGTCGCAGGATGAGTTCCGCCCACCCACGGGATTTCTTTGTCGGTGTGTAATTTCTGACGGTACACTTGTAAAACTATCTCCACCAACTGTCCGGTGGTTTTGATCTCCATTTTTTTTCTAAACTCTCCGATCGCTTTGGCAATTTCTAGAGACAGATTCTCTTCACCGTAATTGTGAAAAATTTTGTAAAGTTCGTCGACACTGTTAGTGTTCAAAATCTCTGCGGCGGTGGGCACGTTGGCACTAATGTCAAAGCGCATGTCTAGCGGTTCGTCGGCGGCAAAAGTGAAACCGCGTCCGCGTTCTTTGAATTGTGGTGTGGACCAACCCAAGTCCATCAAAATCGCATCGGCTGGGATAAAACCATTTTTCTCCGCAGTACTTTTCAAATCGGCAAAATTGTTACGAGCAAAAGTGGTTTGACTGGCAAAACTATACAAATTGTTTTTTGCGCGCAGCAATGATTCAGCGTCAGCATCGATACCAAGTAATTTTCCCTTCGGACCAATTTTCCCTAACATCGCTTCGGAATGTCCAGCATCACCCAATGTGCAATCAACTACTTTGAAACCAGGTTTGAGTTGTAAGGAATCGATCACTTCATTTAGTAACACGGGAATATGACGCATATTAAATTCCTAGTTCAGCCATTTTCTCCGCGATCTCGTTGCTGTTGGTTTCGGTCTGTTGTTTGTAAACAGTCCACTTACTTTCTTCCCAAATTTCAACACGGTTGTACAAACCAGCGATCACGGTATTTTTCTTTAAACCAGCAAAGGTGCGCAAATATTCCGGCAATACTACCCGGCCTTGCTTGTCTACTTCCACATCCATCGCTCCCGCCAACATCAAACGAGAAAAGGCGCGACTGTTGGATTGGCTGATCGGTAAGGTGGCTAATTTTTCTGCTAACTTCTCCCATTCTTTTTTTGTGTATAAAAAAAGACAGTTGTCGAGTCCACGCGTAACAACCGCCCCTTTGGCGAGCTCACGACGAAATTTGACCGGTATGGCCAAGCGTCCTTTGTCATCTAAATTGTGAGAATATTCGCCGATAAACATATTAGTTTTTCACCACTTTTCCCCACTACATTCCATTTTACACCACTTACCTACACTCGTCAACATTTTTTACCATAGTTATCCACAGAAAAAATGGCTAAAACAAGGGAAAAAGTGGGGATGCAGAAAAAGTGCAAAAGTACATTGACAAAACCGCTTTTTTGTACTATACTTAAACGTTAATTTGTTCTTTACATTACGTTTTCCTAGCCTCATTTTTGACTTCTTAAACAGAAAACAAAAACGAGGCCGGGAATACGATTTTCCCCAAGCCCGTGGTCGGTGAGTATTTGTTGGCGTAACGTGCGCCGATGAAGAAAACCGTTGCAGAGGAGTTTTGCGATGTTGGAAGGTGTTTGGGCCTGGGTGTCTTTCTTGGTCATGTGCGTGGTCGGAAACATCGTTGGGAGGTGGCTGTCCAGGAGGTATCCGCCCTTTACCATCGACTTCCAGGACCTCCGCTTCGCCAAGGCGAGAAGCGGCGACACATGGAAGGTCGTCGGCCTGGACGAGCGCGTCATGCGCACCAAGCGCAATGGCGCGGGGTGGACGTTCAAAGTGAACGTCCAGTCTGTTCAGAAGGCCACGAAGCTGGACCCCTTCGGAGGTGGAATACTCCGAGAGGTTCCAGCTGAAGGGACGTCATTCTCGCTTGGAGCACTGGATTGGACGCCGGAAGGGTACCGGCACTACCCCCTGGTGCCCATCGAGGTGCCGGACAAGCGATAGCCCCCCCCCACTACCCCTCACACCCGCCACTTCGGGTGCACGACAAAGAAGTGAAAAACCTTCTGTCCGTGTGCCTGCCATAGAATTTAAAATTTGAATTCTGCGGCAGCACGGACAGAATAACATACAAAAATCCGACTTACTAAAGTCGGATTTTGTTTTTTCAAACCATCACCAAAAAAACAATACAGCACATTGACATTTTTGTTGAAATACGATATAAGAAAAACGGTTGTTCAACTAAAAAATGGTTGGGAGGGAGGGGCGTATGTTGGACTTTTTCGGCAACATCGACTGGGTGGTCAAGGGGATGATTGTGGGCTTCTTAGCCTTCATCGTACACTTTCTGAGTGTGCGGAAGTGCCTCAAGACTGGCGGATGGATGGAGGTCGGTCCGACCAACGAGTTCCGGTGGATCTTCTACAAAGCAGACCATCTCAAGCTCTTCGCGAAGATCTGCTTCATCCACTGCATCCTCTGCTCGATTCTGGTTCTGCTGCTTCGGTACACGGGATGGTTCACCGAAGAGACGGTCAACATCGTTTCCACCATCCTGATGGTCACCCAGGTACTTTTCTGGATCTTGCCAGCAGAGGAGTTGCGCACGGAGAAGCGCAGCTGCTAGACCCAGCAACCAAAACCAACTCATCAGGTTTTTGATGAGCGCGCTTGGTCGACATGAACAATCGACCCTTCAACTAAATTTTTAAAAGCTTAAAAATTTTGAGAAGAAAAAAGACAGACCATTTTAGTCTGTCTTTTTGTTTTGTGTTTTTTACACCTCCACACTCATTCCAAAACTTGCCACATCAACCTTCACCCCCAAATCTTCATTCAATCGTTCGGCCAACCCCTCAGAAGCCAAAGGTTCACCGTGGTTCAAACAAACTTTTTTCGGTAACATCTTAGCACCTCCAATCCAATCCAACAATTTCTTCTGATCAGCATGCGCAGACAACGCACCGATGGCGTCAATATGACAACGCACTGGCACCTGTTCGCCATATATCATCACTGGAGACTCCCCTTCCAAAATTCTTCTTCCGAGTGTGCCAGAGGCCTGATAACCGATAATCAGCAGAGTACTTCTTTCATCTGACAAATACCTTTTCGCATGGTGCACAATCCGACCACCATTCATCATCCCCGCACCAGCGATAATCATCTTCGGTGCTGGCACTTGATTAATTCGTTTCGATTCTTCTTTAGTGTCACACATTGTCAATCCTGGAAACTCAAACAACTCGTCTCCGCTATCAATTAATTTTTTCGCCGCCTCGTCGTAATAGTTGGTATACTTGCGATATACTTTGGTCGCTCCGATTGCCAATGGACTATCCAAAAATATCGGCATACGTGGTAATTCGTGTTTACGATCAATCAAATCGTTGAGGTCATAAATCAATTCCTGCGTTCTCTCTAAAGAGAAAGACGGAATCATTAAAACCCCACCATGCAATACCGCATCCGATACCATACGCTGAATAATCTCCTGTCGTTTTTCGTGAGTCTCGTGCAGACGATCACCATAAGTAGATTCACAAACCAAAACATCAATACCACTTGGCAAACTTTCGGTCTCACGCAGAATCGGCACATTAACATTGCCGACATCGCCAGAAAAAACCACCCGCTTCCCTTCCGCATCAATCACAATAAACACCGAACCAAAAATATGGCCTGCCTCATAAAATTCGATTTTTACCTCACCAGTTTTACCAGATAAAATTAACGGTTCGTGATAATCCAATGCTTTAAACTGTGTCATCACCGCTGCGATATCTGTTTGACTATACAAAATTGGCGTACCCAGTTTTTCATTGTTATAGGTCATGATATGCAAGGTGTCTTCCATGATCAATTCCGCCAATTCAATTGTCGCTGGTGTAGCATGAAAATATCCAGTAAAACCACCGCGAATAAGCAATGGCAAACGCCCCACATGATCAAGATGAGCGTGGGTAACCAAGACAGAATTTAGATCCTTCGGATTAAAAGCCAACGGATCAAAGTTTTTACTCTCGTGTTCTGGACCACCTTGAAACATCCCACAATCTACTAAAATATTCAGACCATCCGCATGCAAAAGATTACAAGACCCCGTCACCTCCCGCGCTGCACCAAAGAATGTTATATGCATAATGATGATAATATAGATTAAACTATGGATTTTGGTTTTTAGGTTTTGGTATTTTTTGAGCGGGCTATGAGGCCAAGGCCTCATCCCTGAGGCTTCGCAGCCGAGGAAAGCGAAAAAATTACCAAAACCTAAAAACCAAAATCTGCACCTCTTTATCAACAGTATATCAGATAAAAATCACCTATACAACTTTAGTTCTATTTGCTATAATTAAATCAAACATTTTTATGGTCCGACGCAATTTAGACAACATCGAAATCATCGAACCACCACTTAATGAACTGACCAAAAAACACTCCTACAAACGCACCTGCCTTAGCGGCTGCGGTTGTCTGTTTTTGGTTATTATTCTGGCTATCATTGGGCTACGCCTCTATATTGGCCCAGGTCCAACCGCTGTAAAATCAGTACCAGCGAACTTCCCTACTGACATCCCTGTTTATGACAAAGACGCGATTGATAATATCACAATCATCTCCGGAAAATACAAAAACCGCGGAATTGAGATTGCCGCCTTCTTTCCTAAAGCAATCCTCTCACCGTTGTTAGTAAAAATGGAACAAAACCAAACTACCACTAGCACTGATAGATGGGAAGGCATCTGGCAAGTTATCACTGCACCCGTTAGCGACCATCGCGATACCATCCAAATCAATTGGAGTAATTTAGACGCGGAACCAAGTTTTGTCATTTCCTATTATCGCAAAGAATTAACCAAAGCAAATTTTAAAATTGAAGTAGAATCCGAAGGAAACAACGTCCGTCAATTTTCTTTCACGCGCGAAGATGGCACTAGTGGTTCGCTTTATGTTCAGGGTGACGAAACCGCTCGACCCGGAACCGACTTTGCCATTCTCACCGTCAATCTCCCCCAAACTCAACCCTAATGTTTAAGATAATAAACTCACAATACAAATCGATAACCGGGGCGGCATTGGTATTATCTGCCGCTTCTTTGTTATCACGTGCAGTGGGTGTGATCCGCGACCGTGTCCTAGCCCACTATTTCGGCGCCGGTCCAATCATCGACGTCTATTACGCTTCTTTCAAAATTCCTGATCTAATTTACAATCTGTTAATCGTCGGCGCTCTGACCGCTGGCTTCATTCCTAGTTTCACCAAACTATTTTATCAACACCAAGATAAAAAGGATGCTTGGAAATTAGCCAACAACATTATCAACATTACCGGCGTCGCCTTAATCATTTGTTGTGCACTCGGAATGGTTTTCACCGCTCCCCTTTCTCGAATACTCGCTCCCGGATTTTCTGGAGAGAATTTCACGCGCATGGTTGGCTTCACCCGTATCATGTTTCTCTCTCCGTTGTTCTTGGGTATTTCAATGGTGGCTGGTGGCATTTTACAATCACTGCGACATTTTACCCTTTACGCCCTCGCTCCAATTTTTTATAATCTCGGCATTATCGCCGGTGCTACTGGATTAGTACACGCTTGGGGTTATATTGGTTTACCACTTGGCGTGGTACTAGGGGCGGGAATACATGCTGGCATCCAATTATATGGCGCCTATAAGACCGGCTGGCGCTGGCAACCAATTTTTAATTTACGCGATCCCGAAACGAGAACTATCGGAAAAATGATGATCCCACGTACGCTAGGAATAGCTATTACCCAAGTTAATCAAGTGGTGATTACCATGTTGGCGTCGCTTTTACCAGTGGGCAGTATTGCTGTTTATAATTACGCTAACAATCTGCAAGCGGTACCAATTGGAATTATTGGCATCCCTTTTGCCATGGCCATTTTTCCACTCCTTTCCGCTGCTGCTGCGAAAAATGACAACAAACAATTCGTCACCCATTTAATGAACACCGCCCGGCAGATTATTTTTTTAATCGCCCCCTTGTCTGTTTTAATCCTTTTGCTGCGCGCACAGATAGTGCGTGTAATATTGGGTAGTGGCACGTTTGATTGGGACGCAACAATTAACACCGCTAATACTTTGGCTTTTTTTTCGCTAGGGCTTTTAGCACAATCACTAATTCATCTTTTGGCTCGCGCGTTCTATGCTTTGCAAAACACCAAAACTCCTTTTGTGATTGGCGTAATTGCCGAGCTCGTCAGTATTATCGCAGCGTTGGTCTTGATGCGACCATACGGCGCCCCAGGATTGGCTCTGGCCGCATCCATTGGTGTGATCTTGAACGCTATCATGTTAGTTGTCGCCTTACGCACTCATACCAAAACTCTAGAGGAAGAAAGTCTAATTCCACTGGTTTTGAAAATTTCCGTGGCAACATTAATAATGGCAGTGGCGGTACAAGCTTTAAAACATCCATTGGCCAATATCTTTGATCAACAGTATTTCTGGGGTATTTTGGGACAAGGTCTGGTTGCCGGTATGGCTGGCCTAGTAATTTATTGCCTTTTGTGTTATATATTAAGGGTTCCCGAGTTCACAGAGATCAGAAACAGCTTAAAACGACGCTGGTTAAAACCAGCCCAAATCACTACTACAGAGGTGGTAGAATTGAAAGATTAGGTAATATTTTGTATGAATGACAAAATCCGTAATTTCTGTATTATCGCCCACATCGATCACGGTAAATCAACTTTAGCTGATCGGTTTTTGGAATTTACCGGCACTGTTTCTAAACGCGACATGAAGGCGCAGCTTTTAGATTCCATGGATTTAGAACGTGAACGTGGTATTACTATCAAACTCACGCCGGTACGCATGGAATACACCTCAGCAGGTACACCATATATCTTAAATCTAATCGACACTCCTGGACACGTTGATTTTAGTTACGAAGTTTCGCGTTCACTGGCCGCAGTGGAAGGCGCTATTCTTTTGGTGGATGCCACGCAGGGTGTGCAGGCACAAACAATCGGCAACCTGTATTTAGCACTCGAACAAAATCTCACCATCATTCCGGTGATCAACAAGATCGACATGCCAATTGCCAATGTGGAAAAAACCAAAGCGGAAATTGTTCACCTAATCGGTTGTGACGAAAAAGATATCATCTTAGCTTCAGCAAAAACCGGCGTCGGGGTGGAAGATATTTTAAAAGCGGTCATTGCTAAGGTACCACCACCAAAGGACAACTCGACCAATCCGCCACGCGCTTTAATTTTTGATTCGACTTACAACGAATACAAAGGAGTGGTCGCGTCGGTTCGTATGACGGATGGTGAATTAAAAAAAGGCGACAAAATATTTTTGATAACCACAGAAACACCTGCGGAGATTTTGGAAATCGGCTATTATCGCCCCAAATTTTCTCCGACCGAATCTATTAAAAACGGCGAGATCGGCTATGTGGTTACCGGATTAAAAGAAGTGCGTGATTGTCGCGTCGGTGACACTATTACTAAAATAAACAACGTGGCAGAAATGATTATCGCCTCAAAAGACCCCTTACCTGGTTATAAAGAGGTAAAACCGATGGTCTACGCTGGGATCTTCCCTAACGAAGGTGACGGCTATCAGGATCTGCGCGATGCGATTGACAAACTAAAATTAAATGATTCTTCCCTATTTTACGAACCAGAACGCTCCCAAGCATTAGGCTTTGGTTTCCGCTGCGGTTTTTTAGGAATGCTGCATTTGGATATTTTTCAAGAACGTTTGCGTCGCGAACATGGGCTCGATGTTATTATCACCACCCCGAGTGTTGCTTATCAAATAATTAAAACCAGCGGTGAACAAATCGTCATCCACAGCCCACAAGAAATGCCCGACCCCGGCTCCATCCAAGAAATTTCTGAACCGTGGATGAATTTGGATATTATTTCTCCCAAAGATTATGTCGGTAGTATTATGGGGTTAATTTCTGAACGTAAAGGTAAATATATTAACACCGAATATTTAAGTACTGGCGTTGATCAGCGCGCGTTGTTGCATTATCAAATTCCACTCGCTTCACTTATCACTGATTTTTATGATAAATTAAAAACCTACACTTCCGGCTACGCCTCAATGAACTACGAATATCGCGGCTACGAACCGACCGACGTGGTGAAGATCGATATTTTGGTAGCAGAAGAACCAGTAGAAGCATTATCGATATTGGTTTGGCGCGACGAAGCTTTTCACGTCGGTAAAAAAATTGTCGAATCATTAAAAGAAGCTTTACCTAAACAACAATTTGAATTAAAAATCCAGGCGGCCATTGGCGGAAAAGTTATTGCTTCCGAACGCCTCTCTGCACTCCGCAAAGATGTGTTGGCAAAAATGTCAGGTGGTGATTACACCCGTAAGATGAAACTTTTGCAGAAACAGAAGAAGGGTAAAAAACGTATGAAGGCACACGGCAAGATTGACATCCCTTCTGAAGCTTATTTAGCAGTTTTAAAAAGATAACAAATTACCGGATTTGGGTGTCAAATAATTTTTTCGCTTTCCTCGGCCGCGAGGCCTCAGGGATGAAGCCGCGGGCTTCATAACCCGCTCAAAAAATATTTGACACCCAAATCCTAATATTAACTTAATTAAAAAGTACATGAAAAGAAAAACATTAAAATCATTGTGGGCAGTCGTTGCTATCTTGGGCATCTTGGCAATGCTGTTCTTCTCGGTTGCGCCAGCGTTTCAATAATTTGCGTATGAAAATATTGCGCCAATATCAATTGGATATTATCTTTCTCTTTTTTGCCTTTATTCTAATCATCTGGTCATATTTTTACGGCCTCGAGTATCTTGGCGCTGACCCACACAATTTTGAATGGCTAGTATCACTACCTTTAATGGCAATATATTTCTTTTATCTTTCTCACTTGCGTAGTCGCATCGAACTATCCAGCCGTCGAAAAGCTACTACTAAAACAATGATCTATTGGATCGCACTAGGAATTTCGCTGATCCTCACCTATTCCACCCCCGTCGCCGCCCGCGACTTCTGGAGCATCCGTGCTTTCTTTATCATCTTCACTCTTTTCCTCGCCGATTCTTACTGGGATTTTAGCAAGACAACTTTAAAATCACTTTTTGGTAAAAAATAATATGCAACGTCGCTGGTTAATCGCACCCGAACTTTCTGAAACAGAAAGACAAGCTTACCCGGAACTGCCTGCTTTGGCCGTCCGTCTTTTGCGCAATCGTGGATTAAAAACACAGAAGGAAATTGATGAATTTTTGAACCCTGACTATTCTTCCAATATTCACGATCCCTTTTTGTTTCGTGACATGAACAAGGCAGTTAAGATAATTTTATCCGCCATTGAGAATAACAAAAAAATAGTTGTCCACGGCGATTACGATGCGGACGGTGTTTGTGCCGGAGCAATATTGGTATCGGTAATTAAAAAGTTAGGCGGAAAAGATGTTGGGATATTTTTACCTCATCGCGAGACTGATGGCTACGGTCTAAACATTAACACTGTTAAACTTTTTGCCGAACAAAAAATTGATTTAATAATCACCTGCGACTGCGGTGTTAGTAACGTCGCAGAAGTCACCGAAGCAAAAAGATTGGGTATGGAAGTGATTGTGACTGACCACCACACCGTACCAGAAACATTACCTCCAGCTGACGCAATAATTCATGCACTTGTTCCGGGAGAAACCTACCCCGACCACGGATTGTCTGGTGGTGGTATCGCTTTTAAATTACTACAAGGACTACTCCGCGAACACCAAAAAACCAATGCAACTTTGATTGACGGCCAAACCCATGAATCTTTTGAAAAGTGGTCACTCGACCTGGCGGCCATCTCGATTATCGGCGACATGATGCCCTTGATTGGCGAGGCACGTACGATTACTCGTTATGGTTTAACTGTACTGAACAAAACAAAAAACCTTGGTTTACAAAAACTATTACAAATTGCCGGCGTTACCGATGAAAATGACAAATTAAAAAAGACAGAAATTAGTAGCGATACCGTTGCGTATCAACTTGTACCCCGAATTAACGCCGCTGGAAGAATGGATCACGCCAATGTTGCTTTTGCGCTTTTAACTTGTGAGGATGAGAGAGAAGCGATAATACTGGCAGACAAATTAAACAAAAACAATCTTGACCGCCAACGTTTGACGGAACAGATAACCAACCAGGCGCGTAAACAACTTAAAGAAACTAAACAGGAAGAAAATCCCGTATTGTTTGTTTACAACGAAGATTGGAACACTGGAATATTGGGATTAATTGCTGGCCGTCTTAAGGATGAATACTACCGTCCGGTGATCGTGATGGGTAAAACCAATGGTGAGATAACCGGATCAGGTCGCAGTATTTATGAATTCAACTTAATCGCCGCTCTTCAAGAAATCCCCGAAGTATTTTCAAAATTCGGTGGACATCCCCAGGCCTGTGGTTTTTCTCTTTTAACGACAGACAAATTGGAGGAGTTTAAAGAAAAATTAATCGCCAACGCTACAGAAAAATTAAAACACGTTGATCTGTCCCCCACTATCCACATTGACGCCGAAGTTGATCTGGAGGAAATAAACTGGGAGCTGTTTGATACCCTAGAAAAATTTGCTCCCTTTGGACAAAAAAATGAAACACCAAAATATTGTGCCCGCGGCTTGACGATTGTTACTGTGGAACCAGTCGGACAAGATGGCAAACATTTACGTTTATTAGTAAAACATAATTCTCACTTAGTCCGAAAAACTATCGGCTTCGGCCTAGGTGATATCAACCGTCATCCCGAAAAATGGCGCACTGAATTAAAACCGGGAGACAAAATTGACTTGGCGTTTACAGTAGGAGTTAACCAGTGGAATGGTAATCGTGAATTACAACTAACGATTGAAGACATTAAAAAAAATATCCCGACTTAATCGGGATATTTTTTTGACTCTTTTAATCTTCTAATTAAACTCAAATCCAGAAATCAACTCATCAAAATCATTCGCATAGCTACTCACATCATCAATCACATAGATAATATAAGTGCGGCCATTTTTCTCCATCATCAACCAGCGTTCGGTACGACTACGTGCACTAGCGGCCACCGTATACATTCTGCCCGGCGTATCCGAAACCAGCACTTTCTGCATTTGGTAATTTAAATCCCGTCCGTTATAAACACTCATCCAGGCGGCATCGATATTACCCCTGTACACACGCACACCAACCACCCGTTCATCGGGCTGTACTCCACACAAAGCCAATTCCAAATCGATCGGCGACTGTGTTTGGTTGGTCATGTCAGCAAAATAACAATGCTCTGGATAGTTTAAAGTGAATTTGTAACGTCGACTGGTGTAAATACTATCGACTGTTTCTTCTTTTACCGCATCACCACTATCACCCGTATCCACATCGGTAATAATACCACCCTTAATCTGATTCAACCTCTCCACCACTTTTGGACGCAAGATAAAATTACTGTGAATTTTAACTGAACCAATCAACTGGCCGATCACTTTCTCTGCATTCTTAGTCAGGTTGTTTCGCCCAGTGGAAATATAAGCGTAATAATCTTTGTCCAAACTAACAAAATATCCCGGACCAGCTTCAGCACCTGTCCAATCGGAGCGCGATACTTTTACCGCCGATCTTCCAGATATCTTTATATCCTCAACCTTACCACCCGGAAAAATTTTACCTTTATTATTACGACTAATTTCACCTTTGATATATTTAATAAAATCTCCGCCCGGATAGATCGCCCCCACTTTCATTTTCAAACCCACAAACTCCGGTGGACATTGATTAATGCAGCCCACATTAGAAAGAAAAATCAGCAGCTGATTTTCAGTCTTCTCCGTTCGTATTACCCAACCTTCGGGATAGGCAAACTCCCAACCATATTTCTTTTGAAAGAAAACCTGCCAATCAGCAAAAGGCACAGACAAATTATCGCCTGCGCCTCGATTAACGTAAAAGTCTTTTTTAGTGGTAATAACGACAGGGTAAGTGGTGCCAGTTGGTTTTACACTATTGTTAAAAACACAACCCGCCCCAGCCAAAAGCAAAGTGGAACAAAGCAAAACCATACTACCTACTGTTCGCATATTTATTTGCGTTTTTTAATCTCTTTTTCTAACTCTACCCACTTCTTTTTTAATTTTCTAACCAACACCGCCTTCATATCCACGGCCATTTCTTTTTTGGCAGCATATTCTTCTACTGCACGCTCTACCAAGGCATCATACATTTCCTTAGTTGGACCCTCCAATTGTTTTATACTTTCCTTAAGTTCATTGTAAAGCGGATTAAGATGTTCCAATAATTTAGCGCGCATCTCTTTGCCCTTAGGGGTAGCATTAAGCCACATCATGGCGGCACCCACTAGTCCTCCGAGAAACAAACCTTTGTTAAATTTACCCATAAAATTATTAATTAAAGAAATTAAAGAAAGGTAAAATTAACTGCCGCATTCAACGTTGGCAGCATTATCACTAGCAGTCATGCCAAAACCAGCTGAATATCCAGAATTGCTCAAAGTCTTCTGACATTCTGCCGGAGGATTGTTGAAGGCCGCACAAATTGCCTGTTTCACAGCTTCTGGTGTACGCCCCACTTCCGCTTGAGAGCCATTAATCACCAAAGTTGGAGAACCCTGAACACCATATTTTTCATTTAAAACACTGTCTACTCCGTAAACTGGATAACGACCAGACAACCAGGTAGATTTATCGTTAAACATTTCCGTTAGTTTGTATTGTTTATCAGTAGCCGCAGCACAACCCGCCAATTTACTATCAGTCAAACCAACAGCGGTCAAACATTTAGAAAAATTATCCTCCGCAACAAAACATTTCAAGTAAGCAATCAATTTATCTGACGAATTCTGTCCAATGCAATACTGTCTAGTGTTCTCATCAATCTCTTTCTTGCCGTGCATCGCGTAATTAACAAACTTCACACTAATATCAGCTTTGTTTTTTAACAATTCCCAAGCTGGCAAATACGCTTTTTCCATTTGTAGACCATACGGACAATACGACATCACAAACAATTCAACTTTTGGTTTGTCAGATTTTGCTACTACTGGCGCTGTGGCCACTTCACCGTCTGTCACTACTGGCGTGCTTGCCTTATTATCAGAAGCGCGAGCGGAAAGCGACATGCCCAACATCACAAAAAAACCAACAGTACAAAGAACTAATACCCCACCTACCAAACCAACGACAAGCGCACTCTTTGGTTCCAAGCTCGCAAAAAATGTTTTTCTTTCTTCCATATATAAATAAATAATTAAATAAATTGACCGTATAAATTAAAAAAATGTTTGACCAACTCTTTTTGTTTTAGATGTTTATGCAGTACTATCCCAGAATTACCACCTTTAAACTCGTCCAATAGTTCAATCTTTTCCCCTGCCCCACTCCGCGCCGCAATTTGTCGCGCTCGCTTCTCGCTCCAAGGAAAAACTGTTATAAAATTAGCTCGTTTAAACAACTTATTCAAGTAGTAATTATTATACCATCTTATCCCTAGTGCAATCAAGTCAACAACATCCACACTGCGATAATAAGTAATAATTAAAGGCACTTCTGGGTGATCATCTTTCCATTGCATAATCCTTTTTGCCCCACCCAAAAATGGAGCATGAAGATGAATAATATCATAGGATGAAAAATCATCTACAGCTTCCTCCACCGACTCCAAACCGACATATTCTTGCTCTGGTGCCAACGCCTCAACGCTTGCTTTTTCCAAACGGGTCGGTGAACTATACTGCAAAGTAAAAACATCAGCGACAATGTTATTGTAACTATTCATCTCTCCCACCAAACCAAAAGCATAATCTTTAATATCGTCAAAATATTCAAATGCGGCGGGAATAATATGAAGAACGCGGAGACTATTCGACATATTTTTCTAATAAAACATGCATATTGGGCGAGGGAATTTGTCTGCCAAATATTGATTCAAAATAAACAAGGTCATTTATCAAATTTTTTAAAAACCAAAACCAACCATGACCGGAAGATAGCTCAGAAAAAAAAGATTCATTATTAATCTGAACACTTCCTTTTTTTAAAGCCGCACGATTCATTATACGAAAGGCTGCCAAACCAAGCAACTGCCCAAAAAAATGTTCACTATAATTTTTTGCTCTAATCTTAAAACCAGTCTGGGTAAAAAGATCCAACCAAGCCTGACGCGACCAGCGATTGATATGTCCGGCATATTTTTGGGTTAAATCCGCCCAACTTTTAAACCCCTTTAACCAATACCACATCGACAATTTGTCCCCTTCACACGGCACAAAACAATAGAACTTACCACCCGGTTTTAAAATGCGTAAAATTTCTTTTAACAATATCTGCGGATTGTCTACGTGCTCCAAAACATCAAAAATTAATACTGCCGAAAAATAATTATCCTCATACGGTAAGACACCACCACTAGTCAAATCATATTTGACACCGTCGTTTACCTTTCGTGCCTCCTCCAAGGCCGACGCGCTAATATCGCTACCAAAACATTCCCATTCCGCATGTTTCTTTTTAAAAGCACGAATAAATTGCCCGGCACCGGCGCCAACTTCTAATACTTTACTGTCGGTGGGCAGATCTTTCAACCACTCCAAACTGCGCCACAACCGAAAAGCCGTCGGATCAGAAGCATACAACGACGCCATACCACGACCCCAAATTGATTTTTCGTAATCAAATTGTGGCATAAATATTGGTTAATTTTTCAACATGACTATCCCAATCGTATTGCACAACTGATTGACGACCAGCAAGACCCCAGGCATGCCGAGTTTCAGCCGACAAACTAAGAGCAGACAGCAAAGCGGTACGTAAACTTTCAGTCGAACCAGGAGTAAAAAGCCAACCATCTTCCCCGGCACTAATACGATTTGCACCACCCGAATTTTCTGCCAAGATAACAGGTGTACCACAGGCAAGCGATTCTACCGCCACCAAAGAAAATGATTCATTGTCCGTTGGTAAAACAGTCACCCAAGTAGCACTATAATATTCCGCTAATTTTTCTCGATCGACACAATAACCAACAAACCGTACGCGACTGCTCAAACCCAACGAATCAGCCAATTTCTTATAATCAAATTCCGCATACCCACCACCGACAACCACTAGTCGCCAATCATCATTTTTAATCTGTGCCAAAGAATTTAATAATAAATCCAACCGTTTTACCGGCAACAAATTCCCAACAAATAAAATTATTTTTTTATCTTGCCAATCTTGCAAACCAATACCCTGCCAGTCTACGGAACAGGATCGAAAAGTTTTTAAATTTATTCCATTCGAAAATTCAACTACCTTTTTTTCTGACACATCTTTGGCAAATGGTAAATTAAGCCAATATTTTTTATCCACCACTAAGATTTTTTCCGCTCCTAGCAAAATTCTTTTCTGCCAAAACCAATCGTACAATTTTTGCACAAAACATTTAGCCCACCCAGCTGGACGAGCCATCATGTGATAGGTCACAATATATTTTTTTCCGTACAATACACTGGCCAACCATACCCATTCTGCCCCGCCGTAAAACGGATAATGCAAATGAATAACATCAAAATCACGCAAATGTTTTGTTAACTGCGGAATCATGCCGGCGTCCCCCATTTTCAGCCAGGGAAATAATCGGATAACATTAAACAAAAATAACCCCGGTGTGTAATTTACTTGCGGGTAACACAAAGTAAAGACGGTAACATCGTGACCTTGATCCACTAAACCATCAGCCTCCTCTTCGCAGACCAAACCCATTCCGCCGAAGTGTGGAGAAAATGTTGAGACTACCTGGGCTATTTTCATAAACAAAACTAATAGTTATCAGAATTTGCAGTTCGAATAATTTTTTCGCTTTTTTTGCCCGCGAGGGCAAAAGGATGCGCTTTGGCGCATAACCCGCTCAAAAAATATTCGAACTGTAAATTCTTCTTTATTCTTTTTTATTATCTTTCAGTGCAATTTCACGTGTAATTTTTGTAATATTCTTTTCAATAGCTTCTAAACGATAAAAAATACGAAAGAGGATGTAAAATATCAAAGCCAAAGACGCATAAACAACTAAATCGGCTCCGCGACCGATGCCGACGAATTTCGCGATGGTGTTGGTAGAATTTGGCACTATCACCACCACACCTGCAACCAACCAAAACACTGACCAGATAATTAATTCTTTTAACTTAATCTCACCTAAACGATAATTCTTTAATACTCGACTCCAGGCAAACAAGAAAAAAACTAATAAAATAATTTGTATTGCTAACATATTTAATTTTTAAATATCCAATCAAAAATAATTTTAACTCCTCCGGTCACTCCCTGACCATATTCTAAATATTTAATCTCTACCGGATGTTCCACATGACGCAAGCCCAAACGCTTCATCTCCGCCACAATTTCTGAATTGTGTGCCATACCACTTTGCGCGATGCGAATTTTTTCCAAGGCCGTTTTGTTTAAAACACGAAAACCATTGTGGGCGTCAGACAAACGCACGCCCGTGAGAAAGTAGTTTATCAAACGTGCGACCGGAAGAATCAAGTAACGTTTGGTCCAGGGTAATTTGGAACGTTCGTCGAGGAAACGCGAACCTAAAACCACATCATAACCAGCGTTAATTTTTTCTATCGCCCCTTTAATGTCAGCAGCGCTCAATTGGCCATCACCGTCAAAATGCACCACAATATCATACCCATTACGTCGAGCATATTCATTGCCAGTTTCAAGCACCGCCCCCTGACCGCGATTTACCAGATGTGATACCACTTTCGCACCAGCCTCTTCTGCCAAAGAAACAGTCATGTCAGTCGAACCATCACTGACAACCAAAACATCTTTCCAACCATGTTGAAAAAGGTCGCGAACTACGCGACCTATGTTGGCGGATTCATTGTAGGCAGGGACAACAACTAACTCCATACTACTTTTCGTGGTTGTATAACAACGCTTCTTTGTTGGCAATAGTATAATCAATTGTTTTTTGCAAACCGTCTTCCAAGCGCACTAGCGGCATCCAACCTAAAACATCTTTAGTATAAGTTAAATTAGGCATGCCTTTTTTAGTGGCAAACAGCAACGCTGGTTCAAAGACTACCTTTGACGAAGAACCTGTCATTTTGATAATCATATTAGCCACATCAACCAGACGATAAATTTGATCACCACCCACATTAACAATTTTTACCTCCGGCCCCGTAGCCATCAGACGTACCATGGCCGAGACTGTGTCAGACACATAACAAAGCGAGGTAGAAAACGAGTCATCACCATAAATAACCAAATCTTTTCCACTCAATGCATCCAAGGTAAAATCTGGGATAAACAAACCTTCACGTAACATCATGCGTGGACCATAAGAAGTAAAGACACGCACGATTTTTGCATCTAATCCATACATCTGACGATAGGTTTCCACACAAGTTTCAGCAAAACGCTTACCTTCGTCGTAGCAAGCACGTGGAGTTAAATGATTTACTATTCCCTGATAGTCTTCCGGAAAGACGCTGACCTTGTCAGTTGGATCACCGTACACCACTGAACTAGAGGCAAAAACATATTTAGCGTGATACTTCACGGCAAGATCCAAGGTATTAATCATCGCCACCGAATTACCTAAAAGTGATTTCATTTTTAGTTTTTCAAAATCCTTAGGGCTAGTCGGACAGGCGAGATGATAAACTTCCTGAATACCCTGAAACTTCACTTTGAATTTATCTAATTCATCAAACTTGTCTAAGTCCAACGGTAGATTAATATCATGATTGATAAACTCAAAATCAGGATATTGTAAAAGATGGTTAACATTGTCCGGATGAGAATTGGAAAAATCATCGATACAAATAACATTAGCCTCTTTGAGCAAACGCTCACAAAGATGCGAACCAATAAAGCCGGCACCACCGGTTACTAAAACATTCTTTTTCTCAAAAATTTGATTAGCTGGCATAGAATATTATGGGTTATTTTATGGGGATATTATAGCATCCCCGACTAGATAATACAAGTGTTTTTTGCTTTATTTTTTGCCTATTTTTTAGCCAAAACCGGCCCAGTTTGATCACTGGTCCGCAACCGTTTACCTAAATTATCATAAAAAGCTAAACGTGTCTTTTTCTTGAAAGAAAAAGATAATTTCACTTCATTACCACTCCACGCTAACTTTTTGAGTGCCCCTATTTCTTTACCGATCTTTTCCGGAGCAACGGCAAACTCTTTCCACCAAACACCATTTTCTTTGTAAAAGCGAACATAAAAATATTTACCACGCTGAATCAATGCCGCCAAATCTGTGCGACCAAACAAATCAGTTTTAACTGCCAGGTCGATTATTTTAACATCTTGTAAACGTGCAATCGCCCCCCGATCGCGCCGCATCATATCTTTGCGACGAATTTCATTTTTAGTAAAATAATACGTATAGGCAGCATAGGCCTCATCTGGTGTTTTTGTTTCCGCCGCCAGTTCTGCTGCTGCACCAATATTAATAATTTTTCCCGCCATCTTTTGGTCTTTGTCTAAATAAAATTTTGTCGTAGTAGCCAAAAGAGTTTCGATAATTTTGTCTGCCTTCCATTCAGGATGTATTGATTTGAGCAATGCCGCTCCCCCGGCCACTATTGGTGTAGCAAAAGAAGTCCCCTTCCACGGACCACCAAACTCTTCGTTGTAGCCAAACTGCGGAGCGTATCTTTCAATACTAAAGATATCATCTCCCGGAGCGAACAAATCCACACAATCACCGTAGTTAGAAAACCAACTTAACTTTTGAACAGCCGGCTTGATCGAGCCAACCCCAATGATCCAATTTTCTTTGTCGCCCTGATCCAGACAGATGGGATAAACTGGGTTGTTTATATCCACCCTTTCCCTGTCATTACCCGCGGCAGCCACGATCACAACCCCCTTTTCATAAGCAGCGCGCAAACTCATCCGTAAAATTTCACTGTTTTCATAACTTACCATACTCAAACTGATCACCATCGCCCCGTTGCTAACAGCATAATCAACCGCTTTGGCCACATCTTCCATCACACCAGACCCATCACTACCAATCGCCCGCAAGGGCATAATCTTTACTTGCCAATTAACACCCGTCCCATCTTTATCATTATTCCCCTGTTCACCAATCAAACCGGCAATCACTGTTCCATGACGAACTGCTTCAGGGTCATCAGCATTTTCAAAAACTGACGGACGCACATTGTTGTTATCCTCGATAAAATTCCAACCATTCACATCATCCACATAGCCGTTGCTATCATCATCAACACCATTGTCTGCAATTTCATAAGGATTAATCCAAACGTTGTTTTCTAAATCACGATGCAAAATATCAGCACCAGTATCGATCACTGCTACCACTACGTGGGGAGAACCCGTAGCAAAATCCCAGGCTTTTTCCATTCCAACTACATCCCAGAACTCTTTTTGTTTAGGATAGAAGTCATCCGAAGGAGTTTGGGCAAAAACAAGACTTGGCAAAAGCAAAACAACCGCCAAAGCGAGGGCAATTGATTTTTTCCCTAAAAAATGATAGTGTTTAGACATACATCTATTATATCAAATTTGTGTACAGATTGAAACAACTAACCCTCTTGGGCGGTGACCTGGTTTGTCTTTACCTTGGTCTTTTTGTGGCCCTAACTGTACGCCAAGGCCACCTAGATAATCTGCTCGGTATCATCTCACCGATGACCGTGTTGTTCTTTTTTGCCACCATCATCATGTTTGTCACCGGTCTTTACGATGTCACCCGCTTGAAAAACAAAGCAGAGATGTATGGTAAATTAACTTTGGCGGTCTGCATCTGGATTGTCACCGGTATTATCTTTTT
The DNA here is from genome assembly GCA_964536725.1 of uncultured Gammaproteobacteria bacterium. Lineage (GTDB taxonomy): Bacteria > Patescibacteriota > Patescibacteriia > Magasanikbacterales > GWA2-37-8 > CAZHTA01. The sequence continues at coordinate 45,830 of CAZHYJ010000002.1, read as the reverse complement.
CTATTTAAACATCAAAGCCACCGCCTCACCTCGAACAATTTTGGCGCTAACTGGACTCATTGGTTTCATTTTTATCGCCATCTGGCGAACGATATATAACCGACTGCTGTCTACCACAATCTGGAAAGCAATCATTGCATTTGCTGGCGTCACTCCTGAAACAAAAGAATTGATTGATTTTTTAATTAAGCGACCGCAGTTTGGATACAAGATAACCGGAGTGTTTTCTCCTAACACCGAAAATCTCCCTACTGGTATCACACAATACAAAAACCCAGAAGAGCTACCCCCATTTGACGTTATGGTCGTAGCACCGGCTTTTGAGGCTGACCCAGCACTGACCAGACATCTTTACAAAAATCTTTTCCGTCGAGCTCAAATTGAAACTTTGGCAGAATTTTATGAAAAAATAATCAAACGCGTCCCCCCTTTTGTTTTGTCGGAGACTTGGTTCTTAACCAACTTGCAAGAACAAAATAAAAAGATTTACGACCGCGCAAAATTAATTTTAGATTATTTAGCTGCCGCGGTAATGTCCATATTTTTTATCATTACTTTTCCGATAATTGCTTTAGCAATTAAACTCGGTTCATCTGGTTCGATTTTTTACTCCCAAGATCGCATTGGACGTGATGGAAAGATTTTTAAAATATACAAATACCGCTCAATGAAAGTATTAAACGCTGACGGTAGCGCCGAAACCGCTGGACCACAATATGCTGAACAAAAAGACAACCGCATTACTGCTGTTGGAAAATTTTTGCGCCTAACACGTCTAGATGAAATACCCCAATTAATTAATATCTTTAAAGGTGAGATGACTTTGATTGGCCCCCGGCCAGAGCGACCAGAGTTTGTTAACACTCTCACTCAGGCGATGCCTTTTTACGCGATCAGACATTTAGTAAAACCCGGCCTAACTGGTTGGGCACAATTACAACACAACTATTACGGCACCGTCGATGAAAATCTCCGCAAGTTGGAATACGATCTCTACTATATTAAAAATCGCTCACCACTCTTGGATATAGCAATCATCTTGCGCACAATCAATATTATCCTCGGATTAAAAGGACGATAAAAAACTCTCGAAATAATCGAGAGTTTTTAAATATTTTTATTTCAACGCCGCCTTTATCAACCCCACAAACAATGGGTGCGGACTGAGCGGACGAGATTTAAATTCTGGATGAAACTGTGAGCCGATAAAATATGGATGATCTTCCAATTCTATTATCTCCACCAAATTTCTCTCTGGATTCATTCCTGACACCAGCAACCCTTTTTCTTCCATCGGTTTAATGTATTCGTTGTTAAACTCATAGCGATGGCGATGGCGTTCGCTGATCTGGTCGGCACGATAAGCTGCTTGGGCTTTGGAACCCTTTCTCAAATCACAGTTATACGCCCCCAAACGCATTGTGCCACCATAGCGATTGTTTTTGACGTTCTCTACCTGATTAGGTGATGTACGGATTATCAGGTTTTCACTCTTCGGATTAATCTCCTCAGTATTCGCGTCCTTTAACCCCAAAACATTACGTGCAAATTCGATGGTTGCCAATTGCATGCCATAGCACAAACCTAAATACGGAATTTTGTTTTCCCGTGCAAAACGAATTGCGGTAATAATCCCCTCCACTCCCCGACCACCAAAACCACCAGGGACGATGATCGCGTTAAAGTCTTTTAATTCTTTTACCTTGGTGGCGTTACTTTCATATTCCTCCGCATCAATCCAAGTCAACTCAACAACCACACTACTATTAGCGGCCGCATGTTTAACCGCTTCAATCACCGAAATATATGAATCCGCCAACGTATATTTTCCTGTACCGAAATATTTTCCTACCACCGCCACCTTTACCACCCGACCAACAGTTTTAATCTTGTTAGCATATTTGTCCCAAGCGTTATCTACCTTCGGTTTAGATTTAAAATGCAATTTCTTCGCTATCTGTGCTGCAAAATTTTGTTTTTCAAAAACATTGGGCAAATCATAGATGCTATCGATATCTGGTGCGGAAATCACATCATCTTCTGAACGCAACCAACAGAAGAAAGCAAGTTTTTCTCGACGCGGTTTGTCTAACGCTTCTTTTCCACGCGCCACAATGAAATCCGGTTGGATACCGCAGTTATTCAAAGCCCGAGCGGCGTGTTGAGTAGGCTTGGTTTTCATCTCACCTAAATGTCCTGGAACTGGCATGTAACTTACCAAGACAAAAGCTACATCATCCGGATTGTCCAACTTCATCATGCGCGCCGCCTCCAAGAACAGAATGTTTTCATATTCCCCCACCGTACCACCAACTTCCACAATCATTATGTCACACTTTGCATGTTCAGCAGCCTTTTTAATCCGACTAATAATTTCCAGTGGGATATGTGGTACCACTTGTACACACTTACCTTTGTAATACATACTTCGCTCCTTTTCAATCACAGTCTGATAGATACGACCAGTTGTCATGTAGTTCAAAGACAAAATATCAGTATTCAAAAATCTTTCATAGTTACCAATGTCCTGGTCGGTCTCGTCACCGTCGTCAGTCACAAATACTTCGCCATGCTCTACTGGATTCATTGTGCCCGCATCCACATTGATATATGGATCAATTTTAATCGCCGACACATTGTAACCACGGTTTTTAAACATGCGACCAACTGACGCGCTCGTTACCCCCTTACCCACTCCTGACAACACCCCTCCCAAAACAAAGATATATTTTGTCTGCATAATTTAATTTAAAATTACGTAAGGATTATATCACAAAATTAAAACATAAAAAACCTGCCAATGTAGGGGCAGGTAGTGTTAAGCGGAGACAATGATATTAACGTTAGCTTCTAAACCATGACGCAAACGAACGGTGGCCTGAAATTCACCAGCTTCTTTGATTGGTTTCATCACAATTTGCGTTTTTAAAATGACCACACCGCGCTTTTTCAGTTCGTCTACTAGCCGCTGCGGACCGACCGCTGCATACAACAATCCTTTGTCACTAGCTTTTTCTTTTATCTCTATCACCATTCCGTCCAATCGATCCGCCAATGACTGTTGTTCTTGTAAATCATTTTCTGCGTCCTTCATCAGTTTTTTCTTGTGTGCGCTTACTTGAGCAACAGCCGAAACAGACGCTTGAACCGCCAAATGGTGGGGGAACAAAAAATTACGAGCATAGCCATCGGCCACTTCTTTTAGCTCATCTACGTCCCCGATTCCTGGTACTTTTTGTAGTAAAATAACCTTCATAAATAGTCCTTAGCTTGATTTTTATGCTATTTATGTTAGTATAGCATCTAAGCAATATTTTGACAACTAAATTCTATATGCAAAAAACAGAAGAAAAAGCCCCGTTTAAGTCCGGTTTTGTTACTCTAATCGGCCGTTCTAATGTGGGTAAATCCACTCTTTTAAACTCCCTGATAGGTACGAAAGTGGCGGCGGTGACGCACAAGCCCCAGACTACCAGAACCATTATACACGGGGTACTAAACCGACCAGAAGGCCAGGCTGTTTTTATCGATACCCCTGGTGTTTTTAAAGGTGGACACAGTTCCATCAATGGCAAATTGGAAGAACGGGTAAAAGAGGCAGTACAAGATGTAGATGTCGCGATTTATGTCGTCGACCCAACCAAATCAATCGGAGTTGAGGAGCGATATATCTTGGCATTACTTCGAAAACTTAAAGCACCAAAAATTTTGGTGATAAACAAATCCGACTTACCAGAAAAACAAAAACTATATCTCGATGATTACAAAGCTCTCGATGAAGGCTTTGTCGCCACCCTCGAATTGTCTGCCCTACTCGATCGCCACGTTGAACCATTACGCCAAAAGGTACTTGAACTTTTACCAGAAGGTGGCGAACTGTATTTAGACAATCAAATCACCAATATCGACAAAAATTTTTGGGCGGCAGAAATAATTCGCGAAAAAATTCTTTTGGCTTTACGCCAAGAGGTGCCTTACTCTGTACATGTCGAAGTGGGTAGCTTAGAAGACAAGGGAGATGTGATAGTAATCAAGGCCACGATCTATACCAATGATAGTCGTTACAAGAGTATGATTATCGGTGCCGGTGGTCGGGCCATTAAAGAAATCGGCATTGCCGCAAGGAAAGAATTGTCCACCGCTATGAACAAAAAAGTCTTCCTCGAATTAGAAGTAGAAACGGACAAACATTGGCAGGAAAGAATTTAAAAACTCAAAAAAAATATTCCCGACTTAATCGAGAATATTTTTTTGATTAATTACTTAAGTAGCTCCAACGCCTTATCAACCATCTTATCAACACCAACATCTTCCTTGGACCAATCTTCTTTTACTTCCACATCCGGCGTGATCCCCAGTTCATTAATACATTTTCCTTTGGGCGTATACCATGCAGCCACAGTAATTTTTAACGCAGAGCCATCAGAAAATGGTTCGTAATCTTGAACCGATCCTTTGCCAAATGTTTTCTCGCCAACTATTGTTGCTTTCTGATAATCTTGCAAAGCACCAGCAACAATTTCCGACGCTGAGGCTGAACCCCCATTAACTAAAACTATCGTCTTAAACCCACCCAATTTTGGATTTCCCAAAGCCATTTGATCATTCATTTTACCATCGCTAAATTTTTCACTAACAATTTTCCCTTCTGAAACCCATTCACTTACCATCTCAATCGCACCATCTAAATATCCTCCTGGATTGTTGCGCAAGTCCAAAATCATCTTATTTATCCCTTTGTTTTTTATCTGTTTAACTGCTTTAGTAAACATCGGCGTCGTATCATCGTTGAACTGCATAATACGAACATAGGCTACGCTCCCAGGTTTTTCTTCCCACGAGACTGCTGGCACACTAATCTTGGCACGCACAATACTAATTTCTTCTGCTTTAGTCCAGCCATCTCGTGAAATTGTCAGAACAACCGTTGTACCGGCCTCACCACGAATTTTTTCTACTGCAGCGCTAGCATCCATTCCGGCAGTATCTATTTTATCAATTGCCAAAATTTTATCTCCTGGTCGAAGCCCTGCTTTGGCTGCTGGCGTGTTTGCTATCGGCGCAACCACTACCAATTGATTATTTTTTACACCAATTTCAGCACCAATACCACTGAATTCTCCTGATAAACTTTTCATAAAATCTGCCGCTGCAGTCGGGGGTAAATACATTGAGTATGGATCATTAAGCGCATAGACCATACCCTGAATTGCGCCATAAAAAAGATCAGAATCGCTTACCGGCTGTTTGTAGTATTTCTCCTTCACTTCGTCCCAAACTTTCCAAAACTGTTCAAAATCAACACTGTCCACTTTGCGACTAGCTGAATAGAGATTTAACACTTTGGAAATTCCCGCTTCACCAGCGATTTGTTGAGGATTGTTTTTCATTGCCATGCGTTGACCGGCCAATATCCCCAAACCGAAAGCAATGATAAACAAAATTACCCCAAGATAAAATCCGGCGTACTTCTTCGCACGTGACCTTTGAGGAGAAGAGTTGTTTTCCAACATAGTTTATTCTTTTACTATTTTAATATCCGCACCAACGCGGTTTAAGTTTTCATAAATATTCTCATAACCTCGGTCAATCTCATAAGGGTTATGTAAAATCGAATGTCCATTAGCTGCCAACATACAAACAAGTACATTTACCGCTGGACGCAATGCTGGCGGCGCGACCATTTCATTGGAAACAAACTTGGTAGGCCCTTCAATCCACACACGATGCGGATCCAACAAAGTAACTTTTACTCCCAATTTTTGTAAATCTAATAGATAATTTGCCCGATTTTCATAGGCCCAATCATGCATCAGCGTCCGCCCCTCAGCACGAGCCAAAATCGGCGCAAACAAAGGTAAATTGTCGATATTTAACCCTGGGAAAGGCCGACCTTCAATTTTGTCTGGTAAAGCAATTAGACGACTGGGCGTAGTTTCAATATCCACAATTACAAACTTGCCATTTTTGCTCTTTCGCTTGTTTTTCAATTCATATTTTTGTCCCATCACTTCTAATTTGCACAATTCTAATTCGAGAAAATCTAGTGGACAATTTTTTATTGTTAAACGCGATTCTGTAGTAATCGCTACTGCTAAATATGTCATCGCTACAATCGGATCTGGAATTATCGGATAATTTTTTACTGGCCTTAGTGATTTAACTCCGGTGATTATTAAAGTAGTAGTGCCTACCCCCTTTATCTTTGCCCCAGCTTTCAACAAGAAGTAACACAGGTCTTGTACCATGTAATTTGAAGACGCCATTTTAATCGTTGTTACACCAGTAGCCAACACTGCCGCCATGATCGCATTTTCTGTTGACGTATCACCCGATTCATACATCACAATATCAGCCGACTTTAACGGACTGTTATTTACTTGATAAAAATGTTCTTTCGATTCTACTTGTACACCTATTTTTTCCAACGCAAAAAGATGTGGGCGAATTGTCCGTGCCCCTAATTTACAACCACCCGATTTGTATAGTTTGTAATCTTTCTCTCGCGCCGCTAATGCACCAAACAAAAACAAAGAAGAACGCATCTTTTCTGCAGCCACCCGATCCATTTTTTCCATCTGCAGTGGTCGTGAGGCATCAATAGTCAATTTACCATTCCCTTGCCAAGTACAAACAACGCCAATACTGGATAGTAGCTCTAACATGCGCTTTACCTCCTCAATTTCCGGAAGATCAACCATGGTAGTTTTTCCTTTAATCATCAAACTGGCACAAATAATAGCCAGAGCGGAATTCTTGGCGGTTTGATTAGTAATACTACCAGATAATTTCTTTCCACCGTGAATGGATAAATATGGCATAAAATTGACTTATCTTAGGTTTTAAATTATAGTAATTGTATCTTAAAAATGTCTTTTTGGCAATTATGGAATATCCTGGTAGTCATCTTACTAAACCATGGAGACGCGCACTGCTAATCGCTTGTTTTGTGCTCTTTTTTGTTTTATTCCCCATTATCGTTATGCTCGCTGCCGGCTATCGCTATGATTGGAAAAACGGCCTCTTGCGCGAAACCGGATCAATCAGCATTGATGTTAAGCCAGCCAATGCCAAAGTCTTTCTAAATGATATTGAAATTAAGGGAAGCGTTCCAGTACGATTAAACAACATTACTCCTCGTAAATACGTGATCAAAATTACTGCTTTGGGATATTATGATTGGCAGAAAGAGGTCGAGGTAAAAAACAAACAGACCACCTACATCAAAGAAATATCCTTGTTAAAAAACAACGAACCAAAAAAGATAATAAATCGCTCGGGAGACAATCTGTCCCTCTCTGCTGACGGACGCTACCTTGCCTATTATTCAGAACAAAATATTTGGGTGTATGATCGCAATACTCAGACAGAAAAAGCTGTTCTAAAACTGCTTGGAAAAGAAATACCTGAATTACGGTGGTCAAAAAAATTATCTTACCTAGCAGTGGCTAGAAAAAACAGTAACGACATATTAATAATTGATGCAGAAAACCAAAAACAATGGTCGGTCGCCAGCCCTGACGAAAAAGAAATCAATCAATATGAGTGGCAGGTAACAGTTGAGCCAGAATTAATTTTCAGTACAACCCAAAAAATATTTGTTGCCCGACCAAGCACGCAGAAAATAATCAAGATGACAGATAATAAATACTTAGATTGGACAGTGGAAAACGGCGCACTATGGACGCTGCAAACTAATTCTACCACTAAACAGATAAAAATAATCAAAGATACTTTAGGATTTGCTACAGACATAACTACCAAAATTTCCTTATCAGACAATACTAACCTTGAAAATAATAGTTGGTCACTACAAACAGCAAAAGGAAATACTGCTTTGATTAAAAAGTCTGGTACCAACGAAATGGTCCTTGTCAATTCCGACAAATACTTCACTATTAACGGCGAACATTCACTTGTCTCCAACTACAATTCTTGGTGGTTAATTTGGACACCATGGGAATTAATTTCTTTTAGCGAAAACAATGAGCCGGTACTGCTTAATCGTTCAGGAGAACAGCTGCGCCAGGTTTGGCCATTAGACGAATACAACACTCTAGCATTGATTTGGAGCGACAAGGCCACGATATTTTTCCCCTACTACGATGTTGGGCATACTTTGGTAGACAAACAAATAAACAGCAGTGCAGTTGAAGGTAATAATAAGATATTTTATTATTCCACCAACCAACCAAAACAAAGTGGGATCTGGCAATTAGAATATTAATAACCTTACCAAACGAACTATGAAATTAACAATATTTACCGATGGTGGAGCGCGCGGAAATCCCGGACCAGCGGCTACAGGAGTTGTTATAAAAGACGAAGCGGGTAAAATATTGGCCGCTTACGGTGAATATTTGGGAGAACAAACAAATAACTACGCCGAATACATGGCATTAATATCGGGATTAAAAAGAGCAAGGAGTTTGGGTGCAACAGAGGTAAATTGTATTTTGGATAGCGAACTCGTTACCAAACAGATGAAACAAGAATATCGAGTACGTGAAGCAACGCTACAAAAACTATTTATCCAGGCATACAATGCTGCCGCTGTCTTTCAAAAAGTAAATTACAAACATGTCCTACGTGCAAAAAATAAAGAGGCCGACAGATTAGTAAACGACACACTGGACAAAAATATTTAAGCCAAAAAAACTCCACCCTATCAAAAGGTAGAGTTTTAAAAACCAATTATTAAGGTGTGGTGGAGGTAGTTGGAGTAGAGGTGGTAGCAGTAGACGAAGCAACAACATTTTTTGTTTGATTGTATTTATCTTGCGCAGCCTTTATAGCAGCCAAATAAGTATCCTGTGCTTTTTTGTATTCAGTTTTACGAACCTCCAAAGCAGTTTTTAAAGCTGCTAAATATTTGTCTTGAGCAGCTTTATAAGCAATCTTACGCGCTTCTAAAGCAGCTTTTTTAGCAGCTTGCATTTCTTTCAAAGCATTGGACACAGCGGTCTGTTTAACCTTATTTTCAGCACGCAATTGTTCTGTCTTTGTTTTAGCGGCATCACGAGCGGCCTTAATCTTATCGCCTAACTCTTTTCTTAAATTTTTTAATTGTTCTACTAAAGCAGTTTTCTCCGCACGAACTGTACTAGTGTTGGAAGCAGTTGTAGTATCGGCTAGCGCTGGAGATACAGCGAGCAACAAACCAGCGATTGTTAAAGTTACTAATGTTTTTTTCATATATTTAGAGTTAATTAATCTCTCTTTTCATCTGACTTTTTTTCTTCAGATGATTGGTCAAAAACGTTATTTCGACCTTTGTTTTTTTCTCTCTCCTCTATTTTTTTTATTTTTTCTTGTAAACGTTCTTGTCTTTTTTCGATTTGTTTTTCTACTTTTGTTTTAACCTTGTCGTCCTTTGATATATCTTTATTTATTTTTATCAACTTCTCCTCTATTTGTTCAATTTGTTTTTCGGTGTTTTCAATAACTATTTGTACAACAGCTTGTTTTCTTTTCTCTAAAATCTTCTTTTCCTTTTCTCGCTTTTCAATAGTCTTTAGATAAAATTTTGCTTTTGCTTGCGGAGTTATTTTTGTTAAACCCTCAATATTTTCTAAACTTTTCTTTACCGGATAAAGAATATTATCGGAGGTAACTTCTGAACTTGTATAGGCATAAGCGCCAGTGCCAAAACCTCCCAACACGATAATTACAATTAAACCAGACACAGCCATTCGAAAAGAAAAAGTTTGGTACCAATTTAAATCGGTGTGATAGACCTGTTGCCAACGACTGGATAAATCGCACCACAGCTCTTTTTTGAATTTAGAATCAGCACTTAATTCTTTTCTCTTTGATAATAAATTGTACCAGACCTTTAAAATCATATGTTTTTCCTTAGTTTATCAACAGCACGATGAGCTGCTACCTTAACCGCCCCCTCAGTCATACCACGCATTTTGGCAACCTCTAAATAACTATACCCAAAAAGGTAGTGAAAAGTTACAATTTCTTGTTCTTCCGGCGATAATTTCTCCAAAAGATCATATATTTCCAATATTTCCTGTGATTTCTCTGCTTCTTTTTTGGCTAAATCTAGCCATTTTTTGTCCAATCCTATTCCCTCTTCCTCATCCGGCAACTGATTCATCGGTTTTAAATCGCGCCAATAGTTGGCCAAATGATTCTTAGCAATTGTAAAAACCCAAGCGCTGGCACTAATTTTAGGGTCGTAACTATCAAAACCACCGAGCGCTTTCATAAATATCTCCGAGACCAAATCCTCGGCTAATTCTTTGTTGTGTCCAACACGAAAAATAACAAAACGATAAATTTTATCAAAATTGGCCAAATAAAACTTTTCAAACTCTCTTTTGGAAGGCATAACAAAAGTATACCATATTTCAGGTATACTTTTAAATGTCTCTAAAACTACAACTCCCCTCTCAGATCTTCCAGTTTCTTCTTGGCATCGCGACTCAGTTTTCTTGGTACGCGAATTTTTACTTTTACCAGTTGGTCACCACGAGTGCTACGACCCAAATGCGTCACACCCTTACCTTTAATTTTAATCAACTGACCAGATTCGACACCTTCTGGAATCATTAAATTTACTACCCCATCAACAGTTTCTACTTCCACTTTATCTCCCAATACTGCTTGTACAAAACTGATTTCTTTTTCTGAATAAATATCGAAACCCTCACGTTGCAGCCCTTTGTGCGAACGAACATGAGCCCGAACATACAGGTCGCCACTAACCCCACCATGTGGCGCAGCTTCACCATAACCCGTTAAGCGAATTGATTCGCCGTTATCAATACCAGCTGGTATTTTTACTTTAACTGTTGTTTGTTTGGACAAGATTCCATCGCCACCGCAGTGTTTACATTTTTTACTTGTCTTTTGTCCTCGCCCTTGGCAATCTGGACAGGCAACCACTGTTTGCATAGTACCCAAAAACGTCCGCTGGTGTTGCACCACCTGGCCTTGCCCCTGACAAGTGGCGCAAGTGTCCATTTTACTGCCTGGCTCGCCGCCAGAGCCGTTGCAGACATCACAGGTTGACTGTTTACGTAAAGATATTTCACGCTCCACTCCATATACTGCCTCTTTGAGATCCATCTCTACATCAACCTGAATGTCGCGACCACGTGCCTGTTGACGTTGGCCACGACCGCGTCCGCCACCACCAAAAAGATCACCAAAGATATCACCGAGATCAACTCCGCCAAAATCAAAATTGGCACCACCATATCCACCCTGACCACCTTGGCCACGAGCCGCGCGCATAAAATCTTCCCAATTCGCACCACCACCAAAACCACCCTGCTGTTCAAAGTCAGAGCCGAACTGGTCATATTTTTGACGCTTCTCTTGATTGCTTAGGACTTGAAAAGCTTCGTTGATCTCTTTAAACTTCTTTTCATCTCCACCCGGTCGATCAGGATGATGTTCCATCGCCATCTTTTTAAAAGCTTTTTTAACCTCATCTGCTGAAGCGTTTTTTTCTAGACCTAATATTTTGTAATAATCTTTGGACATAGTTACTTTTCTGATTGGTCGTATTTAGAAATAGCATCTTGCAACAATTTAACTGCAAAAGGATTTTGTTCGCTAACTGGCTTAGCCTCCATGTCAGCTAAAACCGCCTTCGCCTCACGCAACCAATCAAGACGCATAGTGCACCCTGGATTGCTTGGGTCAGCACAAGGATGCTCCAACTCCCCTGCCCAATAAGCGGCAAGTTCAATATCTGATGCGGATCCCAAATTATTTCCACGCGCAGATTCTGGATTCATATAATTATTCACAAGAGCCCCAAAACGGGGCCCTTACATTCTATCACAATTTGTTTTTTATTTCACCACTTCACCCTCAATCGGTCCTTGCTCTGGAGGGGTGTTTCCGCCCTGATCGGTTGGTGGTTGGTCGGCTGGCTTTTCAGTCTTACTCGCCTGCTCTTGTTGGTACATCTTCATACCGACAGCTTGAGCGACTTTAGACAATTCCTCGCCCGCTTTTTTGATTGCTTCCACATCGTCTTTGTCTTTTACCTCCTTAACAACCTTAAGAGCTTCATTCACCTTGTTTTTTTCTTCTTCAGTCACATCAATTTTCTTTTCCTCAACATCCTTCATCATCTTTTCAGTGGTATAGACCATGGTATCCGCCAAATTGCGTGCTTCAATCAACTCTTGTTTTTGTTTATCCTCAGTGGCATGTGCCTCTGCATCTTTTTTCATCTTTTCAATATCTTCTTTCGACAAACCAGAGGAAGCCTCGATACGAATCGATTGCTCTTTGCTGGTAGCCTTGTCTTTTGCTTTTACACTCAAGATACCATTAGCGTCAATATCAAAAGTTACTTCAATCTGTGGCACACCGCGGGGAGCAGGTGGAATTCCATCCAAGATAAACCGACCAAGAGTTTTGTTGTCGGTCGCCATCGGACGTTCACCTTGTAACACGTGAATCTCTACACTAGGCTGACTGTCAGCGGCGGTAGAAAACACTTGCGACTTTGCAGTTGGAATAGTAGTATTGCGCTCAATTAATTTAGTCATCACACTACCCATGGTTTCAATACCAAGAGAAAGTGGGGTAACATCCAACAACAATACATCTTTAACATCGCCGTGTAACACACCACCTTGAATAGCAACGCCAACGGCCACAACCTCATCTGGGTTAACACTAATGTTAGGCTTTTTGCCAAAAAATTCTTCTACTTTCTTTAATACCAATGGCATACGAGTCATACCACCAACCATTACTACCTCGTGTAAATCAGCTGTTTTCAACCCAGCGTCCTCCATCGCTTTGCGCACTGGGACAAAAGTAGCTTCCACCAACTCACCCACCAGTTCTTCCATTTTCGCACGAGTCATTTTTATTACCAAATGTTTTGGTCCATCGGCACCAGAAGTGATAAACGGCTGATTGATTTCTGTTTCTTGAGAAGTAGATAGTTCGATCTTGGCTTTCTCAGCGGCTTCTTTAATACGTTGTAGGGCCAACGGATCTTTACTTAAATCAATCCCCTGATCACGTTTGAATTCATCCAAAATCCAATGAATAATTTTCTGATCAAAATCATCACCACCCAAATGAGTATCACCATTGGTAGACAATACCTGTACATTATCTGGGGCTACTTCCAAAATGGAAATATCAAAGGTACCACCACCCAAGTCATAGACAGCAATTTTTTGTTCAATTTTTTTATCAAAACCATAGGCCAAAGCGGCAGCAGTTGGTTCGTTGATAATACGCAAAACTTTCAAACCAGCAATTTCACCGGCATCTTTAGTAGCCTGACGTTGTGAGTCATCAAAATATGCTGGTACGGTGATAACCGCCTCAGTAATTTTTTCGCCTAAACGTTCTTCCGCATCCGCTTTTAATTTCTGTAAGATCATTGCGGAAATTTCTTGTGGAGAATGTGCTTTGCCCTGTAACGCTACTGTTACAGCATCACCCGATTGGGTAATTTTGTAGGGCATCAACTTCAAATCACGTTGTACTTCCGCATCGCCAAATCTGCGACCGATAAGACGCTTGATAGAATACAAAGTATTTTCCGGATTAGTTACCGCCTGACGTTTAGCCAGTTGACCCACCAAACGTTCGCCGGATTTTGACACAGCCACAATGGACGGCGTGGTGCGTGCCCCCTCTTTGTTTTCTAACACCTTTGGCTGGCCACCTTCGATGACCGCCACACAAGAGTTAGTTGTTCCCAAATCGATTCCAAGTACTTTTGACATATATATTATTTTATATAAATTATTAAATATTTTATTGTCTTTTTATCCGAATCCCGACTAAATCGGAACTCGGTAAAAAGACAAACTATTTCTTCTCCTCTTTTTTTGTCACCTTCACCGCAATTTTCTTCGCGATGGTTGGCTGGGCTTTAGGACAGGTAATTTTTAATATCCCATCGGTAAACTCAGCAGAAACTTCGCCCTCAACTACGGGTGTAGGCAAAGCAACCTGACGAAAGAAAGAACCAGAGCGGACTTCTTTGCGATAATAGTCCTTTTCGTCCACTTCGTGTTCTTTTTTACTTTCGCCCTTCACTGTCAAGACACCTTTTTCAACGGTGACTTCAACATCTTCTGGACGAACACCAGCGAGCGGAGTCTCTACCATCACCGCTTTGTCGGTTTGATAGATATCCATAGCTGGAGTAAATGCCTTTTGCATCTGGCTTAAATTAGCCATTGCTGGGAATTGGCCCATGGCCGATTCCATCTCTTCAAATGGATCCCACATGGGGGCCCAACGAACGATAGACATAAACTTCTCCTTTATTACTCAGGCATCGTGCAATACCTAAGTAAATTAAAATTTTATTTATTCACCACTACCTTCGCCGCCTTAATTGTCCGACCACCCATAATATACCCACTCGATATTTCTTTGATAATTGTCCCTGTCTCTCCTTCGCCTTCTTCTTCGCTCACCGCCTCATGTTTTGTTGGATCAAACTTTTCTCCCACAGTTTTTACCTCTTCTACTCCGTGGCTTTTTAATATTTCCGTAAATTGTCGCAACACATGTTTTACTCCTTCTACCCACGGACTTGTTTCTACCACGCCCATTACCGACATTTTTAAATGGTCATAAACCGGAATAAACTCTTCCAAAATTTGCTGTTCACTCATCTGTATCCACTCACTGCGACGAGCAGAGATTTCTTTTTGTAAATTTTTGTAATCGGCCAACGCTCTTTGCCAACCGGTTTTGTATTCTTCACATTCTTTTTTTGTCTCTTCGCATTTTTTGCAATCACGCGAGAAAAAACTTTTCTTTTTCTCTTCGGGCTCATCCTTGACTTCTTCCACTGGTTCGACTGTTTCAGCCGATTCAGCATCAGTATTTTCTTCGTCTAATGGTTTTTGGTTGTCACTCATATTAATTCTTTAATTTTATTCATTAAACTAAAATTTCTTTTGTAATCCATCCGCATCGGCCCCATTAGAGCGATTAAACCATCGTTTAAACGATACGAAACTACACTCAGTGCCGTACCAAAGGGATGATCACTGCCTAGATAAAATCCCGGAGCATCATTCACTTTGTCACAAAAATCATGTAAACATTCTTCACAACGATCAAACATCGCTGATACGTCCATTACCAAATCTAATTCTTTAAATTCTGGCTGACTGAAAAGGTTAGATAATCCAGTGTAATAAAACCTATCAAGACCAAAAGCTACCAACACAGCTGCGTTGGCTGATTCAGCTAAACCTTTAGCAATCGCTTTGGCCTTGTCTTCGCCAGACAGAGCACCAACCAAGTTTTGAAAAAACTCTGCGTCTTTTTTAGAAATATTTACCTTATCGAAATTGATCTGTGATAGATAGAAACGATAGCCTTTCTCAGTCGGAATTCTACCAGCCGAGGTATGTGGATGAGTTAAATACCCTTCTTCTTCCAAAGCCCTAAGCTCGTTACGAACCGTGGCTTCACCACAGTCTAGCTCAGATTCAGCCAACAAAAACCTTGACCCCACCGGTTCGGCAGTGTTGATATAGCTTTCTACAGCTAGTTTCATTAAGGTTTCTTGGCGTTTATCCATATTATCACTCTAAACTTACGAGTGATAATATACACCCTGTTTTTGCCTAGGTCAAGGGTAAAGTTATCCACAAGCCGTCGCCCTTTGGGCTATGGCTTTGCGAAGCATGCCTTCGGTATACACAAGCAAAAAACTCCCCAATTAAGGGGAGTCCGAGTTGAAATAATTTAGGAGTTAATCGTGCCAATTTCTGAGAGCAAGATGTTTTCCACGTAGATCCCGCGCGAATAGAAGATTCTTTCTAGCTCGTTCTTCAACTCCATCTCCACGGCATCACGTTTTGGACCGATAATATCTTGATAATCAAAACGAGAAAAAACCATGCGCACCCGACTACGAATAGTAGGACGAACAATCTTGGCAACAAAATCCTCACCAATTGTCTGCCAAATACTTGGAATCTGGTGCACGTCTAAACGGAGCAAAATTGTACCTTCAGTGCCCACACGCTTACCATCCTGAGTAACGGCGGCAATCGGAATATCACCCAATGCTTTTTCGTTCTCCACCTGAAACTGGCGATTGATACTATATTCCAAAGTCTGAACATTAAACAATTTAGCCTTCTGCCAAAACGGAATTTTTAAATGTAATCCCGGAGTCAAAACTTTTTTTAATACTCCCCGACCCAAATCATACACACAAGCCACATACCCCGGTGGAACGTAAATAAAAAAGCCTTTTAAAACATCCTCCACAACAAACGAATACATCAATTTATCTAATGAATCTCCGGCCATATTATTTTGGTTTAGATGAGAAAAATATCCAACGGAATAAGTCTATTATACTAGAGAACACCATTGAAGTCAAAATAAAGAGGGACTTAACCATCGGCAACACCCAAAGCAACGCAAAAGTAAAAATCGGAAAGATAAAAAGAAACACCGCTTGACCCGGTTGCCAATGTTTGCGATTGCGATTCTCAACAATAATTGTAATGAATAAATAAGCCGCACAAACCCCCGCCCAGAAAACATCATGCACAGCACCAATCTCAAAACCGTAAAAAAGAGTGTTAATCTTACCAGGAAAATCAATCATCGGATACAAAATCTTGGCCATTTTTTCACCAGTAATACCACGCACAAACACTTGGTAAAGCAAAACCAAAACTAACAATTGAATACCCAATGTGAGCACCTTTGCCCATGGAGATATTTTGTGCTTTTTCATGATCTGACGCACAGCCTCTTTTTGTGCCACCGAATCAGACTTTAAAGCAGCTACAGCTTTTTCCGCTTCAGCCTCAGCTTCTTCTTCACGACCGACATTACGCTCAGAAATAATAGATAGAGGTAAAAGAATAATGCGCAAAAAAATAGTCAACCAAACAACCGCCCAACCCAAGTTAAGGTCGGCGATGTTGCTATATATCCAGATTAGAGCGTTGAATAGCGGTTGATAGAGGAAGTAAAACCAAAATGCTGATAACATAGTTACAGGGATAAGTATAGCACAAAAACGATATTTTGTCCACAAAAAAACCTTTTTTTACTTATATTTTAGCCAAAATAGCCGCCTTTTATCAGGTAAACGTTCGATTGCATAGCGCAACATAGTGCGCGGCATATTACAAACCTCTTTTTGTAAAAAGTCTTCCAACGCTTCTTCGGAACATCTCTTGCCCGCCTCTCGCAACATCCAACCAACCGCTTTGTGAATCAAATCCTGTTTATCCGTAAGTAAGATTTTGGCAATTTTAAGTGTTTCTGTACACTCTCCGAAATAAATAAAATTAAAAGTAGCTAATATCG
Organism: uncultured Gammaproteobacteria bacterium; assembly: GCA_964536725.1. Taxonomy (GTDB): domain Bacteria; phylum Patescibacteriota; class Patescibacteriia; order Magasanikbacterales; family GWA2-37-8; genus CAZHTA01. The sequence goes on along the minus strand of CAZHYJ010000002.1, from coordinate 28,523 downwards.
CCACGCGTCTTTCCCATAGATTTTTCGATTGTGCCAAGCTAAACAAAATTTTTCTGTTTTTATTTTTAAGAAAATCACCAACAATATGTGGGGCAGTCAAATCAACCAAGTCCCAGTTATTAATATATTTTTTAATATTTCTCAAATATAATTTAAAAATCTTTTCCTTTTCTTTGTCTGATCCGTGCCGATATTTTTCTACCAAAACAAGCAGGGCGGCTAAGCGCTCCTCGTGAAAAGAAGAGCGCAAAATTGAAACCACCTCAACTAAAGATAGTTTGTCCCAAAAGATTTTAATCGTTCGACGAATGTCTGGAACCACTATCCCTAAGAACCGATCCCCTTCTCCGTATTCCCCTTTCCCGGTTTTAAAAAACCGCTGCAAAAGTTTTGCTTTTGCAGGATTAGAAAATTTATACAACGCATTTTTGAACTCTTTTATCACAATATTTTTTTAATATTGCCTGTATTTTACCCTGTCGTAAAATATTATGCAACAATACAAATTTATGGTATAATATTCCTAACTTAATTTTTAATATTTAACCTATATGGCAAAAGGAAACAACGCTCAACAGAAAAAAGTAAAAAAACCAAAAGCAAGTAAAAAGAAATAGTCTCAATCCCCGCACCTATGATCTGTACCCCAAAAAGTGGACACGAATAGTGTCCACTTTTTGTATTTACAGGTAAAATATAATCACCTAACTAAACATATATGAACAAAAGTAAATTTTCTGAGGAACAAATCAAGGTGTTGTTGGTTAATTGCAATGTGGATAAGTGTAGTGACAGGGCGATCACCTACAACAAGGAGTTTAAGATTAGAGCCGTTAAACAATACAACGAAGAAGGCAAGACGGCGAGGGGGATATTTAAAGAAGCAGGGTTTGATTTAAATGTAATTGGCAAAGACGTTGCTAAAGGTTGTTTAAAACGTTGGCGAAAAATATTTAGAATAAAAGGACTTGGGGGGATTACAAAATGAGGTTAGAGGTAAGAACAGATGGGAAAGTAAGGTAGAAGAATTAACCGATGCTAACAAAATTAAATATCTAGAAGCAAAGGTTGCCTACCTTAAAGCCGAAAACGATTTTTTAGCCAAACTCCGGGCCAAACGAGCGGAGTAAAACTTAGGCCAGGACAGAAATATCGATTAATTAGGAAGATAGTAATGGACATTGGTTTACTCTGCAACATCGCTTGCGTATCACGCAGTGGTTACTACCGCTGGCTGAGAGATCGTGACAAACCAGACAAAGACTACGATGACTACCTGCTCATTAAAGAGCTGCACGACAAAGGTAGAGGAAAATATGGTTGGCGCACCATCCAGATGAAATTACGGGCAAAGACAGGTGTTGTGATGAACCACAAGAAGATTCAAAGGATTAAAATCAAATATCAGCTGTTTACCAAGGTAAGGAGAATTAACCCTTACAAGATGATTACGAAGAAAACAATGGAACATCGTACGTTTGAAAACATACTTAATCGCGACTTTAACCAGGCAACGCCCTTCCGTGCCTTTGGCACGGACATTACTTACTTGCCGTTTAATCATCGGATGGCCTACCTGTCGGCAGTTAAGGACTTTGCCAGTGGAGAAGTCGTATCCTTCGCAGTGTCCCAACATTTGGAAATGGATATTGTATTAAATACTGTTCGAAATATGCGGAACAACCCAACACTGTCTTCGTTACAAGACATATTAATTCATTCTGATCAGGGGTTCCATTACACGAACCCAGAATACATTCATATGATTAAAGAATTAAACATGGTACAATCAATGTCGAGAAAAGGAAACTGCATTGACAGTGCTCCAACAGAATCTTTCTTTGGACACCTTAAGGATGAAGTGGATTACAAAGATTGTAAGACGTTTGAAGAAGTAAAGGAAAAGGTTGAACAGTACATTAACTACTACAACAACGAACGACAACAGTGGGATTTAAAAAAGATGACCCCGGTAGAATACCGGAATCATCTTTTAAAATCTTCCCCCTAGGGGTGTTTTTACTCGTGTCCACTAAAGGGGGTACGGATCACTACTGCGGGGATTTTATTAAGTAAAATTAGGGAAAAATTGACTTTAGAGAGGTTTACAGGTAGTATGATACATATATGAACATAACATCAGCAACATTTGTAAAAGGTGTGGTGGGAACTAACGAGATTTTTGAAGACGGAACTCCTCAGATTGTTTTTGCTGGCCGTTCAAATGTGGGCAAATCTAGCGTTATCAACTCTTTGGTCAACCAAAAGAGTCTGGCACGCACCAGTTCTACCCCCGGACGCACCCAACAAATCAACATCTTTTTGATTAATAAAGCCTTTTACTTGATTGATTTACCCGGTTACGGATTCGCCAAAGCCCCAAAAGAAGTACGCGAACAGATCCAAAAGATGCTTAACTGGTATCTGTTTGACTCGGGATACAACTTTAAAAAGGTTATTCTGATTATAGATGCCAAAGTCGGCCCAACTAGCGATGATATGGACATGCTCCACGGTTTGGAAGAAGCCGACAAAGACATTGTGATTGTGGCGAACAAGATTGATAAGATAAAAAAACCAGAGTACGACGAACAGATACAAAAATTACGAAACGCTTTTAACCTACACAAAGTCATCCCCTATTCCGCTGAAAATCACATCGGCGTGGGCGAATTAATTAACGAATTGGTAAAATAACTAACCCAACACACATCGCGAACAAAATCGCGATGTTTTTTTATACAAATTTTAAATAATCCACAGAGCACACCCTTGCGCAAATAAAAAAATCATGATATAAATAACGCTTCATTATTCCTCTAATCTCTTTCGAATATGCAAAAAATATTCTGTATTTATGGTTTGCCCGCTTCTGGAAAAACCACTCAAGCGGAAAAACTGGCCAAAACATTTAACTTCCAGCAATTCGGTATGGGTGACCGCTTACGAGCTGAAATCGAATCTGGATCAGAACTGGGAAAACAATTAAAAGATTGCGTTACACAGGGAGTTTTGGTGTCTGATGAATTAATGGGCAACGTGATCAGAAATTCAAATATTGTTTCCGGAGAAAATGCCGGTACGATTTTTGACGGTTTTCCACGTATTATCTCTCAAGCTAAAATGCTAGAAAAAATTATTGACGAAGCGGGACTTGATTTCGTTGGGTTTTTTTACCTCAAGGTCACGCCCGAAACTGCTATTAAACGCATTGAAGAACGCGCAAAACTCACCCACCGCGAAGACGACGAAAACCCCGAAGCAGTAAAAAATCGCATCGACACTTTTAAAAAAGAATCCATAGCATTAATTGAATTTTACAAGGAACAAAACAAGTTGATCGAAATAGATGGTGAGCTAAGCATCGAAGAGGTTTACAAAGAAATAGAAAAATATCTCAGATAAGGTTCATTTAATAAAAAAATCCCTTAAGGGATTTTTTGTTAATTTATCAAACCCAATCAAATTAATTTCCCATATATTTACCATCGTTAAAATTATTTCTTATTTCTCATAACAACATGCAACCATTTTTCTTGGCCAGCATGAGATAAGCTAATTATTTCAAAAGGTAATTTACCCAAAAGTTCTCGAATTTCTGACTCTGTGTGATAACAAAAATATCGTGGAGCATCCATTTTTTCCAGCGTTATTTCTTCACCCTCGCCAGTTTTCAATGAAAACGCTGCGACTCCATTTTCCTTTAAGACAGCAGAAACATTTTTCAAAGCATTTTCAAAAACATCTGGTGGGGCGTGGAGAAGCACAGCGTTTGCAAAAAAGCCGTCAAATTTTCCAACCCACTCTGATTTCGGATCATTTCTAAAATCAAACTCGGCAGTTTCAAAACCATCATCAGAAAGTTTTTGCAGTGCTTCTGGAATAATATCCGTACAAACAACTTTAAAACCTTTGCCGGAAAAATAACGCGCATCACGCCCTGATGCTGAGCCGATTTCAAGAATTGCGCCACCTTTTGGAACATGCGAAGCGAAAGAGTCCATCCATTCCTTAAAATCAGTAGTTGGCTCTGCGGGAGTTCGTTCGACATATTTATTAAAATTTTGCCGATAAGTTTCAATTGTTTTGTCTGATGGATGTTCCATACATATTACAACTACGGCGAGACATCAAAACCTGATTTTCTCAACAAAGGTATAAGTAAATCTAGAGGCAAACCGTGTGTAAACCCAGTAAAAGAACCTTTGATTTCACTAATAAGAGTCGCGCCATAAGGATAAGCTGGAGAGAATGCGGCGGACCAACTTGTTACAGGAAATTTTTCAATGTATACATCGATTTCTTTGTCAGACAATTTTCTAAATCTAATATCAATAACAGCGGTCGTAGAAAAATTAACCTTGTTTTCCTTGTCCAAATAACAAAAACCGGTATAAACAACAGCTTCACTATCAGATTGCATTTTAAGCATTGTTTTAGCTTCTTCTATGTCAACTGGTTTTTCCAAAACTTGTTTATCCAAAACTACAAAAGTATCAGCTGCAATAATTATTCCAGCATTATCCGAAGCAACTTTTTCCGCTTTAGCTCTTGCTATTTTTTCTGCCTGTATCTTTAGATCATTATCCCTAATCAACTTCTCATCAACATCGGCAGGTATGACGCTAAAAGGAATATTTAAAATAGAAAATAGATTTTTTCTTTGCGCTGAACCAGATGCCAAAATCACTCTTTGCATATTTTAAAATAATTGGCGGAGGATAAGGGATTTGAACCCTTGAGAGCTTGCGCTCAACATGCTTTCCAAGCATGCGCCATAGACCACTAGGCGAATCCTCCTGTTAAGTTTTACGCGCAGAAATTTTACTATAAATCTTCCAAACAGTCAACCCAACCATTGTTAGTAATATCCCCCACTGCATCGGAGTCAAAAACCCAATCCGTACATCAGCGATATTCACATCCGTCGCTCGCGAGAAGTCCAGACAAAAACGAAAGACCAGGTAAGTGACAAAAGAATAGAAGAACACCAAGCCCCAACGCTTTTTAATCAACCTTCTAAACAAAAAGATGAAAACTACAAAAATTATAAAAGCTAAAAGCGACTCCAACAAACCCAAATCAAATCGTGCCCCCTCAGGGAAATTAACTGCCAAGAAAAAATTACTTAATCGTCCAATGTGGTCGTGAATTAAAAAACAACCAATCCGACCAATTCCCCAACTCAACCACAGACACAAAGCGAGAACATCAAAATATGGCAATAACTCTTTCCAAGAAAAATTTCTTTTCCAAGCAAAGAGAAACAAGGCAACAAACGCACCCAAGAATCCACCGAGCGAAGACGCTCCACCTTGCCAGATAAAAAATATTTCCTTGAGGTGATTGAAATAGTAGGCCGGTTTGTAAAACAATATGTGTCCTAGACGCGCGCCGATAATTCCACCAAGTAATGCCCAAATACCCAAATCCGTAATCACATCGGCCGAAAGAAAAACTTTGCGTGCTAAATATCGCGCCAAGACAATCCCCACAACAATCCCCAAAGACACAAACAAACCCCACACTTGAATGGTGAGGGGTCCGAGCAAAATTACATTGGCTTGAAAAAAAGGGATCATTGTTAATCAAGATATTGGATTAATTCTTCTGGACGATCGATCACTTTGATAAAATCTTTGTCAACCGCACTGATTGTTTTAAAATTATTTTCTAACTCATTGTGGATATAGTCAAGTAACGGTTGCCAAAACTCACGACCAAACAAAACGGTTGGAATCGGATCAATCTTTTTTGTTTCTTGTAAAGTCAGTAGTTCAAACAACTGATGCAAAGTACCAAAACCACCAGGAAAAAAGACAAAAGCTTTTGACGGTGCGGTAATCATCAACTTTCTCACAAACGGAAAAAAGAAACCTGTAGAATGAGTCAAATAATTATTAACCCGCTCATTGTGATCGGTGCGCATATCAATACCCACTGATTTACCACCATTTTCAAATGCACCTTTGTTGGCGGCTTCCATTATACCCGGACCACCGCCAGTTACCACCATTAATTTATTTTCCGCTAAAAATTTACCCATTTGATAGGCCGCTTCGTAATATGACGAACCCGGCAAAATACTCTTTGTACCCAAAACTGTTACACCGTCTTTCACAACCTTACCCAAAAATTCAAAACCATCAACCAATTCTGCCATAATACGGAACACACGCCAATCGGCCCCCTCAGTGCAAAATAAATCATCTTTTGACATGCATGCATTCGGTCGATCTTTCACATCTTTGATAAATTCATAGGCTTCTGTTGCACTATCTACAACATGCCAAGAATCAATAATATCACTCGGAACAGATTTAACTTCTTCTGAAGAACGCTCACGCAAAAATTTAATTAAAGGATTCCAAAAATCCTTACCCACTAAAACAATTGGGGAAATTGGCATATGACCAAGTTCCATATAATCCACCACTTCAAAAAATTCGTCCATCGTACCAAACCCACCAGGAAAAAAAACAAAAGCATCCGCCGGCGAAGTCAACATTACTTTACGTGTAAAAAAGAAGTGAAAAGCAATGGCTTTCTTGACGTAAGGATTAATACGTTGTTCAAATGGCAACTGAATATTTAAACCAACTGATGTGCCTCCAACTTCGTAAGCACCTTTGTTGGCAGCCTCCATAATACCTGGACCACCGCCGGTAAGTGTAGTAAAACCACCTTTGCCTAATAACTGCCCCAACTCTTCTGCGATCTTGTAGAATTTGTTATTAACCGGCAACCGCGCTGAACCCAAAATCACCACTTCGCGATTTAGATCTTTTAGAAAATTATAACCATCAACAAACTCTGCCACAATTCTAAAGACCCGCCAACTATCACGATAGTCAACCACCTCACCAGCGGTAGCCTCTAGATTATATTTGGGATGGTACACTTCTTTTTTAAACATAAATTATTCATTAATAATGTTGTAGGCAGCTTTAAAGACAACCCCTTCGCCTAAACGTGGGCCGATTATTTGTATTCCAACCGGTAGACCAGATTTGGTCTTGCCACCGGGAACAGATATAGACGGCACCCCTGACAAAGAAGCTGGTATTTCAAATACGTCCGCCAAATACATCGCCAAAACGTCGTTTGCCTTCGTACCCACATCAAAAGCAGGATATGGCACTGTCGGAGCGATCAGCACGTCTACCTTTTCAAATACTTTTTCAAAGTCTTGTTTTATTAGTGTTCGCACCTTCTGTGCTTTTTTGTAGTATGCGTCATAATATCCGGCTGACAAGGCATAGGTACCAATTAAAATACGACGTTTAACTTCTTCGGGAAAACCTTGAGCACGAGACAAAGAATATAGCTCTTCTAAATCTTTTCCTTTCACACGCACGCCGTAGCGAACCGCGTCCATTCTGCCAAGATTTGAACTGTCTTCACTTGGAACAACAATATAATAGACAGCGACAGCATATTTGGTATGAGGCAAACTCACTTCTTCAATCTTGCACCCCATTTTTTCTAAACGATCAATATTGGCGCGTACAATCTCTACTATCTCACTGTCCATCCCTTCAGTTTCAAAATATTCTTTCGGTATACCGACACGCAAACCGGCAATATTTTCTAAAATATCTTTTTCATAATCCGGCACCACATCCGAAACAGTCGTCGCATCATGCTCGTCAGCACCAGCCATAATTTTTTCTACCAACGCTGCATCACCAATGTTTTTCGTAAAAGCTCCCACCGTGTCTAGCGAAGACGCCATCGGCATGCTGCCATAACGAGAGTTACGACCATAACTCGGCCGTAGTCCAACTACACCACAAAAACTGGCAGGCAGACGAATAGACCCTCCGGTGTCTTCACCAACTGCAAACAAACACATATTGTCCGCCACCGCCGCCGCGGAACCACCCGAAGAACCACCCGCAACTTTTGATAGATCATGCGGATTGCGCACCGGACCATACATACTGTTTTCATTGCTCGCGCCATGCCCAAAAGTATCACAGTTATTCTTCCCAACTAAAATCGCCCCCGCCGCACGCAAACGCGCGATAACAGTAGCATCATAGGGTGGAATGTAATTATCCAAAATCTTTGCAGCAGCAGTCGAACGCACATCCGCAGTACAGATCGCATCTTTAACTGCAAACGGAATACCTGTGAGAGGTTTAGCCTTTTTTGCCTTAATTATTTTATCTGCCCCTTTTGCTTCTTCCAACGCACGATCACCACAGACGGTAATAAAAGCATTGATCTCCGGGTTCCGTTTTTCAATTCGATCTAAACAGGCTTTAACTAAATCTACCGCTGAAAAATCACCGGCATCTAAACCTTTGCGTGCGGCAGCAATTGTTAATTCATTTAGTTGCATACTTATTCTTCTTCACTTTCATTAAAAACAGCGGGCACCTTTAATTCATCACCGCTTTTTTCTAACCAGATATTTTTTAATTCTTCTTTTATCACACATTCACCCACAACGTCTTCACGATATATATTGGATAAACCAGTCACCTGAGCAGTTGGCTCAACCCCATCAGTGTCCACTTCGTTCAACATCTTCATATATTCCAAAACAGCCGAAATTGTTTCGGCGTGTCTACTCTCTTCTTCGGGGGTTAATTTTATTCGAGCCAAATGCGCAATTTTACGCACTTCTTCAATGGAAATTGCCATAAATTTTACCTGGTTATTATACTAAATATCTGTTTTTAACGCAACCCATATCCCTTGACACTAATTATGAAAAGTTCTACGATACCAATGAACCCGTCACTCTGTCTTCCGTTCTCCGGCTGCCCCCAGCCCTCCGTCTTCCTCCTTCACAAGAGACAGTGACGGGTTCCCTCTCGTGCTTCCCTGACTTGGCCTCAAGTCAGATGGCCGATACATTTGTCGGAAGAAAGCTACTTGGAGCGCACATGCACTCCTACCTTCTCCCGACACGGTCGTGGCTGCCCTCGTTCCTCCTGGAACGAACGGCAGCCACGACCAGACCCTTCCTATATATTATGCAGTTTCAATCAAGCTCCGAACAGGAAACAAAAAACATTGCCAAAGAAATCGCCGCCTCTTTACAAGGTGGTGATATTGTATTACTGACAGGCGAACTGGGAGCGGGTAAATCCACCTTTACCCGTGGGGTAGCAGAATATTTTAATATTACAGAAAATGTTACTAGTCCCACTTTTACTTTAATGAACATCTACCCAATTGAAAACAATAAAATTAAACAGTTAGTACACATCGATACCTATCGCCTAGAAAACGAACAACAGCTGGTTGAAATCGGTGCCGAAGATTATCTCGGCGCACCCAACACCCTTTGTTTTGTGGAATGGCCAGAGAAAATACAAAATTTAATAAAAGAAAAAAAGATAGTGAAAATAAAAATTGAACATACAAACGGGGGAAGAAATATAATAATCGACCAATAGTCCTGTCAACAATGATTGACAGGGCTATTTTTTTATGATATAAGGAGATTGTTCGACGTGCATGGGGCACGTACGAAAAATCACAGGATGGGAGGGACCAATGAAGGAGTGCACTCTGGGAATCGTGAAACCGGATGCATACCGATTCACCGAGGAGATCATGCTGGCGATCGAACGCGCTGGGCTGAAGATCGTGACCCACAAGACCGTGCAGCTCACCGCTCAGAAGGCGCGCAGGTTCTACTGGGAACACCGGAAGCGCGACTTCTTCGAAGAGATGACGGCGCACATGGCAAGCGGACCGATCACCACTATGGTGATCGAGGGCGATGACGCCGTAACGCGCTGGCGCGAACTCATGGGTCCGACCGACCCGGACAGGGCCGGACCCGAGACCATTCGGCGCAGGTTCGGCACCAACAAGGGCAAGAACGCGGTGCACGGCTCCGACAGCAACTGGGCCGCCGTGCGCGAGATCGACCTGCTGTTCCCCGAACTCTCCGCGTAGACACCCACCGCTCTTTCCTCACTTTTGGCTCGGCCGCTTTATGCGACCTCCAGCCAACTTTCCAGTGTTAAGCATTTTTGGTTAATAGTGGATTAAAAAAGAACCAATCAAGGTTCTTTTTTTTGTTTTGTAAACTCAACTATTTATGCAAAGAATATTTACACCCACAGTAATTCTGTCGATAAATTCCCCGATCGTTAATCATTTTTCTCCCTTTCTCCTGTCGTCCACCAGTTTTCCAATCTTCAGCGTAAAATTTTACGCTGAATTTTTTTGCGGCATTTTCCGCAATCGGAAAAATTACAGCTGCACTTTTGTTACGTCCGCTGGTTAACGTGGTAGAAAAATATTCGAAACCGTTGTCCTGTGCATACTGCGCCGCCGTGTTAATTCGCAAGGCAAAACATTTAGCACATCTCGCTCCACCTTCCGGCTCACCTTCTAGCCCTCTTATTTCTTCATTCCACCTTTCTTGTTCATAGTCCCAATCAATCATTGGCACGTTCCACTCATTACAAACTTTAATCACCTCATTTTTTCTTTTCAAATATTCTTCTTCAGGAAAAATATTGGGGTTATAAAAAAACACTGTCAAAGCAAACTTATCTTTCAGCTCATCAATCACCGCGATACTACATGGCGCACAACAGGTGTGCAGTAAAAACTTTTCCATATCACTTTTTTAAAAGCCCCAACAACTCACTATGAACTTTTTTATTTCCAACGACAAACTTCCTATCCTGATAATTAATTTCACCACCAGAAAAATTAGTAAACTCTCCTCCAGCTTCTTTGACTATTAAACTGCCGGCCATCTCTGGAAAAGTATCTTTAACCAAACTGATTACTCCACCACACTCCCCAGTTGCCACACAGCAATATCCTAAGGCCATCGAACCAACAACCGTTTTCGTAACAAAATTGTTTTCAATTATCCTTTTAATATCTTCGGTCTCCACACCATCTTTCCAAAATCTAGATGGTTTAAACACAACTTCTTTGTTGGTATTATTTACAGTTATCTTTTTACTATTAAGAAAAGCCCCTTTTCCTTTATAAGCAGTATACAATTTATTTTCTCTTGGATGATAAACCAAAGCAAAAATTGGTTGCCCTTTGTATAGATGCGACACAACAATTGTATACTCTCCAGTGCCATTTATAAAAAAATACGTTCCACTAATCGGATCAATTACCCAAATATTTTCTTCTGCTGGCCAAGTATCGTTTTCCTCTTCTGCAAAAAGCGTGTGCTCGGGATTGTATTTTAAAATAATTTCTTTTAAGCCACGCTCGATGCGCAGATCCTCTTCGGTAAGAGATTCTTTGGTTACCCCAATATCTTTTATTTTTCCCTCTTGTTCCACCAAACGTTTCCCTGCATCTAAAACAAAATCAATAATTTCTTGATAACATTTTTCCATATCACTTTTTTAAATAATCTCTCCCTTTTAATTCCTTGGGTAGATAATCCTGCACTACTGGCTTATCAAAATCTGGATTGTATTTGTACCCTTTTCCATACCCAATACTATCCATAAACTTCGTCGGTGCATTACGTAAATGTAAAGGCACGCCCAAATGCGATGTATTTTTTGCATCCTCCGCCGCTTTGCCATAAGCAACATACAATACGTTAGATTTTTTTGCCAATGCACAATACACTACTGCTTCAGCCAGATGAACATTGCACTCCGGATATCCTAGCTTGTGACAGGCGTCATACGCCGCATTGGCCACGAGCAGTGCCCGCGAATCAGCCACCCCAATATCTTCCGCCGCAAAACGCAAAATGCGACGCGCTACATATAGCGGATCTGCCCCGCCTTCAATCATTCGTGCCAACCAATACAACGCCGCATTCGCATCACTCCCACGCATTGATTTATGCAGTGCGGAAATTAGATTGTAAAACTCTTCACCCCGTTTATCGAAAACCAGATGGGTTTTTTGCAATGCCTCCTTAATATCATTTACATCTAACACGATCTTTCCACCCACTGTTTGTAACTTGGACTTAAACGCTAACTCCAAACCATTCAGCGCCGTACGCGCATCGCCGCCCGATAACTCAGCCAACAATTTCAAAGCATCCGCTTTTATTTTCACTTTAAATTTCCCCAACCCACGTTCTTTGTCTGCCAGTGCACGATTAATTATCCCAATAATATCTTCATCGCCTAATGATTTTAAAATAAAAACTCGCGAACGCGACAACAGCGGACCAATAATTTCAAATGACGGATTTTCGGTGGTCGCACCAATTAAAATAATATCCCCTTTTTCTACTCCTGGTAAAAGTGCGTCTTGCTGTGCTTTGTTCCAGCGGTGAATTTCATCGATAAATAAAACTGTCTTTTGTTTTTCCAATCCATACAATCGATCCTTGGCTTCTTTGATTATCTTGCGCAAATCTTCCTTACCACTATCCACTGCCGACAACACCACAAAGTGCGCCTTAGTCTGTTCCGCAATAATGCGCGCCAAAGTCGTCTTTCCCACTCCTGGTGGTCCCCAAAAAACCAATGAAGACAAATCATCGTTTTCTACCAATCGACGTAATAATTTACCCTCTCCCACAATTTCAGTTTGCCCAAAAAATTCCGCAAAACTTTGCGGACGCATCCGATCAGCCAATGGAATATGTGTGCTCATATCACTTATCTTTTTCCATGCCAAAGACGATAAAGCCATACTGCGACTTTTTCTCTACCTTTTTGCCACCATCCGCGCGCCGCCCATTTCTTAATATTAAATTCCTCCGTTGCATCAATCCAACCCAAAATTATATCTTTTAATTTCTTCACCGTTTTACGATCGCGTAAACGCACACCGGCTTCATAGTTATCATAAAAACTAGTGTGTTCGATATTTGAACTACCCACCATTGCCCATTCATCATCCATAATAACACCTTTGCCGTGCATCATTTTGTCCGTCAGATGAATCTTTACCCCCAATTTGTCCATCAAAGCAAACCAGGCATAAGAAGTAAAGGTCAACAAACGTATATCGGATCGAAGCGGTAATAACAGATCAACTTTTATTCCCCGCTTACGCGCGCGCCACAAAGCATATAAAAACTTTTTGTCGGGAAAATAGTAGGGAGAAAAAAGAATTACCCGTTCGCGCGCCTTTAGCAAAGCTTGTGTGTAATTTTGCCGAGCGGTAGATCGATATACACTGGGGTCGTCAAAGATAAACTCCGCACGATCATGCAACAAACGAAATTGAAATTTCAACAAGTGGCGCACCGCTTTTTTCTCACCACCACAAAGAATATATGACTTGGCAAAAGCGCGCAGTAAAGAGTGAACTACTTTACCTTCTAGACGCACTTGGATGTCCAGCCACCCACGCATGCTCTCCCGAATATTAACCCCGCCAATAAAACCAATTTCTTCATCAACAATTAAAATTTTACGGTGCGTTCGTGTCCAAATCCGCTTCCACCAACTGCGTATTTTATTGGCTCGTTCCTGAAAAAAACGAATATCCACCCCCGCCAAACGCAAAGATTTTACTCGACTATTAGACAACTCAGAGCTACCCATTGAATCAACAATAATCTTCACGCCCACTCCGGCTTTGGCCTTTTCTTCAAACAGATCGAAGAAAGGCTTGCCCGCCGCATCATCAACAAAAGTATATACCTCCCAATAGATAGATTTTTTCGCCGCCAAAATCGCCTGGTACATTGCGTCCATCGCTTCCTGAGTACTACCATAAATTTGGTACGGCAAATTCATAAAAATTACAAATGAGGCTTAAATGAAATCTTTCCGACTAGATTAGACAAGTAGCGCAACAGCATACTCATTCCAAAAATCCAGACAAACGCTACAACGATTGCAATGCCGGCCGGTAAACGACCCAAGATAAAATCGTAACGATACAAAAGTGGCCAATGCAAAAGATAGATTTCATAAGAATAAATACCAATCCATTCCAATAAACGAAAACGCATTGGCTTTAACCAAACCACCAAGGATATTTCGAGCAGCGTAATAATACTAATTGTCTGTACCACCCATTTACCCTCTCCTACTCCGGGATTAATTGTCCAATAACCAATCGCTACGAGCAACGCTGCGATACTCAAAATTCGCAATGACCAGCGTAAGATCGCTGGAGTTTTTAAACGAACATTTTGTATCCAACCAGCAATATTTTTTAAATAGACCGATGGATTGTTCATCAAACCAGCAAACCACACGCCGAGTGGAAAAGCAGCGATGTGCCAAGCGTGCAGATGATTAACATTGTTGAAATAACCGAAATTGGCGGTGGTAAAATAATAGCCTGCCAAAAACCAAAGTAGTGCCGAAATCCCCGGTCGCTCACGAATAAAAACAAAAGGAAAAGTAAGATAATAAAACAAAATTAAAGTGAGATACCACAATGGTGAATTAATATCTCTAAAAATATCCGCACTACGAAAGATACCAAAAAACGATTCGATGATTGTACGTAATTGATAGGTCTGGTTTAACAAAAATTTATCTAACAATAAATATACTATCAAAACTATCCAAAGAGGAATAAATATTTTTAGCAAACGTTTCTTGTAAAAATCCCAGGCGGACAATGGCTTTTTGTAAAAAGAAGCAACCAAACCAAAGCCCGATAAGAATAAAAACAGATCTACCCCCACACCAGCAATGTTGGACAGCGGATACAAAAATTGATGGTTGGCAAACAAAAAATATCCGATATGCGAAGTTACCACTAAAATTATCGCCCAACCTTTAAGCTCATTTGTAGAAGATGGCGGAAAACCAGCATCTTCTTTTTTCTTCCAGCACAATGAAACAATGGTCGCCACTGCCAGAATAGCAAAAAAGATGTAAGACTCCCAGGTCACATTACCGATATTTTGTATAATCATAGTCAAAATGAGTAAATAGAATATCCTTATTATATAGCAAACCATTGGCAACTACAAGCCAAAAGAGTATAATTAGACCATATGCTATTCAATCTACGCAAAAAGAAAAAAACAGTTGGTTTGGCGCTTGGCAGTGGCGGTGTTCGTGGCTTTGCACACATTGGCGTCATTGAAGTATTAAAAGAAAATGATATACCGATTGATTTTATCGCCGGCACCAGTATCGGCTCTTGGGTCGGGGCTAATTACGCACTTTATCAAGATTTGGAAAAATTAAAAGACATGACTGTTGGTAAACGCAAAGAAAAACTAGCCTCACTTTTAGATATAGGATTTTCCGGTGGATTGGTGAAAGGTGATAAAGTAAAAAAATTACTAATTGAGTGGCTAGACGAAGCTAATTTTTCCGATACCAAAATCCCGTTTCGCACTGTTGCCACAGACATCTTGACTGGCAAACCAGAAATCTTTTCTTCCGGGCCACTAGTCAATGCTGTCCAAGCTAGTATGGCCATACCCAGTATGTTCAAACCCATGGCGTATGGAGATAAAGTTTTGGTTGACGGCGGAATCTGTGATCCCGTACCAGTAGACATCGTTCGTCAAATGGGGGCAGATATTGTCATCGCCGTCAACATTGATAATTTTCAAAAAAATAATTGGCTTAAAAAAAGTGATATTGCTAGTATCGCTAAAGTTTCCAGCCGTAGCTTGGATGTCATGCGCCACCACATCGCACAAAAGTCTTTGGTTGGTGCTGATATAATAATCGAACCAACTTTCAAAGAAAACGACGCCGTGATCTGGAAGAAATATTTTTGGGATGGCGTGGGTGAGGAAGTTGTCGAAGCGGGACGAGTTGAAACAAGACTTGCGATTAGAAAAATAAAAAAGCTACTCAGTGCTTAGACCACTTTACCAACCACAAACCCCGAAGCCCAAGCCCAGCTTAAATTGTATCCACCGATATCGCCATCAACATCCATTACTTCTCCAGCAAAATATAGGCCGGGGATTTTTTTTGATTCTAACGTGCTAGGATTAATTTCAGCACAATCAACACCGCCCGCAGTAAACTCTGCTTCGTTCCAGCCTTGAGTAGCTGTTAAAAACCACGTATAGGCGATCAAAAGTTTGATTGCCTTTTTTAATTCAACTGTATTAATAGTCGAATAACTGCGTCCAACCAAGCCCGTTAATTTTAAAAACACTCGCGCAAATTTAGCGGGAAAAACTCCCGCCCAATCTACTTCGATTACTCTCTTGGGATATTTTTCTTTTCTCGCCAACCAAAAATCACTCGCGGTTTCCATATCGTAACCTGGCATAAAATTGAGTTCGATCTGAACACCTTTTTTATTTGGACCGTTTAATTCCTGCGACAACGTCCGACTAACCAGTAACACTGCCATTCCTGAAAGTCCATATTTGGTAAACAAAAGATCACCGGTAACTTTTTTACCTTGGGGCGGACAAATTTCCACTGTTAATTTAAGCCCCTGTAGTTCTTGCGCCAACTGATTTTTTCCTTCCAACGATACACCGCTTGGAATCGGAGAAACAATCTTGTGACCAAGTTTTTCAGCTAAGATATAACCACTGCCATCTGCCCCCAGTGCCGGATAAGTTTTCCCACCCGCCGCCAAGATTATTTTACCGGCAGTTAATCCCCAATTTTTATCAACCGAATGAAGAGAAAGATCAAACTGCTTCCCGCTTTTTTTAATTTCTTTGCAAATCGTTTCGTTTTCCACCCGCACACCCCGAGTCACAACCGCATCATTTAGTAAATCAACCACCGAAGAGGCTTGGTCAGACACGGGAAATATTTTACCGGTATTATTCTTTTTTTCTTCCGCTAGTTTCAAACCCAGATCGGTAAAAAAATTCATTATCTCCTTATACCCAAACTGTGCCAAAACTTTTTTTACAAAAGCCGGCTGGTTGTAATGCTCCTCACCGTGAGTAGCCAAATTGATATTCGTCAAATTACATCGTCCCGCACCGGTAACCAATATTTTTCTACCAAGTGCTGGATTCTTTTCAATAACAACAATCTTCCAATCAGGATGATTATCGCACGCTGAAATAGCGGCCATCATACCAGCTGCTCCCCCACCAACAATTGCTAGATCGTAATACATATTACAATTTTGAAATACTTATCCCCGCTAAATAACCGGTCGCCCAAGCCGCCTGCAGATTATAACCACCAGTTGGACCATCAACATCGATTACCTCGCCGGCAAAATATAGGTTATCAATCTTTTTTGAACGCATGGTACGTGGGTCAATTTCTTTGGTATCAACTCCCCCGCTAGTTACAATAGCTAAATCATACCCCATATTACCCACTACCGTAAAGCGCAAATCACTCAAACAGTGTAGTAGTTTCTGTCGTTCCACTTTAGTAATTGAATTAACGGGTTTAAGCGGATCAATACCAGTAAGATAAATCATGACGGGAATAAACTTCTGCGGCAAGAGTTCGTCTAACGCGTTTTTAAAAATTTTATTCTGACAAGCTTTAAAATCTCTCTGCACTCGCCCATCCAACTGCTCAGCCGTCAACGCCGGTTTTAAATTCAATGATAACTCCACTTCGCCTTTTTGGCCGGCCAAAATTACTTCCTTACTAATGTCCAGCACAATCGGACCACTCACACCAAAATGGGTAAAAAGCATTTCGCCGAAACGACTAGCAATTTTTTTCTTGTTCTGCCAGGCAGACAGCTCTACATTTTTCAAACTCAAGCCTTGCAATTCTTTAACCCACGATTCTTTTATTTTTAATGGTACCAGTGCTGGAATAGTAGGCTCAACTTTATGACCAGTTTCTTTCGCCCAATTCAGACCGTCACCAGTCGAGCCGGTCGATTGATAAGACAAACCACCCGTCGCGACCACTACCTGTTCAGCGACTATCTTTTCCCCGTCCGCTAAAACTATCTCTTTCACTAAATTATCAACAACAACAATTTTCTTCACCGCCACTTTTGTCCAAACTTTTACTCCCTGTTTGGCTAAATATTTTTCCATTACTTTCATCACATCACGCGCGTCATCCGAAACCGGAAACACCCGACCACCGCGCTCCACTTTCACCTCCAAACCATGTGCTTCAAAAAAATCTACTACTGCTTGTGGGCCAAAGGCATTAAAAGCACTAAACAAAAACTTACCGCCCGTGCGATAAGCAGCCACCAACGTGCGTAGATCAAATTCGGCTTGAGTGATATTGCAACGACCCTTACCGGTGATTAAAATCTTTTTACCGAGTCGTTCATTCTTTTCTAGCAACAAAACTTTTTTACCGTTCTCTGCCGCCATACCCGCGGCCATCATGCCGGCTGGTCCGCCCCCAATAACTACTACCGAGAAATTACTCATACTTTTTTAAACCGTACCGCAAATGTTGGTTGATAAGTATTATCATATTCATCTTTCACCTCGACCGTCTCGCCTTTCATCATAGTGGTCAAGGCCGCGTCGGACAACAATTCATTGTCTGAAGCAAGATCAATTTTGAAATCATCTAATTTGGTAAACTCCGAAGAAAAGTCCGACTTAATCGCCCCCTCAATTTGCTTTCGACGTGCACGCAAGGCACGCATTTTTTCTTCAATCTCCTGGTATTCACCGTTTTGTTTCAAAGCATCACGATATGACGTTTTAATGTCTTTTTGCTGTTTTTTAACAGCCTGCATGCGATTAAAGATTTCTTGGATGTCTTGCATAAAAAAATAAATTTATTAAACTACTATTTTAAACCATGTTCACTAAAACATTTAACATACCTGTGATCAACAACCAACAAGTGCTCTATCAACCAGTCCTCCAAAAAGTCCACCAAAGCAAATGCTAAAC
>CAZHYJ010000002.1:1768-9747 GCA_964536725.1 uncultured Gammaproteobacteria bacterium | reverse complement strand
AACAAGTGCTCTATCAACCAGTCCTCCAAAAAGTCCACCAAAGCAAATGCTAAACCGAGGGTATCGTCACCAAATTTTTTCTGGATAGTTTCCAAGCGCTCGCTAAATTCATGGTGCTTGGCGATATGTTCCTCTGCCTCTTCGTAATTAAATTCTTTAAAATATTTTTCTTCAGTGGCAAAATGGAATTTCTTGTATTGCACCAACGACTCGATAATATCAGACAATTGTTCTTTTGTTGGTGTAGAAGCAATTATCTCAACCAATTCATTAATTACCGCAAACATTTTTTTATGTTGATCATCAATCAACTTAACGCCCACGCTATATTTGTCCTCCCAAACTAATTTTTTATTAACAATGGCCATATTATTTTATTTAAGACTTAAAAGCATTACTACGTTTTTTCTATTAATTCCAAATGCGACAACTCTCCATTACACATGTTTATGTGTTTAGCAAAACTGTAACGCCCGGACACTACGTGTCATTATTTAGCAATTGATTCATCAACCAACTTTACCGCCAAATCCTCATTACCATATGTTAAAACATAACCAACAGCAATGCGTTTTGCAGCAGGTTTCATGTCATTAACATCTTTTCCAACTTCACTAGACAAAACCCATACGGCCCGGCCTTTTGAGCTATTTGGATCTGAAAAAGGGATGCGATCAAAATCATCTTTTTCCGGATTATAAACTTCGGCATACGCTTTAACTAGTCCTTCTTTTTCAAGAAGAGCATCACCAATAACAGAGGCGGATGCAAAACGCATATCACCATTTTTCGACACACAACCATGATAACCTCTAACAGCTAAAGGAAGAGCAACATCACCTTCGGCAACAGGAACACGCCCGCCTGCCATAACTTTATCAATAGATACCCCGTCTTCTAAAACCTGTTTTCTACTTTCAAATTGATCTGGCTTATAAGAACTGAGCTCATTAATAACTCTTTTTCTATCATTAATATATTCTTGTGGATTATAACCAGGATATGCTACTTCACGACATGCTCCAGCTAAAACAAGATAAGTACGAATTGCAGGATCATTGCTAGATTTTAATTTATCCGCCATTTCCCACGGTCCTTCTTTGTGCAATTTTGCCACTAACGGCCAAATATCACCCACGTTTACACCCTCTGTTTCAGCAATACTTTGTGCGAATTTTGCTGCATCTGGCACCGCCAACATCCCAGCTGGATCCAAACCAAATTTAACACGTCCCTCCAAACCGTTAATCCCTCTTTCTTCTCCAACCGTTTTTAAAACATTAACATCAGACTGAAAAACCATTAATTCTTGAGGGTTTAAATCAATATTTGAATTGCTTTCTATTAACATAAATTTTGGTTAAATTATAAAGTTGTTAAAATTGCCTGTATTTGTTCTTCTGATAATTTTAATTTATTTTTAAATATTTCATCGACCATTTGTTCTAAGGCTGATCGATCATCCTTTATGGCAATCAAAGAAGGATAAATTTCTGCCACAACCCCTAATTTATCCCTCAAAACCCGCCCTAACGGTTTTAACTGATCAGGAATTAAAGCCTTTTCTTTACCTGCCTTGGGAACATCTTTTGTAATAGGTACTGACTGCTGACGTTCAAGCTGTTCTAAATTCAACAAACTCTCACCTACGCCTACCAATACTCTATTCGCCGCTTCTAAATGCGGAAGTAATTGCTCATTAGTAAAGCCCTGTCTCTCCTTAAGACGTCGTAACATATTTTTCAAATCTCCGCGCAGTTGCTTTGGTGATTCTTGAAACAAAGTTGTTACAACTTTATATTTTTTTCCAGTTTTATCAATTACAACACCAGCAAATTGCTTATTATTAGAATTGATTATTGGCGCAAGTAATATAGAATACTTATTTGGGTCGTAATCACTTGGAATTTCCAATGTCGACGAACCAGCCGCATTTATAACTGCTTCATCAAAAAATCTTTTAACCATCGCGTCATCATTTTCTCCATCTTTACGATAAAATTGTTTTAGAGCTTCCATTCTTTGCTCTCCTATGTGAATTAATCCAGCACCTGTATGATCTTTGACACCTTGATAACCATTATTTACTACAATATTTGCCTCCTCACCATTTGGCATTTTTCTACTAATTTCCACCGCTCGAGCTAATGGTGAACGAGTGCAGGCAACATTTAGTATTGTTTCACCTTCTACACAATATTCTTTTACAAAAAACTCTAACTGCAATAAATTAGCAAAACCTTTTTCTAATATTACCTGACGTAAATCTCCTATAGAAATTTCATACTGTTTTAAGTGAGCGACCAAATTGGGAAAATTTCCACTATAAATCATTCTTTCCATTTCTTCTATAGTGGTATCTTTAGTAAATTGCTGCACAGGAGTTGTCTCATACCTGCGCACCACGAAAGAATCATGTTTGTCTTCAGCCACGAGCCTTAAATTCTCTTTTCTGGCACGCATTTCCCGGTAAGCACCTTGACCAGCTAAAGCGTCTAATTGATCTTCTTGAACATGCACACCCTCATTTTTTGCAATCGCAACCGCAACCAACAAAGCCGACCGTCGATCGAGTAATTCTCCAGAAACTTGTTGTTGTTCAATTTCATACAAAATAGCACTCATTTTTTTCTTAGGCACACCCAAAGCCAGTAGATCCTCACCCCTAACCAAAGGAATCATTAATTCTCTTTTATTTTGAGCCTCCAAAAAAGGTAACATTTTTTCAACTTCCGCTTTCACCCTTTCCCAACCCTGAACCAATTTTATCTTATCAGGCGAATCAGCAGCTGCTGTGAGCTCAACTTCTTGTATCATCATCCCAGCCCTTAAAACATCACTCATTGGTATTCTGGCATTTAGTAATTCCGTAGGGTAAGCATCCTTAACTATTTTTTCAGCTAACTCTTCTGGTGTAAATTCTTCCAAATCACGGGTTACATTTATTGCCCTCATGTGATTTCGTATCCACATCGACACCATTATCATTTCTTCTGGTGACAAACGTTCTTCGTCTGACAAAGCTATATTTATTTCTCCAATTCTTTTTTGAAAAATTATTTCTCCCTGACTTTGATGCCCCAAAAACCTAACTCTTTCAAAATCTTCACCCTTTTTTCTAGTAACCACCCTATAACCCAACCCTTCTTTACCAGCTTTTTCTGGAGATTTATCTTCATCTTCATTTTTCCCGATATCGTGTAAAAACGCAGTAAGACGGAGTAAGCCAGCAAATCTCAAATTACCAAACGGTTGGCTCTTGCCCAATTCTTTCTCTAATAATGTAGCGCTTCTTAATAAATGTTCTGCCACCGTTTCTGAACCATGAAAACGTGAATCCTGAGTTAAATTTCTATTACGACCAAACTCTGGTATAAGCTCTTCTAAAACACCTTTTTCATCAAGTAATCTTAATTTTTCCTCTGAGTTAGAACCAAAAAATGTTTCAAAGAATAACTGTATTTTTTGTTCTTTTGTAAGCTCAGAAGATTCTAATCTTGAAGTAAATTTTTCTATATCAACAAACTTTTGACGCGCCTGAGAATCAAATAATTTTTCAGTAGCCAAGACGTTTCTTCGTTCCCCAACCTGCGCTAACACAGCTCGACTTGATTCTAAAATTTTTTTCAATAATAATATTTGATCTGGTTTAAGCTTTGAAACCACATTTCCATAAACTTTTGAATCAAGGTGTCCCGTGGACTCATCAACTGCTGCTATAAGATCGTCCACGATCGCAGGTTCAATTTTAAATTGAGCTGATATTTCCAAAGCTCTTAAGCCTCCAAGCAATTTCACCCTGTCATAAGTTGGCACGGCACACTCCCTCTTAATTTGATCTAGTAGAACATGTGGTTCTATTTCTATTACTTGGTCAGCTTTTCTTAAATCTCCTAATTTTCTGGCCAAGATATTTTTTGCTATTGCTTTATCACCATTTAATGCTTGTTCAACTATTTCAGTTAAATGATAATTTTTAATTGAACTAACCATGTTTGCAAAACTCCTCAAGTTCGGTTTTTGATCCTCCGACAATGATGCCATGGTATCTACAAACGAAGCAACTATTACCCAAGTTTCTTCTTCCGATGAAAAACCTTGAAAAAATTTCTTGTAGGTTTCCGCTTTAACTTTTGAAAAGTGATGGGCCGATTCATGGTGACCTACAATCATCCGAACTATATCTGGCAAATTCAGATCATCTGCAAAAGGCTGTATTTTTTCCGCCCCCATTTCTCCGTGTTTTTTATCTTCATGATAATAACTAAAGGCCTTCCACCCTTTAGTTACACAAAAATCTTTCAGGGCCACAGGATCACGACGAATATCTTCAGGAACCAAATCTTGCCACTCTTCCCAACTTATATCCTGATCTGGTTTTTTGTCTGTAAACTGAATACGAATACAATCGGCTTTTGCGATATCGTGCAAAAAAGCATACTTTTGAATTTCTTCTTCATGCTCACTGACAACTGCACGAACTGCTTCTCTCAAATATGGCGGTAAACCTTCTGCTGCCTCTCCTCTTTTTAATTTGTCTATTATCTGCAAGATTCTATCTAAATGAGTATCCATCAACATTCCTTCATTGTGATAGCCTCCAAATTGCGGCACATCAAAAGAACGTTCGATTTCTGAACGTAAAGTTGCTAATTCATCACCAGGAAACAGCCGCTCAACTTCGCCCCTTAAATGGACTAATCTTTCGGCCCTGGTCTCTCTTTCTTTTTTTACTCTTTCCTCCAGGCTTAGAACAATCTCTGCCATTTCATTTGCTTCACGGCTTTTTACAACATCATCTACCATATTTATAATAAACAAAAAATATATAACAACCTCTCCTCTATAAACAATCTATCATAATCTGATAAAAAAATCAAAAGACACAAACAAACTTTTGATGCAAAAAAATAACAGTTTACTAGACTGTTATTTTGATAATCGTACACTACTGTATTGAGAATTTACACCCCTTGGTGATGGATATCGGGAGGTGGTATACATTCCAAGCTAGCACATTATAATCCCAAACTATCCATTATGTTGTTGGTTTTTTGGTTACAATTGTCCGTTTGAGCAAAGATTTGGGGATACTCGAACTTATGTGTTATTACCCCCGATGTCTTATTGACTATGTAAATTTCTTTTACAAGTTCTGCATAATCACAACTACCAACAACAAAACGAGAGGCTGTGTGTGGTTCAGCAGAATAAATAGTGTAGTAGTAGTTATTCCTATCTTCACTACCTTTTCCTGTGATAAAATGTGGTAAACCAAAGTAACGAACTAATTTTTCTACTCCGGATGCCGTAATTGGGCGCTGGTTGTAAATCATCCCAATTTCGACTTGTGATTTTGTTATTAATTTAAGATAAGAACAATTGTGAATACGATAACTTGTGCTCATCGTTTTACCGCTCTGCTGACTAAATCCACTATTTAAAATGAATTCAAAAAATTCTGTAGTCTTAGTAACTGCTGAAATGTTGTAATTTCGTGCCTCTTCTTTTTCTGGCTCAGGTACATTAGCGGGTTCTAAATCATTCACAAGCAATCTTTTCGCTTCCTGAGCATCCTGAGCACAAGCAAATATATGCTTTTCTCTATCATAAGTAATATAAACTGTGTTATCAGTAGACAGATTTTTTGAAGCATCAAGCTCTTTTGAAGGCCCAAAGGCAGCCGCTATTAATGTTGATGTCGAAAAAGTCATCCCGTCTGTTGTGTTTTTATAAAAAAATCTGCCATAAACAAAAAAGACGACTAACAATAAAAACAATATTCCTAAAATAACGAACGGTAACTTTTTTGTTATATATGTGCGAGCCATACTCTAAAAATATTATATATTCTTAAGTTAATTATACCACATATATGTATGTATAAAAAAATAACGACAATTTCTGCCATTATTTTTTATATCACATTTTGGTACACTACTGTATTGAGAATTTACACCCTTTGGTGGTGGATATTGGGAGGTAGCAGAGCGTGTTGTGACGTGCTTAACGACCAAATCGGTAATCTTTAAATTATCAGATATTTTTCTTATGGTTATTCAGGTAATTTTTTCACAAAGTCACTAATATCTGTTGTTTCGGTTTGCTGATCAAAAAGCTCAAAACGTTGTTTGGCTACAGCCACGTCTTTTACCCAACTCCCTCTCATTGCACCGTGAATATTATAAGCTGGCGGAGTAAGTAAAACATATTCATCAGTACCTTTTGCTAAAGCAACAATCCGATAGCCATCTGCGCCTTTCAGATAAGCCTCTGGAATTAAGACGGCTACCTCCCCCTCCTGATCCTGGAGACCTTGTTCTATTCGTTCTAATCGTGGTTCTTTTTGCATAATTTAAAAATATTTTTTACATTAAACAAAATTAATAGGTATATGAGGAATTTTTTCTTGCAGTTCTTTTACTCTGGCTGCGTATTGTGCTTCAAGCTGTCTAGGTATATTAATTGATTCAACATCGTCAAGAGTGACGCCTCCTAACATCTGAAGATCAACATAATCGGTTTTATCAAGAGCCACTTTAGCACGCGCCACTGCCACATCTTTAAGACAAAACTGCCGAGAAGTTACTTCGCCGTGGAATGTATCTCCATATGTAAAGGCGCCTCTTTTTTTTACTTCTTCATTTTTTAATTTTATAAAGCATTCGCCATAACCCGGTGCCACTCCTTTAAGTTCGTCTTGACCATTACGATAGCCTACAGCTCCATAAACAGGATGAGGATCTTTTTCCGTACCCTTACTTCTAATACCTAAATTCCGTTCCACTCGATCCCTCTGTTTTGCGTAAGAGTCGTCATCTCTTGTTTTGGTTTCCCAACTACTTTTGAGACAACCTACTTCTATAACCTTACCAACAGCATCCAAAGAAAGATTAATTGTAAAAAATATATCTTTTTCAATTTCTCGCATCGTCTCTTCGACTTTCTCTTGACCGTGCACAGCAATCATCCCAGCCAATGTACTTTCTCGATTACTTTTAGACAGCGCTTCTAATTTTTGTTGAAACTTGGTGATCCTATCTTCTACATTACCAAAACTTTCTGGTGTGATTTTTTGCAATTCCGTCCGCTGATCAGGGTCGTCTATTTTTTCTATTAAAGATTTTACTACTTCACTATCACCAAAATCAGGATCCATGGCATGTTCAATAAGATTGGGCAACAACGTTTGCTGTTGATCTTTCGACATTCCCTCAAACAAACTTAAAACAGCCTCTCTGTTCTTTTTTTGTTGCTGTATAGCCCTTTCCGGTTCTTCTTCAAAAGAATAAAGGAAGCGATCGCTAATAGTTTGCCCTAGTTTAACAAGTTCATTAGGTGGGACAGCTTGAAGCTTTTTTTCTGTAATAAGGTCGGAAATTATCCATTTAAACTGTTCAATGTAATCAACAATCGTCTCAACTTTGCCCTTTTCAATCAATAGATCCGCTATTTCTTTGTCCAACCCCGCAAACTTATCGAGGTGTTGGGCTACAGCCCATGCCTGACCTTTTTCAATCATCAAGATTGCTATTTCTTTATGATTCATCTCTGTAAACTTATCGAGGTTTTTGACAACAGCCTCTGCCTGATATTTTTCAATTATTAAAGTCGCTATTTCTTTATGATCCAAACCCGCAAACTTATCGAGGTGTTGGGCTACAGCCCCTGCCCAATATTTTTCAATCAATAACTTTGCGATTTCTTTGTTCAAACCCACAAACTTATCGAGGTGTTGGGCTACAGCCCCTGCCTGATCTTTTTCAATCATTAAGGTCGCTATTTCCTTATGATCCAGCCCAACAAACTTATCGAGGTTTTGGACTACAGCCTCTGCTTGACCTTTTTCAACCAATAACTTTGCAGTCTCCTGATCCACGTCTGGAAATTTATTAATATTTTCGACAACGTCCCTGGCTCGCCCTTTTTCAATCAATAACTTTGCGATTTCTTTGTTCAAACCCACAAACTTATCGAGG
>CAZHYJ010000002.1:0-1668 GCA_964536725.1 uncultured Gammaproteobacteria bacterium | reverse complement strand
AGCCCAACAAACTTATCGAGGTTTTGGACTACAGCCTCTGCTTGACCTTTTTCAATCGTTAAGGTCGCTATTTCCTTATGATCAACCGGCCCGGCAAAATTATCGAGGTGTTGGACTATGGCCTCTACCTGATCTTTTTTAATCATTAAGGTCGCTATTTCCTTATGATCCAGCCCAACAAACTTATCGAGGTGTCGGGCCACAGCCTCTGCTTGACCTTTTTCAATCATTAAATTAGCTACTTCTTTTTGATCCAACCCAACAAACTTATCGAGGTGTTGGACTACAGATTCTGCCCAATATTTTTCAATCAACAGATTCGCCGTCTCCCTGTCCAGCCCGGAAAATTTATCGAGATGCTGGTCTACGGCCCATTCCTGACCTTTTTCAATCAATAAAGTCGCTACTTCTTTATCCAATCCGGAAAATTTATCAAGATGTGGGGAGACATCCCATTCCTGACCTTTTTCAATCAATAACTTTGCGATTTCTTTATTCAGCCCGGTAAATTCACCAAGGTGTTGAACCACGGTCTCTGCCTGACCTTTTTCAATTAATCCTAAACAGACCTGTGACTGTAATTCTTGGGGGATTCTTTTAAAATCAAAATCCGCATCGCTTGCTTGCCCGACAAGAATTTTTATTTTCAATCTCTCGTCAGCATCTTTAGCTCTTTCAACTAAATCACCCAAAGCATCTTTTGTTTCTTGATCAACGTCTTGGTCGCCATATTTCTTAGCCATGGTTTCAACCTTGGGCAATCCTGCTTGCTTAAACTGCCCGATCTCTTCGTCAGCCTGTCTTAAAACCATTTCAGCTCGTTGCCCGGATGAGATCTTTGCCTCCACAATTTCACCATGCTGTTGGACAGCCTCTATTTTCGGAATATTGTTTTGATCTGCTTCCGATTTCATATATTTATTTTCTTTTTAATCTCTTTTATCTGCTGTTCGGTTAATTTTTCTACAAATTTTTTAACAATCTCCAATTGTTCTTTGCGCAATCCTTGCATTATAGAGCTAAACTCCTGCCAGGCAGCTGATATTTCTTCATTATAATCAGTTTTAGTTTTGGTTTTATTAGACATAAAAATATCTACTAATTTAATTTGTTTGCTGGCCTATTTTACTGTTTAATCTTACAATATTAACAAGAATTACGCAAACAAAAACCCCTCAGATCAGAAGTATTTGTACACTACTGTACTCAGAATTTACACCCCTTGGTGGTGGATATTGGGAGGTGGTTTAATGATTTAAGTGTATTAAATAGCATTTAATTACCCGATATCCCCCCTCTATACTCTTTGCTCTTATAAAATTTGTCAGAGTGGCAACCATAATCAAGACACATCAGACAAGACGGCCCCATACTACACCCACCAGAACAGCTTGCACTTACCCGACACTCTTCCTCTGTTTTTTCTGAATATTTTTTAATTAAAGCATATGTTACAGTTGAAACTAGTCCAATCACAATTAATAAAAAAATGAATTTATTTATTTTCATAAAATTATAAAAAGAATAATATCTGCATTTAATTAATTATATCACAATTCATGTTATAAAAAAACAATGACAGTTTCTGCCATTATTTTTTTATATCACATTTTGTACCGCTTTACAACCAAATCCGCACCTTTTTTACCCAAAACTACTAAATATTTA
>CAZHYJ010000001.1:2900-201210 GCA_964536725.1 uncultured Gammaproteobacteria bacterium | reverse complement strand
GTGTTGACTCGGGATTAAAAAACCAAGTCAACCATTACCCCAGAGACAAATTTAAAAAATACAGGCAAAAAATTGGTCGGGTGAAGGAAGTGTTAAAATGTAGCACTT
The DNA here is from genome assembly GCA_964536725.1 of uncultured Gammaproteobacteria bacterium. Classification (GTDB taxonomy): domain Bacteria; phylum Patescibacteriota; class Patescibacteriia; order Magasanikbacterales; family GWA2-37-8; genus CAZHTA01. The sequence continues at coordinate 201,102 of CAZHYJ010000001.1, read as the reverse complement.
TGTTCACCCGGCCAATTGGGGCTTGGGGTTGTAGGAGTGAGGTCATGAAGACCCACACCAACAAGAGGGCGCTTGTCGCCCTGCTCGTGGCCACGCTGGCCACCAGCTTCGCTCTCGGCTGTTTCGAGGGCAACGGTTCGATCACGACCGCTGACGTGATCGGCGGCGACAACATCGCCGTCTCCGACAACCCCACCAGCGACGACGTCGTTTGCCCCGAAGGGACGGTCCTCCGTTCCCGCAAGGCCGACGGCATCCCGCCGCTCGAATGCCTCCCCCCGATCGTCGACGAAGAAGTCGTTGACGACACCTCCACCACCGACGTGGCGACGTCGGAAGTGGAGGACGATCCGTGCACCCCGTGGCAGGCCGCAAAGGCCAGCCTCGAGGGCAAGTGGATCTGCTACACCAAACTCGACGGAAATTTTCCTTGCAGCCCCGATCTGATTGTGGTAAAAGACGAATGTCGAGGCCGGTGCTACCAGCACTTTGTGGTTCCGATTGAAGTTTTCGTGATGTCTCCTCCTCCTCCGGACATCGCGAAGATTTTCACATTGGAGCCCGCAGACTGGTGGCCCGGCCTCGACCACTGCGAACGAGTGGAGGAAAAATGGTGATCGAAAAAGAAACCCGCAAGACCACCCTCGGTCACCTCAACCTCCCTGTCTCTGGGGCTCGGCCATCTGTCGCCACAGATGCCGACCCCTTCTAAAAACAAAATACAAATTGTGTTTTTAGAAGATTAAAAAATCCCGAGTTTGATCGGGATTTTTTAATTGCTATTTTTATCGCGGAGCAACTAGTACATTTTTCTGAAATTCTGTATAGGAACCATTAGTATTCATCTCTTTACATTCATTACTTTTATTAACATCTCCGCCATAACACCCATCTCCACCAACATCATCACCAACACCATTATATTTACACACCCCATTACACCACCCCCAGTTATCCTTCACCTGCACCTTTGGTTTGAACACACAACAACCTTTGTAACGAGCTTTCATAGCATCATTGCCATTGCATTCTGGATCCCAATTCTCACTGGTAGGACCACTACATTGGTAAACATGCTCAAATTGGAAATACCGACTGTCACAGGTTTTATTTAGTATGCTCCCAAAATAATAGGAATCATCCTCATCCACACAGCGCGGCATAAAAGCACAGTCACTGTTAGTCGCACATTTTCTATCTAAATTCTTACTACCACCACCCTCCACACTACTAACACAATACCCATCAGAATTACAATTACCATTAAAATACCCTTTTTGATTGCGGAAATATCCATCATAGGTTATTGGTTGGGGATTATTTTTTTCTCCCCAATTAACCGACACTTTACGCAAGGGCATCTGATCTTCATTGGCAGAAGCAAAAAACTTTAAGGTCGCCCGCGCTGGTAGGTTATTTATCACAACATCAGCGTCATATGCACCATTGATAGTCATACCCGGAGCAGAACTAATTTCTATACAATTTCCACCAGCATCACACTCCCCCACAGCGTGTACTACTGGAGCAGAGTCAATACCATTCTTTATTTCTGTTGTGTTGACTATTTCACTCTTGACTTCATATTTTTTGTTAGTTTTTGAAGTGGCCAATGTCCAATCCCAAATCTTATATGCCGAGAACAACTGCGAAAAGGTTGTCTTAGCCTCAGTGAGACTTCTTAACGAAGCCGTTCCTGATTTTGTTATATCTGCGTCACCAGCATCGTCAAAACCAAAACATTTTCCAAAACTGCCACAGCTATATGGAGCGCCGATTGAGCTTTTTGGCAATATATTTTCCAAACTGGAAACACCATCATCTTCAGTTTTATAATAATTATCAAAATGGCTGAAGACACTGATTAACTTACTTGTATCCCAACTTGCGCCCAGACTACCAAAAGGCGCGACCTTAGGAAATTTATATGCATAGCCCAACTTTGCGTCAGAGAGCAATAAAAAGTTAGAACCTTGCCACAGATTCTGTGTGTTAGCGACTGCTGTAATAGAATTATCTACTTTTACATCCGCCACTTTGATACACGGTTCACGTAAACCGACATAGACGTCAATTTTTACTGCTGGACTATGTAAAGACCCGTTTATAAAAACACCTTCATCATCCCTATAATCACCTGTGTGGCAAGTAAAAATTATTTTGTTTAATTGGTCATTTGCGTCAAAATATACACCGAAGGCACAACCATCATCCTCATCATCATGATCTTCAGTACATCCTTGAAAATTATCATAATCATCTTTAGATAAGTCACACCCTGGTTTTTCACCATTTGACAATAAGTCTCTATACTTAGTCGCGCTAGGAAGCGCGAAGTTATATCCATTACTATCACCTTCACCATCATCTTCGCCATCGTCATATGCCAAAGACCATAGTGTTTTGCCTATACCAAGATTGTCTACACGATCAATACCGTTAGAGTAAACTTGTTTTTTCTGTTCACCCATTTCTGAACGCTCGTCTGAAAAAACAATGTTCTTTGGTTTTTCTCCAACTCCATCATAAGAAGCGATGACTTTTTCTACACCATTATCCACACTAACAACTTCCCAAGCATTACGGCCAACATTTAAAGTTCCAGAAAGCTTGGTGACCAAACCATGGCGAATATAGTAATTGCCTTCAGGAAACCAATTACCCGAACCTTTGGTAATACTAAAACGAATATAGTCAATTTCGTCTTTGTAAATATTTGTATTTGCTAGTTCAGAAATTCGTTTAAATCTATCGGACTCGCCACCTTTGTGATAGAGTTCTTGACCAGTAACAACCTTTTCTTCGTATGGTTTTGCACCGTCAGTCGCATCACCCCGATTACCTCTTGCTGCTAAACAATAATATTCCCCGTTTGCACCATTTGTATTCGGCACAAACCCCGCCTCCGTGTGCTGATTGTTGATATCAGGATAACCGGACAAAGAACCAACCGGCAACCAAGTTAAACAGGCGAAACTTTTACTACTTGAATAGACATTGCGTGAAAAATCTTGTTCTAAACAGTAACCTTGCCAACCCAAGAGTTTGTCTTCTCTCTTTTTTAATTGACATGTCCCATTGACGCACTGTGCCCCACCATTACATTCACTGCCAGCATTATCCCCGCCTTCGCAGATACCACTCGGAGCAGAGTCAAGACCATTAGGACTATAGTAATCATAATATTTTACCACTCCGTTGTCGCCATAAGTTGCTTTGGTATAATTACACTCACAATTCAACGCATCTTTATCTGATAAACTAAAAACTTTTTCTATTCCACCTACTTCACCCTCATCACAAGTATTAACACCGCTAAACAAACTAGATTTTTTAATCGTATCGTAATTTGGGAAAGGAGATGTTTTTTCCGGATAAGCACGGCAGGTCGCTTTTAGTTTGTTTTGCGTAGCATTGGTACCGCTACCCACAAAATCTGTCGTTCCCAAATGGTTTTGGATACAAAAACCATTATAACAACGTCCGTCGCTACTGCGACCACAAACAGCATCGTTAGCCACACCTTGTTTACAACTAGACACAGAGGTGGCCTGATTGGCGGGCGCACAATTACCACCCGTACCACAGGTAATAAACTTCACCAGACGCCAATCTTCTGGCTCGGTGGAGGAAGCAATATTAAATTGCACTAATTCGTCTGGCTGATACATACCAAGCAAAGAGTAACCAGAATAATCAGCGCCTTGCCAACTGGTATCACGTCTAGAATATAGATCCTGAGTAAGTACTTTGCCAACAGGTGCGTCAACATAATTGGCACAACTATCTCGTCCACCTTCTTGATTGGTTGTTGGCGCCATATTACATCTCCCTAATTGGCTGCTACAAACCTGCTTCCACTTGCTATTACTTTCATCCCAAACATTTTGAATATCACGGCACTGCAGCCATTCCCCACACTCACGATCGCGTATTACTTTGATAATTGTGTTTGCATCTTTGACGGCTGTATTGTTTACCGGTGCAACTTTGACTGAATTTTTACTTGCGATCAATTTATAACTCTCTTTCGTATCCCACAACTTACCCGGCTTATCAGTCTGGTCAAACAATATACACCCGTCTTTTTGGCTAACCAAACCATCGCAGTCACCGGAGTTAATTTTGTCGTTGTTGATAAAATAATAGGCCTGGCCTTTTTCGGCGCCGGTTTTCTTGTCGTTGTTATCTACATATTCTGTACAACCGGATTGAGTTGTCGGACATTCACCTACAAAATTTTGATATTTTGCTTTGTCACCAAAAGACCAGAGACCGTAATTGTTGCCAGCCTGAAGATAGTCGGGATAACAAGGATCATTCGTACCCTTCCAAAACCAACCACTACTTGGTGTGCCATCAACCAGCGTATTATTTTTGTATTCACAAATTCGCTGACCTGTTACTTTTGGATCTTTGAAATAATAGCTACCCTCACCCAAGCTGTACGCACTACAACCCACCGCTTCGGATTGACAGAGGTTTTCTTTATACAAAGCCGGATCGTTTTTGATGGTAACGGTGGAGTAGGTCTTGGTGGAGGTGTTAATAGTCTGTGCGCCGGCAAAAGTACAACCTAGATCAACTGGGTTACAAATGGATTTCGCAACATTGACCAAATAGATTGGTGCTGAAGCTGGGGTGTCGGCAGGGATATATACCGTTGATGCTTTAAAGCTGGCGGATACATAACTAGACACACCCTGTTGAATGGACGGAGTGGCGGTAATTTCATCTTTTGCATGACCCAACACATCTACATAACACCCAGTCTCTCCCACTGGAACCTGACAAGAATAAGAATCGGAGCCAATAATCTTGGTTAATTTCTGCCCAGAATTAAGCTCTAAACTCGTAGTAAGCGGATTTGCGTCTTTTTTCTCCAACCACACATTATACGCCTCAGCCTTTTCATTGTTTATAGTATTGTAAGTATCCAAAAATGCTGTACAACCAACCGCGCCGTTGCGACACAGATAGCTGAAGTTTGTGAGATAGTACGGTTCATTTGCGTTCTGCGCAGTGTAGCCGGTACAACCCAAAGCCTCACCAGGGAAATTATCATTCAAATTAGAATCACACACTCCGTCAACTTTCAAAGTGTTGCGCACACGATACAACAACTGATCAATTCGAACCAACCGAACATTGTCTAAGAATAAATTAATACCCGAACCACCGCTCAACACCAACTGCACGATCGATGTGCCACCAACTACTTCTGTTGGACTAAAAGAATAATACTGCCAAACATCAGAAGCATTGAGTGTACCGACACTGTTTTGTTGTGTACCCGCAACCAAGTTTATATTTACGTCTTTCTTATTTCCTTTCGCCCAAAAAGTCAAAACATAACTGTCGCCCACTTTTATCTCACCGATATTTTTTGTTAAATTACCGTTACCGACATAACCCAAAGAGTGTTCGCCAAAGTGAGTGGATTCGGTAGAAATGGTCAGAGCACCGGAGTCGGCCGACCAACCAGTGGTAGCTGGCGTCTGACGACCTTCAAAATCGTCTTTAAAAATTTCTTTTACATTGTTGGCGGCGTTGCCTTTGTAAGCAAAACACGATTCGACACTGGCGCTACAAGAACGACTGGCGCCGGCAGTGGTTTGTATACCACTCGGCAAGCCGTTGTAATAACAGAAACCATCTTTGTATTCTCCATTTTGGAAACAAGTGGGCACTGGATCAGAAGTCGCCAACTCAGAACTGTTTAAACGATAATATGTACAGCTATTATTCACAACAATCGTCTGTTCCAAAAGACGATAATATACCTTGCCTGCATCATCGTTAAACTGACGACAATCAGCACTAGCTAGACCGGCTTTGTAGCGTGTTTCGGTACAGCTGTTGTTATATGCAGTTAAATCGGCGGCAGTTTTGAACCAATATTTTGGACCACCGTCAACATCTTTTTCTAATGTATAAACTTTCAATTGATAACCGGTACCACCTTCGACACCTTCATAGGTATAAAAATTCTTTTGTTTGTTGGCATCTGGCTTGATACACGGACGCAATTTGGAATAATATTCCAACTTTTCCCCACCCGCTGAAACTTCGTTCATATTAGTGAAGCTCGCGCACCCCTCGTCTTCGGCACGACAAGTACTGCCAGATGATGGGATGATATAGGCCACACTTCTGCCGTTCGAATAGTTATTTGGCATCTCACGATAGGCGGCATAACCGTCACACTTTTTGTCACATTGATCGTTCCAGGCAGTCAATATTCTGTTTTCGGATTGTGGATTATCATATTCAGCCGGTTTGAATTTACCCGGAATTTGTTCACCGGTGAGAAGCGAAGTAAACATATTACAATCCACTTCCAATGCAGTACAAACTTGGGCATACAACGAACAATCGGCTTTGGGTTGCATTCTTGCTAAATCAGCATTGTTTTTGGGCCAATCAATCGACGCAGTCATTGGAGTCGCATCATAACATTTCAAATAATCCGGCGCTTTACGCAAATATGCCGGTTCGTCTTGTGGGGAAACTGCAACCTTAAAGGCCGAGCACCCCATCGAATTACTACCACACGAGCTGGAAATTTTATTATTAAAATGAATGCCGTTATTAAAATATTGTGAATCGTTGTTTACATTCGGATCCAACCAATTGCCATTATTATCTTGATTTAAACTAAAAGCCAAACAACCGGCAGTGTTTTGGTTGCAATATGTCGTATCTAATGTGCGATACAGATAGGCTGCACTATCTCCATTCGAATCGGTAAACGCTTTACAGGTATTAAACTGCGCATCACATTTATCCGCTTCAAAACGCCAGACATTTTTTTCGCGCGCGCAATAACCATAGGACAAACAAGTGCCGTCTTTGTTGTAAGCCACACAGCTGGATAAATCAGCACAATCCTCCAAACGATCTGGCGCATCACTCATCAAAGGTTGTGCACCATTAACCAAAGCGTTACAACGAGTCGGTTCTACCCGCAACACCCAATTTGGGTCAATTAGATGACAAAATGGATAGTTGTCAGAGTCATAATCGCCATTTGGACTGCAATCATTAAAACCTTTTACCACATCTTCCACTTTCCACGGCGTATCTGGCGGACTATTCAAAGCGGCAATCTCGAAACCTAATGGTAATATTCTAGTCTGACGCAATACTTTAATATTGGCATAACAATATGCGTTGTCCTTGCAATTTACATCCAGATTTTCTGCGCGTTCTGGCCCTAATAGCTTCCACTCTGGATGGATAAATCCCTGTTTCATCGCCTCAGCGATTGTCAGTGGTTTGTCATATTTTGCTGCTTGCACACCCTGAACCAAATCACCATCAATGCGACAGTTGTATTTCCCTGGTGCATCTGGACAATTCTCCAACTGTGCCAAGATGTCGTAGTTGTCCTGCGCCTTGATATTGGCCACCAAAAATTCGCTAAATGCTGCCTGTGCTGCCGCGCGTCCGCCAATCTTCACACCTGCACCTTCAAAAGTGGCGACACCTTCTCCTTGCCCTTTGTTTTTACAATGTTCTCCACCATACTCACCAACACAAACACCAAAAGGCAGCATGCCATTTTTTTGAAAATTCTTTAACATCTGACTGGACAAGGTGTTCAAAAACATCGAAAGAGTGGATGGAATTATCTGCGCATTACCCGAACTGATTGCTGCCTGAATTTGCGCCTGACTTCTGTTGCCTTCTTTGTCTGGAGTACTATCTTTGAACTGTTCGGCTGTTACTTGTGCTGGAGTTTTAACATCGCCTGAAATTAAGGAGGTTAACCCCTTGAAACCCTGCCCCTCGGCACGTCGCGCCAAGGCGGCTTCGGCTTTTTTGGAAACGATATTGTCAATTTTATTAACAGAACTTAGATATATACCAAAATCACTTTCCGAATCAGCTGTCAGAGAAGCATTAAACTGTTGTTGTAACGCTGCCGAGGAACCATATTTGCTTGTCCAAGCATCCTTACTCCAACCTTTTACAAAACTATTCCAATTACAAGCTGGTGTTGCTTTAGCCACACCTTGATCACCGCCAGACCGATCACGCAAACCAATTTTAATTGCCAAATCTATCTTTACATCTGGTACTTTACAAAGATCCAGACCAAATGGCCTACCTAATTCACCTATTGCCTCACCAAACGCATCGCCCAACACATTTTCCATATAACTGCCGATATCACTGGTATATGCAAGTGGAGACTGGCCTTTTCCACCCGAGGCCAACCACACCGCTGAATCATGAGCCATCTTACGCAACATATATGAAACCGCTCTTTGTGCCGCCATCATAACCGCGGTTTTGAAACCATCTTTTACCTGCGTCGCCAATTTTGTAACCATTTCCGGCATATCAGCTATAACTGTAACAGGAAAAGCAGCCTGCGCGGGCTGAGCAAAAGCCATTGAACCAAAAATGGTGATAAAAGAAAAAACAGCCAAGACTAATCCTAAGCTATATTTTTTAAAAGAAGGGCGGTTTTGCATATTATCTTTTAGTGGTATTTGTCTCTATGTTTAAATTATTCAAAGCTTCAATATTTGTAGTTGAACTGGTCATCATAACCTCGTTGACCATTAACATTAAATCTGCATCTGTTACATTTTTCAATAAATCCGCACTAACCCCTGCTTCAACCAACATTTTTTTGATTTGTACCGGATCTTGCAAAGCCGTGGCCAAATCGATTGGCGCCTCACCCAAATCATCATTGGCACCAACCCCCAAAATCGCCAAAGTAGATGATGCGTTTCTTTCAGCAGCAGAACTTTCGTCGGTAATACCAACGCACTGCGAACCTTCCGCACAAAGAGGGTTTTTACCATTGTCCACCTCCTGCTTATCAGTCAAACCATCAGAATCAGAGTCAGCTAAATAAACAGAGGTGCCATAGATATACAGCTCATCAAAATCATTCAAACCATCACGGTCAGTGTCACGCAATTGTTGTGCTTCAACTGAATTAACATCATCAATAGAGATATTTGGCGCTGTGTTTTTGAGTGCGAACGGCCCATAGAGTGTATTGCGAATTTGCAATACTCCCAAACCAACCGCCAAAATCGCAAACACAAAAAGCATGAACAAACCAATCTTTTGTTCCTTTGAAATACCCGGCCAAATGTATTCGTTTTGTTCTTCTTCGGGCATAGTGTTTTTAACGCTCTAATTATACCACAATTACCAGAAAGAGATAAGTGGATAAGTGGAAAATCGCCTGATTAAACCCCCTGCCACAACCCAAACAACCGCACCCACTCTTCAACACTTAGCTCTTGTGCCCGACGATTGCGGTCCCAACCCATTTTTTGCCAAATTTGGTCAAGTTTTTCTTTATTTTCTTTACCGGCGATTGACAAGAGGTTTTTGTGTAATAATTTTCGACGATTTAAGAATCCTGCCCGAATAAATTTGAAAAATTCTGGAATAGAAAAGTCCGGGTCATCGACAAAACGATTTTTTTTGATATCACTGATTTTGATTATTGCTGAGTCCACTTGCGGTACCGGCCAAAACAGGTTGCGCGAAACTTGCGAGACGATTTCCGGCACACCAAAAAACTGTACGGCAATCGCTAACACCGATAGATCACCTGGTTTAGCACAAATGCGTTCCGCTACTTCTTTTTGCACCAACAAAACCATCGTTTCCGGTTGATGTTCAACATCTTCCAAAAACAACTTTAAAATCGGTGAGGTAATTTGATAAGGTAAATTTGCCACCACCTTGTACTTTTTTAAATCACCGGCCACTTCTTTAAACTGATATAAAATATTTCCCCATTCTACTTTGATGTTCGGAACATCTTTTGTTTGCTCTGCCCAATAGGGTTGTAATTTTTTCTCAATTTCAAAACTGACAATTTGCCCTACTTCTTCCGCGAGTGCAAAAGTCAAAACACCAAACCCCGGTCCCACCTCCACCACCGTATCCGTTTTTTTTAACTCCGCCGCTGCCGTCATTTTTTCAATCGGCTCCAAATTTAACAAATAATTCTGCCCATATTCTTTTGAGGGTTTAAAACCATACTGCTGACACAGCCGTTGTATTTCCGAAGTCGTAAAAAAACGTGACATAAATATTTTAAAATATAACTTAGCAATTTTAAAATTTTTATTGAGGAGCCTAGGGAGCGTCGCAGCGACCGGGGCTCCGAAATAAATATTTTAAAATGCTACCCCAAAATACTATTCCGCTAATAGGCCAGCGGTCGAATATCGGTTGGCAGCGTTCCACAACAACCATCCCGCGTTAGGATATTTTTCTACTGCATTTATTTGTGCGCGAATTTTGGAGGCATCATAAACCGCACCAATATTAAAAGCCTGTAACCATGGTCGCACTACTGCCCGACTGCCGGCAAACCATTTATCTCCCAACTTCATTCCATTATCAATCACTTTGCCGGGAAAAACGGCTGGATTTTTTAAGCCCAAATGACCAGAAGGATAATGCGAAGGATACATCATCGGACAAACATAGTCCACCGCCCCCACTGCATCCGCCAACCGCTGGCCAATACCCATATCGTCTGTGCCGGTTTTTTCCATTACATAACCAAACATATCAAGCGAAATCCACGCCGGATAGCCAACCAGTTTTTCATCTAAAAAATTATAGAAATCACCCATTATTTCATAACGTTTTTTGTCTTTAGTATTATAAACCACCGCGCTCATATTACCATCAGACGGAAAACGAACATAGTCAAAATTTATCTCATCAAATCCCAAACCAATCGCTTCTTTAGCAATCGCTAAATTGTAATTCCACACTTCAGCTCGTGTCGGATCCACCCAGGCCAACCCTTTGTTGTCGCGCCACAACCCACCCGCTTTACTTTTAATTGCCCACTCCGGTTTTTTCTCCGCCAACAACGGATCTTGAAAAACCGTCTGCCTGGCAATTACATAAATATTATTAGTATGCAATTTTTTAATTAGTTTTTTTACATCACCCAACCGATTATCCGCCGCTTTTATTTTTTTCACCTGTTCCACACTACTCGCGTATAAAATTTTCCCGCTATAATCTTTAATATCAATCACCACCGCATTTAATTCGGTGGAAGAAACCAATTTAATTATCTCATCAATTTTTTTTGGATTACCGGCAGAATAGGCAGTCAGATAAATACCCTTTACAATCGTAGTGGGATTTTTTTCACGCGCGACGGGAACATTTCGAAAAGTGGAGGTGGTGAGCGTCGCCTCTTCAATCGCCCGCACCGTTGTTTGCCAATAAAAAAACAGATAAACAAAACAAGAAGTGGTGAAAAGTGTTAGGAAAATATTTTTTCTATTTTGCCAGATTTTCATAAGCACATATTATTTTATTTGTTCGTCAATTTTTATCTCTCCTTGTCGTAAAATTTTCAGTTCTTCGCCGGTAACATCAATCAAAGTAGACGGTTTATGAAAAAACAAAATACCACAATCCACTATCGCGTCGGGCTCAACCGGGCGACCGGCAAAAGTCTGCATCAGAATCCGACTATCATAAATTTCACTATCACCAAAAATATTTGCTGAAGTGGATACTAATGGACAGCCGAGCATTTCCGTTAATTTTTGCGCAATCGGATCAGAAGTAAAACGCATTGCGATTACCCCGTCAATATCCACCACTCCCGTAGCAAGTTTTTCACCTTCTGCGTTCGCATATGCGCGAATAGTCAAAGCTCCTGGCCAATATTTTTTTGTTAATTTTTCCAAACGATCATTCCATTGCCAATATTTTTTTGCCATCGCAACCGAATCAACCAACGTCAAAAATGGTTTTCGTTGTGGTCGAGATTTTATCTGATAAATTTTATCTACCGCCGCCTGATTGTTGGCATCACAACCGATACCATAAGTAGTCTCAGTAGGATAAATTATTATCCCGCCATTTTTTAAAATTTCCACCGCTTCGGTTAAATTTTCTGGTGATATAATTTTCATATAGATTAAGTAGAATGAACAGTTTTTAAATCTTCTGCAGTCATTTTAAACCTACCATTCTTTCCCCTTCTCTCTTGAATAATTTTATTATACTCATCTTCAGGAAAAATATCCACTGCTGCTGCATTGGCTAAATTATAACCCTCAAGATCACCAACTGCTTTCGCCGCCTCCGCAAATCCATATAGATACCAAGCGCTTTCTTTTAATAACTGGTTGGTTTGTTGAATATACAGTGAGTCAAGACCTTCATTTTGACTATTTAATAAAAAATCTTTTCTTGACTGAGTCACAGCACGCACCTGTTCGATATGCCCTTCTACTGTTGGCCTAGCACTAAAATCTGGCGAGAACGAACGAGAAGCGTAAACAATATCATCATTCACGATTGCAGAATAATTTTTTGAGCCAGACCGGTGTTCATCAATGAAATATTTTTCTGGTAAATCCAATTTAAAGGGACAATCCGCAAAAATTTCTTCTTGCAACCCCCTCTTTCTGTCTTCAGATAGAACAAATCGATTATTCGCTATTTCTTCCGCAGCAACCAATTGCCCGGCACGTAAACCACCAGTGTCAGGATCAAAAACTGCTTTATAAAATTTACCATCTGACCCATCACCAGATTTACGAATATAAATAGGCATTCTACCAAGAGAAAAAGATAATTCCGAAACCTGGCGTGCCAGTTCAAGATTGTTAATTGGATTATTACTCGGGTGCAAATCACTATCATCAGAAATAATAATTCCAGCCGCTTCCGGCATCGCCACCACAACTTCATTACTGCCTGACCCACGCTGATCAACCAAAGCATCTTTTAATTCTTTTTGGTCCGGTATATGACCACTTTTTTCTCCTTCTCTTACACTGGTTGATACTTCTCCTCCGCTGGTCGCCGATCGCACTTCGCCTTTTTTAAGAATAATGCCAACACAGCTAGCAAAATATGGTTTTTCTTTTGGACTTCCTTCGCGCAAACTACTGGTAGAAATTGCTGGATTTAGTGCTAAAATAATTTTTAACTTTGTCCGCCAATCAACTGCCGCATCTACCACGCTGTGCGGACCAGTGCTAGATCCTTCTTTTTTTGCCAAAAAGTATGCACAAGTAAAGTACCATATTCTTTTGCAAGATTTTCCACACTCCGATATGATGCCTCTGATTCCACCTCTGTGTCTTTGCCGAGAGATTTTATTTGTTCGCGTAGATTAACCAATTGTTCACCACGATCTAATTCTCGACTCATCTCTTCCAATATTTTATCTACTTTAATAAAATCCGCTTCAACGTCTTGGTCGACTGATACGCCGATCGACTCTCGTAATTTATAAGTTTTTAAAATTTCAAAAATATTTTTTACAGTCAAAACTTTTTCTCGACTTAAAACATCCTGCTCATTTTGCAATTCGCTTAACACATTTTTAGCTTCACTAATATCAAATTTTTCTGCTAAACGAGTGACTGTTTTTAATAAATCAATTGAACGTCTTTGCTTATCAACAACTTCAACCGTTTCCTTTGGCAACGGTTTAATCACGTCTACGTTCTGCTCTCCAAAACTTTGGATTTCAGGTGACATATCTATTCTTTAATCCACTTCAAATATGATTCACACAACGGCATTAACTTGCCTTCCAAAACACCTTCCGGATCAGTTGACTCATAATCAGTGCGATGATCTTTTACCAGATGATAAGGGTGCAAAACATATGAACGAATCTGATTCCCCCATTCTGCTGATTTGTATTCACCGCGCAGCTCTTGCCTTTCTTTCGCCTGTCGTTCCAATTCCAAACGATGCAGCTTTGCCCGCAAAACACTCATAGCAGTTTCTTTGTTCTGTTGTTGCGAGCGTTCGTTCTGACAAGATACAGTGATACCAGTTGGGATATGAACAATACGCACGGCGGAGTAAGTGGTGTTTACCGACTGACCACCTTTACCACCAGACATAAAAGTATCAATGCGCAAATCTTTTGGATCCAGTTCTACTTTCACCGTTTCGTCCAATTCCGGCAAAACTTCAATTAAAGCAAATGAGGTGTGGCGCATTTTCTCCGCGTCAAACGGCGAGATACGCACCAAGCGATGCACACCATGTTCTGATTTTAAATATCCGAAAGCATACCGCCCTGAGACACGAAACATGATGGACTTGTAACCGGCTTCCGCGCCGCGCGATTCATCCAAAATATTTACTTTCCATTTTTGACTTTCGGCAAAACGAAAAATCATGCGCATCAACATTTCGGCCCAGTCTTGTGCTTCGGTTCCGCCTGACCCCGCGTGAATCGCCATGATAGCGTTGTTTTGATCGTAGGGGCCGTTAAGTAAAAGATAAAATTCGTAATCGGAATATTGTTTTTCTAATTCAACCAACTGTTTTTCTATCTCACTAGTCAAACTCTCATCACCCGAGTTAGCCAAATCCAGCAAGTCATTGGCTTTTGTTTCTAAATCATTCCATTTGCCCACTTCGTCTTTAATACCTTGATAATCTTGTGAAATCGATTGTGCATTTTCTGGATTCTGCCAAAAATCTGGCTTGTTCATTTCTGCTGATAATTGTTCCATTTTTATTTTTAAATCGGACAATTTTAACAACGTAGTAGTGGCTACAATTTTTTTCTTTAAATTTTCTAAACGCTCCACTAAAACATTTGCCATATTAAAATATATTGGTCACTCCAAGGGTCATTGATAAAATAATCACTGCGGCCATCACCACACCGGCAAAAATCGCTAACCATGATTTTAAAAAAGGTAGACCCAAAACAAACGCTGCGGCGGCGCCTGTCCAGGCACCGGTTATCGGCAGTGGAATACCAATAAAAATCACTAAACCAATCAAACCCCATTTAGCATAATCACCGGCAAATTTTTTCTGTGCCCGTGCTAAAAATTTGATCCAGGCCGCACCAAAAAAACCGGAACGTTTTTCGATATAGCGGTGAAAAGCGGGAGCAAATAACAACAACAAAGTCGCTGGTAACATATTACCAACAATCGAGAAAAATACCACTTGCCAAATTGGCAGATGATAAGCAACTACTCCCACCGGTAGCGATAAACGCAATTCACCGATCGGCGTCATCGCCATCAAGAACACCGCTAACTGCGGAGGAAATTGTGAAAAAAAATGGACTAATGATTCGGTCATAGGCAAAGGGTATTTTACCCTAAACTAAAAAGATTTACAATAAAAGAGAGTCTGCAGACTCTCTTTTATAATTTTTAAGCCTCTTAATACATTCCACCCATACCTCCGCCCATACCACCACCCATTGGCGGCATTGCTGGCTCATCTTTCTTTGGGATATCAGTTACCACCGCTTCGGTAGTCAAAAGCATTCCGGCAATTGACGCAGCGTTTTGCAAAGCCGAACGAGTTACTTTGGCCGGATCGATAATACCCGCTTTAAACATATCTTCATAAACACCGGTCGCGGCGTTATAACCAACAGCGCCTTCACGTCTGCGGACCTCTTCTACTACCACTGCACCATCCACGCCAGCATTTTCTGCAATCATGCGCATTGGTTCTTCCAAAGCTCGGCGAAGTAAAGTTACTGCCACCGCTTCATCACCTTCTAATTTAATATTGTCTAGTCCACTCATCGCTCTAAACAATGCTACGCCGCCGCCTGGCACAACCCCTTCTTCGATTGCTGCCTTGGTAGCACCAACAGCATCTTCAATACGATGTTTTACTTCTTTCATTTCTGTCTCAGTGGCCGCACCAACTTTAATGATTGCCACCCCACCAGCCAACTTTGCCAAACGTTCTTGTAATTTTTCACGATCAAAGTCAGAATCAACCGATTCAATCATTTTTTTAATTTGTATTACTCGCTCTTCCACCGCCTTGGCCTCACCTTTGCCTTTTACAATGGTGGTAAGTTCTTTGGTGGAAACTACTTTGTGAGCTGAACCTAAATCCTCAAGGGTTGCATTTTCTAATTTCAAACCAACTTCTTCGGTAATTACCCGGCCACCAGTCAACACAGCGATGTCTTGCAACATTTCCTTGCGACGGTCACCAAATCCCGGAGCCTTCACTGCTAAAACATTGAAAGTGCCACGTAATTTATTTACCACAAATGTCGCCATCGCTTCACCATCTACATCTTCAGCGATAATTACCAAATCTTTTTTACCAGATTGTGCAATTTTTTCCAAGAGCGGCAAAATATCATGAATCGAAGAAACTTTTTTGTCAGTAACTAAAATATATGGATCGACATATTCTGCTTCCATGCGCTCAGTGTTAGTCACCATATATGGGGAAACGTAACCTTTGTCAAAACGCATACCTTGTACGGTCTCAATTTCCATACCGAAAGATTGAGATTCCTCAACAGTGATCACCCCATCTTTACCCACTTCTTTCATAGCAGCGGCAATCTTCGCGCCAATTTCTTTGTCATTAGCAGAGATAGCAGCCACATCAGCAATCTCATCGTCGGTCACTGGTTTGGCAATTTTTTCTTTTAGCTCTCTTACAATTGCTTCCACACATTTATCAATACCACGCTTAACTGCCACTGGGTTAGCACCCGCAGTAACATTTTTCATCCCTTCACGTCCAATCGCCTGTGCTAAAACAGTTGCAGTAGTGGTACCATCGCCGACATCTTTATTGGTTTTGGAAGCCACCTCTTTTACCAATTCTACACCTGCATTTTCAAACTTGTCTTCCACTTCAATACTTTCCGCTACTGTGACACCGTCTTTAGTGATAGTCGGCGCACCATATCCTTTATCTAAAACTACATTACGTCCTTTAGGACCCAAAGTCACCTTGACCACATTAGCCAAAGTATTTACCCCCTTTAAAAGTTTATGACGAGCGTCTTCGCTGTAAAGAATTTGTTTAGCCATACAAAAAATATTTAAATTATTAAACGAATAGTAATTTTGTAAATATTTACTGAGGAGCCTAGGGAGCTTCGCAGCGACCGCGGCTCCGAAGTAATTATTTACAAAATTACGTAAGCCACTCAAAACTATTCCACAACTGCCAAAATCTTATCGTGCGGTAAAATTTTAAATTCTTCTTCTGCACTACCGCGCCCAACTTTAACTTCTTCGCCACCCCATTTTTCGAACAAAACTTTATCCCCCACTTTCAATTTTAATTTCTCCAACTTTTCACCATCACCTAAGGCGATAATTACCCCTTCGGCTTTCTTCTCTTTATCCACAGTATCCGGTAACACAATACCGGAAGCAGTGATTTCTTCCTCCTTGTTTGGTTTTACCAAAACACGATCTCCTACTGGTCGAATAGACATATATTTAATGTTTAAGAATAAACATAAATTAAACCGACTTTTTATCACTCTAATTATTCGAGTGATAATAACATTATCATTTTACAACATTATCATGGATTGTCAAGAAACCCTATCCACGCATTATCCACAACCAAATTTTAACGGATTTAAAAAAAGCCCAGGGATAGAGGCGAACTCTTTCGGTCGTCCATATTTGTTTAAACTCATGCCTGTCTAGGTGTGAGCATAAACGATGGCGGGCCAAAGCGTCTGCCTCTATCTCTAAGCTTTTTCATTGGAGCCTATATTTTACCTCCCTATCGCAACCGTGTCAACACCCTGTGGTTGTGGTTGCAACCACACAATGAAGCTAAGGGTATGATACGTAAGTAAATCCGCAGTTATTGACAAAAAGCCCGTTGGTTTGATATAATGTCTTTAGAAGATAAGTCCTTAGGGTAAAGCTTCGTGGAGGGCGTTCTCTACCAGGAACATCCCGTTGAAACGAAGACATTCCCAAAAGGCTCTTTTATAAGAATCCGCTTTTATAGCGGGTTTTTGATTTGTATTAATCTAAAACTAATGTTTTCAAATATTTGGTCGGAATCATTTTGGTAGCTTTTATAAAAAGTATTGGAAACAAAGTCGGCTAATTCAACCAGAATATCCAAGTATGATGGTGTAGCTTTGTAAATGCAGCTGGTGTGAGGAAATTGATTTTTAAGAAAAATCTCAACTTCTTTTTGGAATTTTTTTTCCACCAGTTTTCCACCCTTGTGCTTTCGTGCATCTATAATAATTTTAACTTTTCGATACTCTCCCAGAGTTGATTCCACAAATAATTTTTTTAGTAAATCAATATACACAAAATCAAAATCCATACCCTCTTTATCAAAATAATCATAAGGGATTTCTTGAATCAATTGAAACACTGACAGAATATTTACATCATGTTTATCAAGTAGTTTGATGCTTTTATCTCTTAACTCTTCAAAATGAGAATCCACAGCGTGAATCCTGCGTTTTGATTGGGAATAAGACTTACGAATCATTTTCCAGCGTTTACGAAGTGCATGGTCATCTAAAACCGCAAAACCATTAATACTAATAAACATTTTGCCTTTGGATTTTTGTAGGTTGTATGATTCGTCGAGGTAAATGTTCATACTAGTTATGTGTTGCTCAATTCAAATCTTTTTTCATCGGCTGTACTCTTAAGCCTCGCAGATTGCGAATGCCTGTTGTTTTTCTGCATCCAATCTTTTAACCCATTCTTCCCTCACTGCCAATCGTTTATCATCTTCATGTAACTTAATTACTTTTTTACTCAATACCACTCCTTTATCGTTCAACTCCGCTTTTCCTTTTAGACTCAACTTCATCCCCTGCCGTCCCAAACCATCGGCTTGGCGCTCCAATAAATCACCATACCAACCTGTCCAAAATTTTTCCCATGTCCGACGCCAAATTCTTTTCCCATTACCCAACATCACCAATGGCGGTGTCCATTTGTTGTCCCGCACATGTGGCAAATATCGTACTGTCCATTGATTTGCTTTGATAAACTCACGCCAGAGATAATACGGGTCAAACAACGGAACAGTTTGGTGAGTCCAATAAGCAAAGTGGATGTCTTCTTCGGTGGAACGTAAATTAGAAAAATCCAAACTTTTTTCATCGACAAAAAAAGATAAGCAAATTCGGTTGGCAAGTTTTTTGCCATAGGTGCGTTTACCAGTTAATCGTAACAGAAAATTTACTATCGCCCGTACTAACCACAAACGACCCGGAGTAACAACAATTAAAAAATCAATATCACTTTTTTCCGTTGCCGTACCGGCCGCCACACTATTACACAAAAATATCGCATTCAAAAAAGGAACAAAACTCAAAAGCCGCGCGGCACGCTTAGCTCGCTTCATTTTTTTTGCACAGATTTCTTTTTTGATCAGGTGGTCACTAACAATCGATTCTTTGTTGGGAAGAAAATAATACCCATCTTGTCTACCAACCTTTCCTTGTCCCACTAAAATTTCCAGACCAGAAAAAAATTCATTTTTATTCAAAGCCGGCGGGCGCCAAAGAAAATTAAAAAGTTCCTCGCCTTTTAAGGGTAAAGAAAAAATATCAAAATACACAAGAGTTCGTAAAATTGTTTTTTCGAGAGCGTCAGTATTCATAGGTTTTATCTTTTCAAAACTTTCATTTCAGAGCCGCGGTCGTCGCGAGACTCCCTAAGCTCCTCAATGAAAGTTTTGAAAATAGCTAAGCGGCTATTTTGAATTCATCTGCCTGTTCACTGTCGCTCGGATTTTTATCTCCCCCGTCAACTTCTTGCTCAGGCACCTCTTTGCCCAGAACATCTTTCTTAGAACCTTCTTTATCATCACTCTCATCTGGATTCCAGACAAAAACAAATTCGTGGCCACCCACAGTTAATTTCCAACCAAAAAAATCCTTGTCACCATGCCCCTCAGTCACACCACCCAAGTGCGAAAAAATCCGATCCAATTTAATGTTACCTCCGGCATTGTTCAGGCTCTCTAAATTTGTGAAAACCTCCTTTTCATTATCCGCGCGCGATCCACCTTGCACAAGGAAATAATTATCCGCCCCCTTAACGCCCGCCAAATTTTGGAACTCAGGCGGAACACCTCCTGCTATTATCTTCAATCGTTCACGGTTCTTGCTAATTGTATTATATAAAGCATTAACATCACTAAATTCATCAGCGACTTCAGCGCTTACTTGGTGCGCAATCTCTGCTCTCTTCATTACATCAGACACATCTACCCCCTCCTTTTCGGCCTCGGCTTGTTTTTGCGCCAGCAACTCCTCCTCTTTTACTCGGCTCAGCTGCTCAATCACCGGGGCAAATGATTTATTCCAATCAAATTCCTCCGTCGCCACCGCTGCGCCGTCTGGCCCGAGCCAACGATTGATTCGATCCTTACGAATGCGATCAATATGTCGATATTCTGTTAACCCAGGAATGCCCTGCCAGGCACTTTGATCGCCTTTTGATATTTCTTTGTCCCCCGTTTTTTCATTGCTGAAATACCCCGCCTCTGTTTCCATTTTATCTACCATATATTTAAGCGTTAACATCACTAGCCAAACTAATGGGTGAAAAATCTTTCGATATGCTATCCTCAACAACAACTTTGTCGCCACCCCACTCCACGATCTGGCTTGGATTAATTAAAAAAGTGCGACCGCCAATAGGGCGCGTTCGCACTTCATATTGAAAAACTACATTTGAATCAATATCAAAAACAACCGATGATATTTTTCCTAATTTACTACCAGAGACTGTATAAACCGGCAAACCATTTACCTTGCGCCAGTCCATTAACATATTTTTAAGATTTTTTTTCAGGAGTAATTCGATTGACCAACCACTGTTGTCCCGCCATCAATAATGTACTCCAGAACCAATACAAGGTCAAACCAGCAGGCAAACTAAAACCGATCAAAACTGTTAAGGCTGGCATGAAATACAACATCTGTTTGTTCATCATCGAAGCCATGCTCTGTTCTTTGCTTGGAGCATCAGTCGTAGCAACTGCCGGAGTTTTTTTCATCATTGTTTTAGCCTGCAAATATTGGGCGGCGCCGGCCAAAACTGCCAGCACCGGACTAGCTACTGCCAAATTGAATACCCACATCGTTACCGGGTTAATTGAACCAGGATTGGCGATAAAAGGATAGAGGTTGTCTTGTAAAGTCTTGGCGATTGTCTTGGCATCTAAACTAGAAGAAAACACCCAATACAGCGCGATCAAAATCGGCAACTGAATTAATAGTGGCAAACAAGAAGCCAATGGATTTACTTTGCCAGTTTTATACAACTCCATTGTAGCTTGCGCCTGCTTCTGTTGATCACCAGCATATTGTTTTTTAATCTCTTCCAGTTTAGGTTGTAACTCTTGCATTGCTTTTTGTGATTTGATCGAGTGATTGGTTAGCGGATACAAAACTAAACGAATCAATACAGTGATAATCAAAATTACCACACCAACATCGTGGCCCGGCACAAGATTGTATAGACCAACAAAAATATTGAATAAAGGTTGAAACAGAATTGTGTTAAAAATTGATGACATAATATTTTATTTACTTTCTTCAACCTCATCTTTTGACTCGTCGGCAATTTCTGCTGGGACAACAGCATCGTCACTCGACATCTCTAGACTACCACCCTCTTCTTTTACATTAAGACGCCAACCAGTCAACTCAGAAGCCAAGCGTACGTTCTGACCGTTGCGACCAATTGCTAAAGAGAATTGATCAGGAGCAACAAATACTTCAGCGGTCTTTTCTACATCGTTTAATTTTACATGTAACACTTTAGCAGGAGAAAGTGATTTGGCAATATACTCTTCTGCCTTTTCACTCCAAGTGATAATATCAATTTTTTCTCCACCCAATTCTTCGATAATAGTATTGATACGTGCACCACGCTGACCGATACAGGCGCCTACTGGATCGATTGCTCCGTCATCGGTCGCTACTGCCACCTTCGAACGCCAACCAGCATCACGTGCTACACCTTTAATTTCTACCGAACCGCTTTCAATTTCTGGAATTTCTTGACGGAAAATTTCTTTTACCATTCCGCCGTTAGCGCGAGACAAAACAATCTCTGGACCACGCACGGTCATACCGACAGATAGGACAAAAAACTTCATACGCGCACCTGGGCGATATTGTTCGCGGGCAATCTGTTCTTCAAACAACAAAATACCAGTAATTTTACCCAAGTCAATCAACACTTTGCGGTTCTCCGCTCGTTGGATAGTACCAACGATAATTTGACCTTCTTGTTTCTTGAAGTCATCAAACACTGAAGAGCGTTCCGCTTCACGAATTTTTTGGATAATTACCTGTTTAGCGGTTTGGGCTGCCATTCTTCCAAAAGAACCTGGAATTTCCAAAACAATTTCCAAGACTTCTCCCACCTTAGCTTTTTTACTCACCTCTTTGGCAGCAGTTAACATCATTTCAGTTTTAGGGTTGAACTTTGGCAAATCTTCCAATTCTTCCGGAGTCAAATCACGCCCCTCTTCGCGTGCTTTCTCACGACGAGCGTTAGCCTCTTCTTGGGCCTTTTCTAGCACCTCTTCCTCGATATCTTCCACCACAGTTTTTATATCCCAAGCCTGCATATCGCCAGTTTCAGGATCAAATTTTACCTTGATATTTTGCTGTTTATTACCAAAATCCTTACGATAAGCAGCGGCCAACGCCGATTCAATCGTTTCCATTACTGCATCATACGACAAACCCTTTTCGTCACACAACGCTTGAATTGCCTTTGTAATCTCGGACATATACTATATTTAAATATTAAATTTAAGTTAAAAAAAAGCAACATCTTATTTGATGTTACTGATGTCAAATATTATATCAAATCACTAAAGATTGTCAAGAGCGCATCACTTTTTTGCTACCACACGCGGGGTTTTTCCCACAATTTTTACATTGTCGCCCACATCCAAAAACCAGTACAATTTTTCCGCGTCTTTGTATCCAATATTTACACAACCGTGACTCATCGGCTTGATACCAAATTGATTATGCCAATAAGCGCCATGTAGATAAAAACTGCGCTTAAACTCCATGTTCCATTTGGTGTTGGGCAGATAATATCCCGGACCGGCATACAGATGAGATTTGAGCTCACGAATAATTTTAAAATCGCCTGTTGGTGTTGGCGAGCTTAACACACCGGTCGAAACCGGCATCGAACCTATTTTAATTTCACCCACATAATATGATAGTTGCTGGGTAGTTAAATCAACTTTAACATTTTTATTTTTTAACCGCACCTTTTCCGCATTCAACGGATCAAAACCGCGCGATACTTCTTGACCATCACCATGACCATCGCCGTCGGTATCAAAAACGATCAGATTGGTCCCCAATTTTTCTTCAATCATATCTGATAACCCATCTTTGTCCGTATCGATATCTTTCGCCAGAACTGGTGTAACAAAAAAACTAAAGACGAAGAGACAAAGACTGAAAAAAAATATTTTCTGCAAAAGCAACATAATTATTCAAGGTGGGTTATATTTTCTTTAAGATAGAATTTATCTCTGCAATAATAGTATCTAGAGGAGCTCTTTTAGTTTTTGATCTTGGATTTTCATACCCCCTTTATTTAATACTTAAGGCCTGTTTAACTTGTTCAACTACCTGGCTGATTGGGGTATCAGACTTTACAAAATAACCTATCGCCCCCATTTTTTTAGCTTTATCCAGATCCTCAGACTGACTAAGATTGCTCGAAACAATAACCTTCACATTAATTTTCTTATTTTTTATATCTTCCAAAACACCAAAGCCGTCTTTTTTTGGCATCATAATATCAAGCAACAATAAATCATATTTGCCTTTAATCAATTCAACCACCGCTTCCTCGCCATCATAAACAGCTTTGGCTTCAAAACCAGAGTTGTTGAATTTTAATTCCAACGCACGCGCCATCGGTCTTTCGTCCTCCGCAATTAAAATTTTCTTTTTCACCATATACACTTTAAAAATTAGACAGCTACTCCTTGCCTACTATTATATCACCTTTATCATCTGTTCGCCATATACCTATCCCCATCCTCTCTAGTTTTCGCATTACTCGCAGCGATGGGTGGCCGAACTTGTTTTTCCCTACCGACACAATTGCAGTCTTCGGACGCACCACCTCCAACCACTCATCACCAGTTGAGCTATCACTGCCATGATGGCCCACCTTTAGATAATCTGCACGAAAGCTACCACAACTGATTAAGCCGCTTGGACAAAAAGTTTTAATCAGTGCCAACTCCAATAACACTTCAGCGTCTCCAGAAAATATAAAAGAATGTTGTGGGGTACGCAGGGTGAAAACCAATGAACCGTTATTTCCCCCACCATCTTCGCTAGGCAAAAACTTCGAATCAGGCTTAAAAAAATCAACCTTCTCCTGACCAAATACCAAAGAAACGCGCGGCTCATCTATTACACTACGCACAGCACCTTCATTTTTTGCAACACTGTTCCAACTTAACCAAAAATTATCAGACGGTTTTTGTATGCCATTTTCAATAATGTTTTTAACTTGATAACGCTTGAGCACATCAATACAGCCGCCGTAGTGATCCAGATCCGGATGAGTCACAACTAGATAGTCGATGGTGCGATCATAAAATGGCAGACGACTACCTAGTTTCGACAAAATATTTCCATTTATTCCACAATCGACCAACATTTTTTTACCATTAGAAAAATTAATTAATGCTGAATCACCCTGTCCGACATCAAAAAATACCACACTAAAGTGGTATTTTTTGTTTTCAAAATATTGCCAATAACAAAAGAAAATTACTAAACCAAGTGATACCAACAAAAGATATGCCCTCCATTTTTTATCCATACTACTTGGTCGCCAAAATAATCTGATTAACCCAAACACCATTTTCTTTCACAAATTCCTCGCGTTCAATATTGAACGCCAACTCTTCCAATTTTTCCCTCACACTCTCCGGGCGATGATAATATGATTCGATTTTTATTGCCCCCGTTTTGGTTTGCACTTCGGGCGGTTCTTTCTGATTAATATTGGTCACCAAAAACTTACCTCCGGGTTTTAATACTCGATATACCTCATCAAAAAAACTGGCGGGATCTTTCAGATGAACAATTAAGAAAGCGGCTGTGACAACATCGAAAGAATTATCCTCAAATGGCAATGACTCCGCATCGCCCACAACCGTTTCAATCCGTACATTTTTTCGTTTCAAAACTTTCAGCATTTCTTCCGACACATCTAAGGCAATTACTTTAGCACCAGCAGATGATAAATCTAAAGATAATCGGCCAGTGCCAGCTCCGACATCCAAAACTTTTTTACCTTTCAGACTACCTAATATTTCAACAACCTTCTCTTTTTCAAAACTATTCAAATACCCTTCTTTTTTATCATACCCGCTCGCCGCCAAATCATATCCAATGGCAGAAGACAAAATTTTAACTTTCGCTTTTTTTGACATATATGTTTAATCGATAAAGCCAGAAAAAAATTAACAGGTAAATTAATATTACTATAATAAACGGTAAACTAACAGCGACACTGCCAACCGCTAATTGCTCGGCAACCAATATAATATAGCGTAAACCGAGGTCGCCGGCAAATGCTACTGATAATCCTAAGGGAAAAAGAACAAAACTCAAAAGTAACGCCAAAAAACCCAATAACATCACCACCGGAATGAAACCCACCACTAAAATATTTGCCAAGATCGCTAGGATCGGCAATTTGCCAAAATAGTAGATAGTCATGGGCAGTGTAATCACTAGTGCTCCAAGAGTGGTAAAGAAAAGCTCGGACACTAACTTTTTAACTCCAGATAATTCTCGATTGCCAATAAAATATTTATTCAACAACGGTCCGACATATGAGACGCCAACGGTTGCAACAAAGGACAACTGAAAGCCCACATCAAAAAGTATACGCGGATTAAACAACAGCATTAACGCGGCGGCAAACAAAAGTGAGTTTAACATCCGCGCTGGTCGACCTAGATAACTGCCCGACATTACAAATATCGCCATCACGGCCGCACGCACCACTGAAGCGGTGGCACCGGTGAAGAGAGTAAATAAAACCAAGCTGACAGACGATAACCAAAAAGATTGTCGTCGCCAGCAGCCGATGAAAATAAAAACTGCCATCATTACTAGTGCGATAACACTGGTGTTGTACCCGGACACTGCGACAATGTGTGACAATCCCGAATTACTAAAATCATTCTTTAAACTTTTTGGCATACTCCCCCGCTCACCGTACAAAATTCCCGCCATTAATGACGCTCGTGGTTCTGGCCATAAAGAATTAATTTTTTCACCAAGCAATATTCGCCAATTGAACAAAGTTCTTCCCAAAATATTTCCCCCACCACTACCCACTTTTTCTATCTTAGCAAAGCCACAAGTCGCAAAAATATCTCGCGTTGATAAATATCGCGCGTAACCGGCCGAGTCGCCATCGGGAAAATCAAACTGACACAATATTTTTAATTTATCGCCATAAACATACCGCGGATAAAGCGCAGCGGAAATTAAAATATTCCCGCGATATCCCTCGGGCTTGAAAACGTACGAAACACCCTCGACACCACCTTGAACATCAGACACCGTGCCCACCACTTCAATTTTCTTGCCCACTAAGGCAGACACGTGATCGGGGGCCAATTTGGGCATTGACCAAACACCGCGTAAAAAACCGAAGGCGAATAACAACAAGAACAAAACAACCATACGTATTTTGTAATCCCTGCCCAACCAAGAAAAAAGAAACAACAAAGATAAAATCACCCAATAACCCGCTACCAAAAAAGTTTGACGCTCGGTGACCAACAATAAACTTAAAAAAATACCCAGAATAAAAAGACCGCACCCTAATAAAAAAGTACGGCTTTTAGAATTGATAACTAAATTAATCCCCTCCCTTAAATCCATAATTACTTAATCACTTGAAAAGCGGTGAATATTTTCTTTAAAAATAGCGGACCGGCATCAGCATTGTCTACCACCATTCGCCGCCAAGAAAAAAGATTGTTCACACTTGGCCGTCCACCAGCTAACACTCGCACCGCCCCTAAATACCCAGCCTGTTTCGCCGTTTCATACACTGAAGCATTGGCCGAACCATACGGATATGCCAAGATAAAAATTGGCGTACCGATGTTTTTTTCAATAATTGATTTACTGTCAACAAACTCCTTTAACAAAGTATTGTTTGAAATACGCGTTGAATCTTTATGACCAACAGTATGCGAACCAACTTCTACCAAACCAGTAGTCACCATCTCTTTCAACATCTCCCAAGTGACATTGCCATTTTTCCCCACATCACTAGTAATCACAAATACTGTTGCCGGTATATTATATTTTTTCAAAAGCGGAAACGCGATCGTATAGAATTCACGATAACCATCATCAAAAGTTAAAGCGAGTGTTTTGTAATATGGAGAGGAAGTCGTTGAGGAGGTGCTTAGATATTTTTGATAAGCTTCTGTCATTTTTACAAAACTATATCCGTTGTCCTGTAAATATTTAATTTGATTCTCAAAACTCGTCGGCGTTACTGACCAGCGAGTACGACTATATTTTGGATTATCGCTAACACGATGGTACATTAGAATACCAAAATTTGTCTGATATTTTTCTGGATAGGTAGATGAAGCCTGCATTTTTAAAGTGGAAGAATTTTCCAACAAATTTTGTTCGGTTTGGCGCAATTCTGACAACTGCTGATCCACAGCGTAATCTTCTACATCCTGACCAGAAGACCAAAAATTGCTCCACCAAACTAAAAGTCCAGCGACAACAAACAACACTGCACCCAGGAGCAATATCCATTTTATATTTTTATGTCTATTAAAAAATTTCATCTTACACCACAATACTCACCAACTTACCTTTAACGTAAATAACTTTCTTGGGCTCTTTACCTTCCAACCACTTGATAACTTTTTCTGATTCCAAAGACATCTTCTTCGCATCCTCTTCAGAAATATCAGCTGACACTTCCAAAGTATCGCGCAATTTCCCATTGATCTGTACCGCCAAAGTCATCGTCTCATTTTTTGTTAGATCAACATCATACTTTGGCCAATCGGATTCAAATACTGTGCCTTTACCGTTTAACTGCTCAAATAGCTCATCAGAAAAATGCGGTACAAACGGAGAAAGTAATTTGATCAAAGTCGAATACATCTCTTCGCTAACCGATTCTGTTTTTGCTAATTCGTTAACAAGAATCATGAGTTGAGAAATGGCGGTATTGAACCGTAGTGATTCAATATCTTCGGTAACTTTTTTAATCGTCTGGTGCAAAAGAACAGTTAGTTTGGAATCAACCTCGACTTTCTCGCCAACTTTTTCCTGCAATAACCAAACTTTTTCTAAAAATCTTTTCATCCCCACTAATCCTTGCATGCTCCAAGAACATGGTTGATCAAATGGGCCCATAAACATTTCGTACAGGCGCATAGAATCAGCACCGTATTCTTCTACCACATCATCCGGATTGATTACATTGTCCCAACGCTTACTCATCTTTCTGCCGTCACTAGCCAAAACCAAGCCAACATTTTGTAAACGAGTGAATGGTTCGGAATAACTTACCACACCAATGTCAAACAAAAACTTATGCCAAAAACGCGCATAGATTAAATGACGTGTGGCATGCTCAGCACCGCCCACATACAAATCCACGCCGCCTTCGCCCAGCTTCGGCGAGCCAAGCCAATATTTTTCTTTTTCTTTGTCAACCAACGCCGCATCATTTTGTGGATCAATATATCTTAAGTAATACCAAGAAGAACCCGCCCACTGCGGCATCGTGTTGGTTTCACGTTTAGCTGGACCACCACATGTTGGGCACTTGGTATTTACCCAATCCGTAATATTTACCAATGGTGATTCCCCTGTTCCACTTGGTTCGTAATTTTTTACTTTTGGCAATTCTAAAGGTAGCTCATTTTCCGGAACCGATACCCAACCACATTTTTCACAATGGACAAGCGGAATTGGTTCGCCCCAATAACGCTGGCGAGAAAATACCCAATCACGCAATTTGTATTGTATTTTTCTTTGTCCTAATCCTTTTTCCTCTAACCAGGTGATTATTTTTTCTAACGCCTCTGTTTTTTTAAGCCCATCTAAAAATTCAGAACTAACATGGACACCGTCTTCAGTAAAAGCAGCAACGTTTACGTCTCCACCTTTCAAAACTTCCTTGATTGGTAATTCATATTTCTTCGCAAATTCAAAATCACGCTCATCGTGCGCCGGCACTGCCATGATCGCACCGGTGCCATAGCCAGTCAAAACATAATCAGCAATGAAAATTGGCAATTCCTCATTGTTAACTGGATTCACTGCCTTAACCCCCTTTAGTTCGACACCAGTTTTTTCTTTTTGTAACTCAGTACGCTCTAAAGAAGTTTTCTTTTGGGCTTGAGCAATATATTTTTCAACACTGTCCCAATTTTCAATCTTCTCACTCAACTTTTGCACCAAAGCATGTTCTGGTGCCAACACACAATATGTCGCTCCAAACAAAGTATCAGGCCGCGTAGTAAACACTGCCAACTTTTCTTCTAATCCTTTGATACCAAAACTCACCAACGCTCCTTCACTTTTTCCAATCCATTCCTTCTGCATTGTTTTTATCGACTCTGGCCAATCTTTCAATTGATCTAAATCTTTAAGCAAGCGTTCTGCGTAATCAGTAATTTTTAAAACCCACTGGCGCATTGGCTTCTGCTCCACCTGACTACCGCAGCGTTCGCACAACCCATTTTCCAAATCTTCATTTGCCAAACCAGTCTTACACTCTGGACACCAATTAATTGGTTCATAAGATTCAAACGCTAAACCGCGTTTAAACATTTGAACGAATGCCCATTGTGTCCATTTGTAGAACTTCGGATCAGTGGTGTTTAATTCTCGGCTCCAATCATATGTCAGACCAAGTAAACTGAGTTGATTTTTGTAATTTTCAACATTATGTTCGGTTGAGATTGCTGGATGGACCTTGTTTTTCAAGGCGTAATTTTCCGCTGGTAAACCAAACGCGTCCCAACCCATTGGATGGAGTACGTTATATCCTTGCATCATTTTCATTCGTGCTACAACGTCGGTTGCGATATATCCTTTCGGATGACCGACATGCAAACCGACGCCAGACGGATACGGAAACATATCTAGAATATAATATTTTGGCTTGTCGCCACCCTCTTTGGTTTTATATGTTTCGTTTTTCTCCCAATATTTCTGCCATTTTTTTTCAATTGATTTGTGATCGTATTTTTTCATACACTATATTATTACAAACTCTTCCTCTTTCATTAATGGTTTGAGCCGCAAAAGTTTTTCTACCATGTCATCAATAGAAAAAATCTTTGGTGCAAAACTTTTTAATTCGCTCAACGGCACCCACTTGTAGTCCGAATACTCTTCGTTCAATTTAATTTCTCCGCTGACATGCTGACAATAATAGTGGGGCAAAACCATACAGCTACCGTCTTTTTTATGAAAATATACCACGGTATTAAAGACCGGATATAACTTAATTTTAAACTCGACACCCACTTCTTCGTTTTTCTCCCGTTGCATACCAGCAACCACGGAGTCGTCCATTACTTCCATTTTCCCGCCAATAAAAGAATACACCTCGTCAAAGTCATTTTCCCCTTTGCGCTTGGCCAAAAGTACCGCTGATCCGTCGGTTGAAAAAACTACCAATTTCTGACAATTTTGGAAACAATATTGAGTTTTGTGTTCATTGTCCATAAGAAAAAAATTACCTTTAAAGGTAATCTAATTTTACTAAAATAACGGAAAAAAGGCAAGAAAGCTACTTTTGGCACTGCAGACAAAAATGTGTACCCCTTCCAGCCGCCCGAATTTTTTTAATAATACTTTTACAACGATAACACTTTTCCCCATCCCGACCATACACTTTTAACAGGTGAACAAAATTTCCTTTGTTACCATCACAATCAACGTAGCTATTAAAAGTCGTCCCCCGATGCTTGATCGACAACAACAAAACTTTGTTAATACAACTAAATAACTTTTTCTTTTCGCTTTCGCTAATCTTCTCCACGCGCCGGTCCGGTTTAATGCCCGCACAAAAACAAACTTCGTCAGCATAAATATTACCCAGGCCGGCAATTAATTTTTGATTCATTAACAACGCCTTCACAGCTGTTTTTCTTTTAACAAACAGCTGGGCAAATGATTGATATTTGAAATCTGGTGTTAATGGCTCAATCCCAAAACTCTTCTGTAATATCTTGTCTTTCTCTTCCGCGGTCACCAATTTTAAATATCCAAAACGACGCATGTCGTTAAAAAACAGCTCCGAACCATCAACAAAACCAAACACTGCCCGTGTAAACTTATTCGGCAACTCAAAATCAATTTTACCCAGACTATGCCCACCAGCGGTAATTTTTTCTTTTTGGCGGTAGATTAACTGTCCGGTCATTTTCAAATGCACCAACAAAAACAACGGGCTCTTTTGAAAAGAACAATACAACAGTTTTCCTCGACGATTAATTGAAGATATTTTATCCCCTACCAAAACTTCCTTAAATTTGTCCGTCGGATAATGTACGGACTTTTTCTGTAAAATTAAAATAGTGGTAATTTTTTTGCCAACAATCTTTTTTGCCAAATCGCGTTTAATTGTTTCCACTTCTGGCAACTCAGGCATGTTTAAACTTTTATCTTACTCGCCACCCGTTCAATCGCTTTAACAAATGCCGCGGTACGTAAATCAATGGTATATTTTTCTTTTGCCTCCCAAACTTCGTTGAAGGCGTTTACCATAATCGGTTCCAATTTCGCAAACACATCCGTTTCGCTCCATTTTTCACCTTTGACATTTTGTTCCCATTCAAAATATGAAACTGTCACACCACCAGCGTTAGACAAGACATCTGGTACTAAAACAATTCTACGACTGCTCAAGACTTCGTCCGCCTCCGGTGTAGTTGGACCATTCGCCATTTCGATAATCACCTTGGCTTTAATGTTATTGACATTGTCTTTAGTAATCTGATTTTCCATTGCCGCTGGCACTAAAATATCTACTGGTAACTCCAACAACTCAGCGTTGGTCACATTTTGTGTGCCCACTAAATTTTGCACTGAACCGGTTTCTTCTTTGTGTTTAAATACCGCGTCCAAATCCAAACTTTCAGAATACACACCACCTTTAGAATCACTAATGGCTACTACTTGATACCCTTCACTCTTCAAGATCTTCCCCATAAAGCCACCAACATTGCCCATGCCTTGGATAGCCACTTTGGTTGCACTAGGAACCAACCCTAATTTCTTGGCCAATTCTTTTGCTACATACACACCGCCTTGTGCAGTCGCGGTCTCGCGTCCTTCTGATCCGCCATCAGCAATTGCTTTACCAGTGATCACTCCGGGATCGGCATGACCTAATAGTTTTTCAAATTCATCACGCATCCAACCCATGATCTGTGGGGTGGTATACATATCGGGTGCCGGTACATCTTTGTCCGAACCAATTTCACGCCAAATTTTTTGAATATATCCACGAGACATTCTTTCCAATTCTCCAATAGATAATTTCTTCGAATCCACAATAATTCCGCCTTTACCGCCGCCCATCGGGATATTTACCGTGGCACACTTTACCATCATCCAGAAAGACAATGCCTTCACTTCATCAAGTGTCACGTTGGCGTGATAACGAATACCACCCTTGTAAGGGCCGAGTGAATCATTAAATTGCGAACGATAACCAGTGAATACATTTACCTCACCATTATCCATGCGCACTGGCACTGAGACGGTTAATATTCGATCCGGTTGGCGCAGCACGGCATGAATATTTTTGTCCAAGCTCATAATCTTGGCAGCCTTATCAAGCTGGGCCATCGCATTTAAAAACGGATTGCTGTTTTCCATATGTATTTAAGTTATACTAATTAAGTATGATATATAATATATCAGTTCTAAAAACCCGTCAAGCAGATATCAGGGTAACTTCATTTTACGCCTTCCCCAATCGGCGTCAAGAGACAAAAAAACATGCCGATTTGATCGACATGTTTTTCCTTTAATTACCTCTTAAAATTCATCCCTTCTGCACGAGCACGACGGCGGCGTGCCAGTGCACGAATGCCCCAAACTATCAAAGCGATCAGAATCCAAAGCGGAATAAATACCGCAATATATATAACAGCATTAGCCAAACCCTTGCCCACCGCGATCAGTCCTCGTGCAGCACTCTTTAATACTGCCAAAGGCTTCCATTCATTGGAATCTTCAATCGTTGGAAGTACACTTGGATCAGTAGAAAGATATACTGTCAAAGACGACATGTCCGCACTGGTCTTTAAATATTTCATACGACCTTGCATAGATTCAATCTCACCCCGTACCTGTGAAAGTTCACGTTGTACTGCCAAAATATCGGTAATCTTTGTCGCTTTTGCCATGATTGCCAAAAATTGTTTTTCGGTTGCTTGCAAATTATTCAATCGCGCACCCAAATCAACATATTCTTCAGTCACATCTTGCCCCACCACATTCTCTCTTTGGACATCGCCCAAAGCTTTCACTTCCAACATACCACCTTCAAATGCTTTGGATGGAATACGTACAGTAACTTCACCATAAGGAATCAAACCGTTTTTGTAAATTTGATTGACCACCACAAAACCACCATTCTTTTCTGCATAAGCAACAATATTTTTAACTGTTGCTGGCACATCAGTAACCACCAGCGTCATTTCTCCGGTTTTAATAATCAAACGTTCCGCTGGAAGTGCTGGCAAAGAAGCTGGAGTCGAAACAATATTTTCGTTTGCCATCGTCTTGTAACTATCCTGCGCCACTCCTGCGCGCACGCCCAACCCCACCTCCACCATCGGAGAGGTACCATACGAACCATTTCCTAACCCAAATGTTGTACCACTCGAACTGAACTCACCGTCATACCATTTCAAACCAACAACGGTTAAAACCAAAACTACGAGAATAGCAACCACTATTCCCAGTGAAATTTTTGCCCACCTTGGCATATGTTTAAATTAAGAGTAAAAATTTGTATTATATCGCCTTATCAATCATCTCTTTCAGTCGTTCCTTCTGTACCCCACCCGTCATCTGATCTACCACCTGTCCGCCTTTGAAAACCAAAAAGGTTGGAATACTCATCACATTGTACTGACCGGCAATATTTTGATTCTCATCCACATTGCATTTACCGATCTTAATATTCTTCCCTTCATATTCTTCCGCCAAACCAGCTACGATTGGCCCCATCATCTGACAAGGACCACACCAAGGTGCCCAAAAATCAACCAACACTGGCACGGTGGATTTTAAAACTTCCGCATCAAAATTTGCATCGGTAAATACATGTTCCATATGAAAAAATTTAAAAAATATTAATTTTAACTCAAAACCAATTTCTTCACAACCTTCTCTTCTTTGTAGGCCTCCAACACATCACCCTCTTCCAATTTTAACTTACCATCAAATTGCACACCACATTCACTACCTTCCTTAATCTCGCTCATTTCTTGTTTAGAAATTTGCAACTTAGTCAACTTTCCTTTACCGATAATTTCTTTATCACGTTTCACGCGCACCAAACAATCACGTATCAACTTACCCTGTTCAACCCGTCCACCAACAATCATTGAATTGTGGTCCGTACGGAAAATGGACACCAATTTAAAGATACCAAGTTCGGTAGTGACTAACTCTGGATTTAATAATTTTTCTAAACGTTCTTTTACATTGTCTAACAAATCGTAAATGATGCGGTATTGTACAAATTCAATATTGTTACTTCTAATCATTTCATTGGCTACCGGTGTCGCATTAACATTGAAGCCGTAAATTATCGCACCCGTCGTTTGCGCCATCGAAACATCGTCGGCCATAATATTGCCCAAACCTTTACCAACCACCTTCACACCAATTTCATCATTTTTTAATTTTTCCAAAGACGCACAAACCGCTTCGAGCGATCCGAGTACATCGGCCTTCACCACCACATTCAACCATTGATGACCCTCTTCTTCGGTATCATTGTCGGTTATCGGTCGCAATTCTGCACCTGATTGTTGCGCTCGCTTACTTTTCAAATTAACATCTGTTGCACCAACAGATTTCCCAACATCCAATACATCTCCCACTTGTGGAGCAGTTTTAAAACCTAAAATACGAATTGGAGTTGAAGGCAACGCAGTTTTTAACATTTCACCACGATAATTTTTCATCGCGCGTACTCTACCATAGTTCTCACCGTTTACAATCAGTGGATCGTTAATTTTCAAAGTTCCAGTCTGGATTAAAACACTCGCTACTGGTCCTTCACCTTTGTCCACATGTGCTTCGATCACAGTACCCGCAGCAGCACGCTCCGGGTTGGCCATGATTGCTTCTTTGTTCATCTCTGCGACCAACAACAAAGTATCCAAAATTTTATCAATATTAGTATTGTTCTTGGCAGAAATTTCTACCATCGGCACTTCTCCACCCCAATCATCCGCCAACAGATCATATTGCGCCAATTCGGTACGCACGCGTTTCGGATCAGATCCTGGTTTATCAATTTTGTTAATTGCCACTACCACTGGAAGTTTGGCTGCTTTGATAATACCAATCGCTTCGACAGTTTGTGGTTTTACACCATCATCAGCTGCCACTACCAACACAGCGATATCGGCCACTTTAGCACCACGACTACGCATTACAGTGAACGCTTCGTGGCCAGGGGTGTCGATAAAAGTCAGAGGACTTTTTTCTTTTGTTTTAGGATTGATCCAGATAACTTGATAGGCACCAATGTGCTGAGTGATACCACCCGCTTCAGTCGAAACTACATCGGTACTACGAATTGCATCCAACAACTTTGTTTTCCCATGATCAACATGGCCCATTACCACTACCACCGGTGGACGCGCAGTAATCGCTCCTTCTTTTAATGCACTCGCCAAATCATCAACGTGCACCGTTGTGTCAGTAGTTTTGGCTACACCATCTTCTGCTCGTACTTTAAAACCCATTTCACCAGCAAGAATAGTGGCAGTATCACGATCAATATTTTCATTCTGTGCCGCCAAAATTCCGTTCTTCATCAACTCCAACATCAGCTTGTTGATTGGCATCTGTAATTTATCCGCAAATTCACGCACCGTTAAAACCGCGGGTAAAACAATCTCTACCCCACTCTCGCGACGCATTTCTTTTTCTAATTCTTTTTGCTTTTCCAGTTCTTTGGCTTCACGTTCTTCCAAAACAAACTTAATCTTGCGCCAAGAACGTTGGATCTGTTGTGCTACCCGATCATCGATTTTAATCGATTTTGCACCGATATCAAAACCAAACTCTGGTAAAATTTCCAAGAGTTTTTTCGGATGTACTTTTAATTGTCGCGCGAGTTCGGTTACGTTCATGGGATATATTTAGTGCGTTCATTATATATGATAATAACGGATAAGTCAAACAAAGCTGGTAAATTTTGGGCTAACCTGCTAAGATAATCCCACTATGGAAGAATTTCTACTTATCAATAAACCCGTCGGCTGGACGAGTTTCGATGTCGTGGGTCGTCTACGCCGCCAATACCCCAAAGGCACCAAGGTGGGCCATGCCGGTACACTTGATCCTTTTGCTACTGGACTTTTGATTGTCGGGGTGGGACGCGATGCTACCAAACGATTGGATGAGTTTAAAAATCTCCCCAAAACCTACGAGGCGGTTTTGTTTTTGGGCGCCACCACAGATACACAAGACCGGGATGGTGTAATAACTCCGACTGGTATAGGAAAAGAATATACCGAAGAAGAAATCAAGGAAGTCATAAAAACCTTTATTGGCCCCCAACTACAAATCCCGCCAATGTATTCTGCTAAAAAAATTAATGGTCAAAAACTTTACGACTTGGCACGCAAAGGAATTGAGGTGGAGAGAAAACCAAGCGCGATTGAGATATATAACATCGAATTAATGGATTACACTTATCCCCGCTTAAAAATTCGCGTGGACTGTTCCACGGGAACATATATCCGCACCATCGGACATGACATCGGACAAAAATTGGGTTGTGGCGCGTACTGCGAGGAACTGGTGCGTACTAGAATTGGGAAATATGATCTGAAAAATGCGCAGGAGATAAAATAAACTAACAAAAAAACACCAATCAATTTCGATTGGTGTTTTTCTTTTTGAAACTTTTATTCCATCCCTCTTGATTTTCTCTTTGCTTCATTCTCATCCAAAACCATCTTGCGAATACGCACACTTTTGGGTGTCGCTTCTACCAATTCATCATCACTGATATACTCCAATGCATCTTCCAACCCCATCGTGCGCGGAGCATTAAACCATTCAGATACACCATCACCTTTCGAACGCATGTTCGACAATGCTTTGGTCTTACAAACATTCACGCGTAGATCACCGGTGTGTGAATTCTGTCCCACTACCTGTCCTTTGTATACCTTCACCGCTACACCAAAAAACAATTCGCCGCGTTCTTGAATATTTAACAAACCATACATATTAGTCACACCCGTCTCGTGCGCGACAAGCGATCCTTGTTCACGCTCTTTCCAATTACCCGGATCTTCGTCGTATCCGGCAAACATAGTGTTGATAATTCCCAACCCGCGTGTGTCGGTGATAAACTCATGACGGAAACCAAACAAACCTTTGGTCGGAATTAAAAATTCGAGCGAAGCGATTCCATCAACATTTTGAATATTTTTTAAAACACCATGACGTGAACCAAGTTTTTGAATCACGATACCAGAAGTGGCTTCCGGAGTTTCGATAAATACCTGTTCAAACGGTGCTAGCATTTTCCCATTTACTTCTTTCATAATCACCCGTGGACGTGAAACCTGTAGTTCATAACCTTCACGACGCAAACGTTCAATTAAAATTGCCAAATGCAATTCACCGCGCCCAGCTACAATCCAATCACCATTCGTACCATCTTCCACCTGCAAAGCAACGTCGCGTTCGAGCTCTTTGTAAAGACGCTCACGAATCTGGCGCGAAGTGGTAAAATCCCCTTCTTGGCCAGCAAACGGAGAATCATTGACCATGAAGGTCATTTTAACGGTAGGTTCTTCAATATTGATAACTGGCAAAGCAATCGGATTATCCAATGCGGCAATCGTGTCACCAATAGTAACCTCAGTAATACCTGAGACAGCGACAATATCGCCTGTTGAAGCTTCGGTAACTGAAATTTTTTCTAAACCAGAAAAAGACATGATGGAAGTCAAACGACATTTTTTCATCACACCCTCACGGTTAATATGCATCACATCCTGATTGGCTTTCAAGACACCATTGTAGATGCGACCAATCGCAATACGACCAAGATAGTTGTCGTAGTTGGTGGATACTGCCAACATCTGCAAAGGAGCATTCACATCTCCACTTGGTGCCGGTACATATTTTAAAATGGCTTCAAAAATCGGACTGATATCAGTCATTTTTTCCATGTCCGAGTCAAGACCAGCCTTACCTTGTTTGGCTACTGCATATACCACCGGAAAATTTGCAATCTCATCACTCGCACCTAATTCTAAAAACAATTCTAAAGTTTTGTCTAAAACATAACTAATGCGTGCAGCCGGTTTATCAATCTTGTTGATTACCACGATAATCTTGTGGCCCATCTGCAAAGCTTTCTTCAAAACAAAACGAGTCTGAGGCATCGGACCTTCTTGCGCATCAACCAAAAGTAGACAGCCATCAGCCATCTTCAAAACACGTTCTACCTCACCACCAAAGTCAGCATGGCCGGGGGTGTCGATAATATTAATTTTAGTACCTTCCCATTCTACCGCTGCATTCTTGGAGAAAATGGTAATACCACGCTCACGCTCCAAGTCGTTGCTGTCCATAATACAGACCTGATCAACTACCTCTTTTTTAAGGGAAGTTTTGGACTGGCGCAACAAGGCATCCACGAGCGTGGTTTTGCCGTGGTCAACGTGGGCGATAATAGCGACATTACGGATATTTAACATGGGATAAACAAAAATTGGCCATACCAGCCAATTTGAAAAATTAACTTAGCTCGATTATACAACATTTTCGGGGGTTTGTCAATGATTGACAGCAGAGGGTACTTTGTGCTATAGTATTGATGGTTAAAATATTATTAATACGGTTGTCCTCTGCCTCAAGCTGCAGAGAAAGCGATAGTTAAGAGCAACTTCCGCCATCCCAAATTCTGTCTGCTGGAGCGGATAAATGTGATTTTTTACATGTTTTTTACCCTTTTGAACTCATTTTCTTCTCTAGAAGAAACCCTCAAAGGAAAGTCATAAGACTCTTCTCTATTTGTATTTCTCCCTAGCCAAAGGCAACAACCTTTGAAATTTTTGTATATGAATGGATTAATTAATTTGATAGTCGCTATCGTCGGCGTAGGCGGTGGTTTTGTGTTTGGCTACTTTTTACGCAAGAAACTAGCCCAGGCCCAAGCCAATTCGGTGGAAGCCAAGGCCGAACGCATGCTGATTGAGGCCAAAACTAAGCAACAAGAATACATCTTGGAAGCCAAAGAAAAAGCCGTTAAAATCATCGAGGAAGCCAAACGTGAAGAAAAGCAGATCAACCAAGAATTACACAACGAAAAACAACGTTTGGAAAAACGTGAGAATGCTTTTGACCAAAAACTTTTGGAGTTACAAGACAATCAGACCAAATTGCAAGAAAAGATCGAACGCGTAAAACTAATCAAACAAGAGATCGAGGATTTAAAACAACAGCAACTTGATAAACTCCAAACCGTGGCAAACATGACCAACGAAGAAGCCCGAATGGAGCTCTTGAAAATGGTAGAAGAAGAAAGTCAAAATGACTTGTTGGCACGCATGATTAAACTCGACCGCGAATCCTCAGAAAAATTTGAAGACAAGGCTCGCGAGATTATTCTCGACGCCATCCAACGCACCGCCTCCTCCCACGCTGCAGAAACTACCTCCTCTATCGTCACCTTACCAAGTGAAGAAATGAAGGGGCGTATTATCGGCAAAGAAGGACGCAATATTAAAACCATTGAAAAATTAACCGGCTGTGAATTGATCATCGACGACACTCCTGAGTCCATCATGATTTCCTGTTTCTCCCCTATCCGCCGCGAGGTGGCACGTTTGTCGTTAGAAAAATTAATGGCGGACGGTCGCATCCAACCGGCTCGCATTGAAGAGTTTGTAGAAAAAGCCAAACAGGATTTATCACTAGATATTAAAAAAGCCGGCGAAGAGGCTTTGTACAAAATGGCCATCACCGGTATCGATCCAAAACTGGTAAACATTGTTGGTCGTTTGAAATATCGTACTTCCTACGGTCAAAACATTTTGAACCATTCCATGGAGGTTGGTCACCTTTCCTCTTTGATCGCCGCTGAACTCGGCTTAGACCAGGCCAAGGCCAAGAAAGCTGGTTTGTTCCACGATATCGGAAAAGCTGTCGACCAAGAAACCCAAGGCTCTCACCCAGAGATTGGCTATACCATTTTGAAGAAATTTAATGCTGACGAAGATATCTGCCAGGCCGCACGCGATCACCATCTTGATAAACCCCAGAGCGTCTATGCAACCATCGTCAAAGCCGCTGATGCCATCTCTGGCTCACGCATTGGTGCCCGCAAGGATACTTATGAACACTTTGTTGCTCGTTTGGAAGAATTGGAAAAGACTGCTACTGGCTTCCCTGGTGTTGATAAGGTGTACGCTATCCAGGCTGGCCGTGAAATCCGCGTCTTTGTTAAACCAAATGAAATTGATGATTACGCCGCCGTTCAATTGTCCAAAGATATCGCTCACAAAATTGAAGAAGAGTTACAATACCCTGGTGAGATTCGCGTTACCATTATCCGTGAAACTCGCGTAATCGAATATGCCCGTTAAAACGAAAAGAAGGAATGCCTCGCATGGCCGAAGCTCGCAGAGCGAAGGACTGTGGACAACTTTTTGGCTAATATAGCCAAAAAAAAGACGGGATGATATAATGTGAAGAGAAATATTATACCTTTAATAAGAAAGGGGGTGAATCTATGAACAAAGCTGAATTAGCACAAGTTTTAGCAGAGAAGTTAAACGTTTCCAAACGTGAAGCCGAAGATATGATCAACACTTTGGTTGACACTATCATGGATACCTTGAAAAAAGGCGAGGAAGTTGTGTTGACTGGTTTCGGCGCTTTCTCGGTAAAACAACGCGCTGGACGCACTGGTGTGAACCCACAAAGACCTACGGAAAAGATTCAAATCCCACCAGTAAAAGTTCCAAAATTCAAAGCCGGCAAGGCTCTCAAAGATGCCTTAAAACACAGTTAAATAGTTTAAAAATCCCCAAGAGAACGCTCGTGGGGATTTTTTTGTTTTCACCAGACTTGACCTTTTCGTAAATTTTGATATACTATGCAACATCGACAAACGGCCTCATCGTCTAATGGTTAGGACATCTCGCTTTCAATGAGAAAATACGAGTTCGATTCTCGTTGGGGCTACAAGAAAAAAATCCGCCATAATTAGCGGATTTTTTGTATCAAAATTGGGATGACTATCGGGGAAATCGAACTTTTTATTATTCTTTAGAATAAAAAGGTTTGACCAAAGATAGTAGTTGCTTTATGTGGTAGTCACTCAAATCGTAAAAATAAATAATGTCGATACTGGAGACAATTTCTGAACAATGCTTCGATAATGTTTGTATCACATCTTTAGGTTGCGACAAAGTATCTACACAAAGTGCGACCCTGATATTACTATCCTTCTCATACTTTATTTTCGAAAGATACGCATTCTTTGCACCAGTATCAAAACGCAAAGCCGTTTCAAGGTATCCTTTTAATATCGCCACCTCCCCAGATGGTTCTCCGGTAAAATTAAAATTTTTTTGATCCGTTTTAATAACTTTGTATTGTTGTTTTTTTCTTTTTAAAAAATCAACTAGCGATTTCATAATAAATTTATTAAGTATTTGCCATAAAAATAGTTTAACATTATTACGAACATTCTTCAACGTCCACATCAACTAAATGACAAACATGCTATTTATAACAATATTCCAATACTTTATCTCTTCAAACAAAAGGTTCCAACGGTCAATGGAGTGGTCTACTTTAAAGGACTGCATCTTCAAAATGGTGCAGTTTTTGTTTTGGTTAAGAGAAGAAATAGAGTTTGCCATTCGAAGTATTGCGTTTAACATTACAAAATGATATTATTATATATAATGTTAATATAAAATATATACTTATATGATTGATAAAATACTTGGAAATGAGGATCATGCAAATTGGCATCCTCCAGTAGAAGTGGCAACAGGTGATGTGAAAGTCACAGCCGAAGAGTCAAAATTAGAGGAAATAAGTAAACGTTTTTTTGAAGGAAACGATTTATTTCAGGAAACAGCACCAGATTTTTCCTCTATTCAAAAAGCTATAAGTGAAATTAAAACAGATATTGAATTGTTTCGCAACAGTTTTATTATTGTATTTCATGAGGATGAGAAGTATGGTGGGGGATATAAAAATCAGCAACGAAGAATTTCTGAAATGAAAAACGCTGTACTTGTTTTAGAAGCCAAAGTTAATACCGCGAGAAAACTGGTCGATTCTAATGAAGGCTTTGAATTATACAAAAAGCAAGTTGAAGCTGCCCAATCTATTGTGGATAATTTAAAGAACATGTAGCGCTAATTAATTTAAAAAAAGTTTGCCTAGCGTCTCGGTAGGGTCTACCACTCAAAAACTTCACTTAATTAAGTGAAGTTTTTGTTTTGTTATAGAGAAAATATCGGGTTCGATTACGCTTTTTATGGAACGTGATATTTTAGCCAAAACACTTGAATGACCGAACTATAATCGAACTTACTAAATTTGTTGTTTGATTTTGAATATAAACTCATGTAAAATATATTAAAATAAATTATTATATGGATAACTCAAAAAGTTCTATAGATGTATATAACAAAATTGCAACTCAATACGCCAACCTTTTTGATAATGACCTATCAGATAACCCATACATGGATAAATTTTTATCAAAAATTACCACCGGAAATAAAATTTTAGATTTGGGGTGTGGTACAGGTAGAGTCACCTCATATTATTTCGATAAAGGATTTGACGTAACAGGTGTTGATTTGTCACCAAAAATGCTGGAGATAGCAAAAAACAAATATCCTAAAATCGACTT
The DNA here is from genome assembly GCA_964536725.1 of uncultured Gammaproteobacteria bacterium. Taxonomy (GTDB): domain Bacteria; phylum Patescibacteriota; class Patescibacteriia; order Magasanikbacterales; family GWA2-37-8; genus CAZHTA01. Next base: position 158,101 of record CAZHYJ010000001.1, on the reverse strand, counting down.
TAGATTAGGAGATATTCGGAAAATAAACTTTAACGACACTTTTGACGGAATATCTCTGGCATATTCCCTATTTCATCTAGAGAAGAAGGATGTTTCAAAAATTATAGAAAAAATCACTTCACTATTAAAAACAAGTGGGATTATTTTTTTGATATTACAGGAAGGAGAAGGCGAAGTATTTGTAGACGAGCCTTTATTACCTGGTGAAAAACTATTTCTAAATCTTTACACAGAAGAACAGGCCAAACAAATATTGTCATCTGATTTTGAAATTTTGTCTGTTGATAAAAAAACACCACACCTAAAAGGAGAGCTACCTTACAACAAACTAATCATACTGGCAAAGAAAAAGTAGAAATTAAATTAGCCCATTCCTTTATCTCCCTAAAGAAAAGGTTCCAACGGTCAATGGGGTGGTCTACCAAAAGGGATTTTGTGAAAACAAAGTCTCTTTTTTGTTTTATTGATAAACCAAGAAAGGTTGACAGTCAACAGTTAACTGTCAACGTGGTTTTTACACTCTCAACTAAACTAAGCCTTTGACTATTTACTTCTAATATAGTAACATCTCGCCAGATCTCTAAAAACGCAGGAGTACACATGCTTCCGCTCGACTTGGTACTGATTCGTCACGGCGAGTCTGAGGGCAACATCGCCAACAAGCACTCGCGCGACGGGGACAACCGGGATTTCACTCCCGAGTTCCTCAACCGCCACAGTGCCAGACTCCGCCTCACCGAGAAAGGCAAGGCGCAGGCCAAGGCTGCTGGGCAGTGGTTGAAGGACAACGGCCTGGCACAGTTCGACCGCCACTACGTCTCCGAGTACGCCCGCGCTCTCGAAACTGCCGCCCTGCTCAACCTCCCCGGTGCTGACTGGTACGTTGACTTCCAGCTCCGCGAACGCGACCACGGACGCGTCGACATCATCCCCGATGATGTCCGTCAGGAACAGTTCGCCGACTATCTGGCTTACCGGAGGCGACATCTGTTCTACGCCCCCTGGCCTGACGGAGAGTCCATGGCGGATACCTGTGACCGACTCCGCAACAATATCCTCAGCACCCTTCACCGGGAGCTCGCGGACAAGAAGGTAATCATCGTATCACACGGCGACGTCATGCGTGCCTTGCGTGTCACCTTCGACCGGATAATGGCCGACGAATACCATGCACTCGACATCGAGGACCCGGCATGGTTCAAGATCGGCAACGGTCAGGTGATACACTACACTCGGGTCGACCCGTTCGACTCCAAACATGTCCTGCCCCACATGGGCTGGGTTCGATCGGTCAACCCGTTCGACCCGAACTTTGCGGGTCACGACTGGAAGGAAGTCGTGCACAAGACCTACACAAACGAAGAGCTGCTGGCGCTGGCCAACCGCTCGACGCGAATCATCAACTGCTAAAAAAGGAGAACAACAAAGGGCGGAGCCGACTACGGCTCCGCCCTCTTCATTTTTACTTTAATTTTTACCCACTAATTCTTCCAATTTAATCCACTCCGCTTCTTTGGTTTCTATGATCTTTATCACCTCACCCAAACGGACATAGCCTTCATGCGCAAATTTAGCCGGATTTTTCGCTTGCTTTCTCGCTAGACGATTTTTCTCTTTTTCTAATTCAACAATTTCTTCCTCTAGTTTTTTTAATTCCTTTTTTTGTTTTTTAAGTTCATCTATTTGTTTTGGTTGAGCAACCACTGCTTCGACAGTCTCAACATCTTTTTCAACCTTTACTGGCGCTGCCGAATTTTCTAGGTAATAGATATAATCCTCATAACTACCGGGATAGCGCAAGACTCCCCCATCTTTTACTTCTATGATAGTAGTGGCAATAGAGTTTACAAAAGTTCGGTTGTGACTGATAAAAATAACTGTACCAACAAAATTTCGCAGTGCCCGACCGAGCGCCTCTACAGTTTCAAAATCCAAATGGTTGGTTGGTTCATCCAATAGTAAAACATTGCTCTTGGTTAAAAGCAATCCCGCCAGACAAAGTCGCGCGCGTTCGCCACCACTCAACATCGAAATATTTTTCTCTAATTCATCACGATCAAACAAAAAATTACCCGCCATGCGTTTTACTTCCTCGTCGTCAATGTCGAGCGGCGCACTATTGCGCAAATATCTCCAAACCAGCTCTGCACTATCCAATTCTGCTGGCACATGCTGAGCATAATAAGCAATCTTTGTATCCGGCGCCCATTTATATACACCACTGATCGGTGACAAAACCGAGGCAAAAGTTTTTAGCAACGTCGTCTTGCCCTGACCGTTATCACCGATAACCGCAATTTTTTCTTTGCGCTCAATATCCAAATTTATCTTCGTCGCTACCGTTTTTTCTGGATAGCCGATAACCAAATCTTTCGCCCGGAACAATATCCCCTTTCTATCCTCCACTCCCGGAATACTAATACGCACATTCGCCAACGGATCATTCACCGCAATTTTTTCCAAACGATCAATCGCTTTCAATTTACTCTGCACCTGCTTTGCTTTACTGGCTTTGTAGCGAAAACGGTCAACGAAATCTTGCAAATGTTTTTGCTCACGGTCAATTTTTTTGTTATAACTTTCAATCGAAACCAACCGTTCTTTTTTGTATTCTAAATATTCATCGATCGGCCGTGGGTAAAAGATGATACCACCCTGTTCAATTTCCAAAGTCTGTTCACAGGTGCGTTTAAGAAATTCACGGTCGTGCGAAACGATGATAAAAGCACCGTTGTAATTTTGCAAAAACTTTTCTAATAAAATTTGGGTATGCACATCGAGGTAATTGGTCGGCTCATCCAGCAAAAACAAATTTGGATCTTTGAGCAACATGCATGCCAGCTTTAAACGCATCCGATAGCCACCGGACAACTCAGAAATAGTCTGATCTAAATGATATGGTTTTAATTCAAATTTACCGGCCACTTTTGCACATTGCCAGGCTGGTTGGTTGGTTTGCGTTTCTAAATAACTCAAAGCTGTTTGGGTGAGATCAATTTTTTCATGTTGTTCCACATAGCCCAGACGTACAATATCGTGCAAAAATATCGTACCCGAATCTACCTCCTCATCCCCAAGAATCATGCGTAGCAAAGTTGACTTACCTGCACCATTGCGACCGATGAGGCCGATTTTTTGTTTTTCATTAACAGCAAAAGTAACGTCTTTAAAAATAACACGCGGGCCGTAGGATTTTGCCAATTTTTCAATATTTAAAAGCGTGGCCATAACAGGCAAAGAATACCAAAAAAATGGATAACTGTAAACATGAACAGTTCGCCTTCCGATTATCCGGTTATTGTGTTAAAATTAAATACGTCCCAGACACCTTAAACAACCACTAAAAAATTATGAACCTATTTGAAACAATCATGCGTTTTGATATGTGGGTTAACACGCTCTTGTATAATGCCCGCAACACCACGGCACTAAAAATATTTTCTTGGATAACTTTTTTAGGTGAAAGTACCACGATAATAGCACTCACGCTAATAACATTCATTCTTTTGTGGTTGGCCCACAAAAAGTGGCAGTCCATTGTGCTTTGGGTCGTTGTCGCTGGTAGCGCTGGATCCACTTTTATTGCCAAATTAATTTTTGACCGACCAAGACCACTTAATGCTGCTATTTTAGAAACTTCTAACTCTTTCCCAAGCGGACACGCCACCATTGCCGTCGCATTCTATGGTTTCCTCGCCTATTTATTATTTAAAAATACAAAAAGTTTGTTACTGCGTTTACTAATCATATCTGTTACCTTTGTTTTAATAGTGGCTATTGGTTTTAGCCGCCTATATCTGGGGGTACATTATACCAGCGATGTTTTGGTCGGATACCTGGTCGGATTGACATGGTTATTGATTGGTGTTTTTATACACAACCCCTCCAACCTGCCCCCTATTGCGCCCTTTTTGAAAAAAGTGTATAATATCCCCATAAATTAGGTTTTTATTCTTAACCATAAAAATTATGGCAGGTCTAACCAAGTCGGCCTTGATCTCTGCAATGGCAGAAACAACTGGCCTAAGTAAAAAAGACGTTGCAGGCTTCATGGACGCAATGGTAACGTTGGCTTACAAAGAGGTGAAGAAGAGTGGTGTATTCATCGTGCCAGGTCTTGGCAAATTGGTGAAAATGCAGCGTGCTGCTCGTATTGGTCGCAATCCAGCAACCAACGAGAGTATCAACATCCCAGCTAAGACCGTGGTTAAATTCCGCGTTGCCAAAGCTGCTAAAGAAGCTGTTTTGTAAGTTTCTCGACAATATTCAAATCCCGGCCAAATTGGTCGGGATTTTTGTTAAGTAAAAAACATTGACTTTTACCTGTTTTTGTATTAATATACTGATTATCTTTTTGTCAGAGTAGCTCAGTTGGTTAGAGCGTAGCACTCATAACGCTAAGGTCGAGAGTTCGATCCTCTCCTCTGACACATTATTATATGCGCATTCTCGGTATTGAATCATCTTGCGATGACACCTCCGTGGCCCTAATGGATTGCTCCGCCAAGGGTTGTTTTGCTATTAAAGAAATTACCGCCTCACAAATTGAGATCCACCAAAAATATGGTGGAGTGGTACCGGAGATTGCCGGCCGAATGCATGCAGAAAAGATTGTTCCTTTGATTGAGGAAGTTTTAAAAGACCAGCCCGACCCCGATGCCGTCACTGTAACTTCTGGACCAGGACTGATAACCGGGTTAATTGTTGGCACCGAAGCCGCACGTGCTTTGTGTTGGGCAAAAAATATTCCTCTGGTTTCGGTTAATCATATCAGTGGACATATCCACGCCGCGGAAATTGAGGCAGAAAAAATATCTTACCCAGCACTCGCTTTAATCGCCAGCGGTGGACATACCGAATTAATGTTGATTAACGAACTGGGTGACCAAAAACTACTGGGCGCAACCTTGGACGATGCGGCAGGTGAATGTTTTGATAAGGTGGCGAAATTACTTGGCCTTCCCTATCCAGGTGGACCACAAGTTTCTCGCTTGGCAGAAACCGGCAATACCAGAGCAATCGATTTTCCTCGACCGATGTTAAGAAGCGATGATTACAGTTTTAGTTTTTCTGGATTAAAAACGGCGGCATTGTATTGGTTGAGAGATAATGAAATAACTTCCACTAACGATTTTTGCGCTTCTTTCGAACAGGCGATAATCGACGTATTGGTTGGTAAAACAATAAAAGCGGCCAAAGAATTTAAACCCCAAACCATTATTCTCTGCGGTGGTGTAGCGGCCAACAAAAAATTACGCCAGGTACTAACCGACACCATCGCAACCTTATCACCCACCCCCCAATTCCGCACCCCAGCGATTAAATATTGTATGGACAACGCCGCTATGATTGCCGTCGCTGGATACAACCAAACTCTAAAAAAAGACTTCGCCAATTGGCAAAGTCTTCGCGCTAATCCTAATTGGGAACTAGGCCGATAACAACGTCTTCAACTCACTTAACAATTCATCGCTAACCTCCACCTTAAAGGAGGTTTTTATTTTTTTATCCCCTACATTTAAAAATACCACCTTGTCACCCGGATATTTGGCAAAGACTGCCTTAATATCATCCGCACGAGTTTTAATTATCGCCGGTGGCACAGCTATTTCCACTCGATCAAAAAATTTCTGATACCATTCGGTTGGTTTTGCTGGCTGAGGAGCCGACACCGGACTCGCCTTGGCATACCCTGACAATTGTGACGCCAGCGCGCGTACATTATCCGGAGTAATCTCAAACGCTTTTTCTACAAATAACTTGTCATCTTCTTCATCTTCCGAAGTCTTGCCCATTACACACACAATTCTTCCTTCCACCCATACATCCTTGGTGATTTCATAAGTCTTCGGAAAAACCAACAACTCTAAAGTGCTGCTAATATCTTGAATAGTCACAAACATCATCGCCTTACCCGAACGGGTGATTTTCTTTTTCGTAGAATCAATCACCCCACCAACTACCACCCACGCATTTCTCGGTTGTTGTGGCAGCTCTTTAATTGGTACCAAAATATTACCCAATACTTCCTGAAATTTAGTAAACGGATGAGCGGTAATATATAACCCCAAAAGCGCTTTCTCCCAGGTCAGTTTTTCATCTTCCGTTGCTTCTGGTCCTGGGTCCAATCGCAACTTCATGGATAGATCAATAGTCGAATTGGCAAACAAAGAATTTTGTTGGGTATTTTTTTGCGCATCTGATTGATGAACAAAGGAAAGAATATTTTCACTATTCGACAAAAGCACTCCCCGATCATATCCGAAACCGTCTAGCGCGCCACATTTGATCAAACTCTCTAAAGATTTTTTGTTCAAGTCCTTGTCCTGCACACGTTTGAGAAATTCTTCAAAATTTTGGTAGCGACCATTCGCCTTTCTTTCCCGGTAAATAACATCAGCGATGTGTTCGCCTAAATTTTTAATACCACTCAAACCAAAACGAATATGTGCCGTTCCGCCATTTTCCCAACCCACCATCGCGAAATTTTTAAAACTCTCATTCACATCCGGCGGCATCACTTTGACGCCCATGTGTTCACACTCATGAATAATTTCCGGTACCTTATCCATGTCTCCCGATTCAGCAATCAAAACCGCCGTCATATATTGCACGGGATAATTGGCTTTCAAATAAGCGGTTTGATAGGCTACCATGCCATAACTCGCAGCATGCGCCTTGTTGAACCCGTAAGCCGCGAATGGTTCAATTAATTCCCACAAACGATTAATTTTGTCATTTGGTACCTTGCCAAAATCGCGACAGCCTTTATAAAACTTCTCTTTCTGTTTAGCCATCTCTTCCGGAATTTTTTTACCCATCGCTTTTCGAAACTTATCCGCCTCTTCCCAATTGTATCCACCTAAATTAATAGCAGTTAACAACACATCGTCCTGATAAACAATCAAGCCGAGTGATTGATCTAAATAGTCCTCCATGCGGGGGTCGAGATATTCAATCGTTTCGGGATGATGTTTGCGTCGGATATATTCCGGAATCTGTTCCATTGGACCCGGACGAAAAAGTGCCACCATCGCCATGATATCAAAGATGGTGCTGGGTTTAAGCTCGCGTAAATAGCGCGTCATACCTGAACTAGACAACTGAAACACACCCATGGTTTCGCCACGCGCTAACATCTCGTAGGTTTTTTTATCATCCCACGGTAGTTTAAAAATATCAATTTTTGTACCAGTAGTTTTTTCAATAATTTCCACTGCGTGCCCCAAAATGGACAGGTTGCGGATACCTAAAAAGTCCATCTTCAAAACACCCGCCGCTTCCACTGCATGCATTTCATATTGGGTAGTAACACGCTCTCCTCCAACCTCACGTTGTATCGGAGTGTAGTCGGTTAAGGGTGCATTCGAAATCACCACGCCCGCCGCATGGATCGAAGTGTGACGAGCACAACCTTCAATCCTTTGTGCCAAATCAATCAAACGATGCACCTGACTATCTTCGTTATATTTCTTTTTTAATTCCGGTTCCAAAGTCAAAGCCTTCGCAATTGTCATCTGGAAGCCTTGTGCGCCAAACGGAATCAACTTTGATACTTGATCACAAAAAGAATATGAGTAGCCGAGCGCGCGACCAACATCGCGAATTGAACCGCGTGCAGCCATCGTTCCGAAAGTGATAATCTGCGCCACTTTGTCTGCCCCATATTTTTCGGTAACATAGGCAATCATATCATCACGACGATCGTCGGCAAAATCCGCATCGATATCGGGTGGTGAGGGGCGGAATGGATTTAAAAAGCGTTCAAATGGAAGTTTAAAATATAACGGGTTTACCGTAGTGATACCCATCGCATAGGCGACGATTGAACCGGCACCTGATCCACGAGTAGTTTCTACAATGTCGTGCGTACGTGCGTAATTAACGTAATCCGCTACTACTAAGAAATATGGTGAGTAACCTTTTTTGGCGATAATATCCAATTCATATTCTGCCCGTTTTTTTACTTCCTCAGTTATCTCAATCAACTTAGCCAGTTTTTCAAAAACTAAATCACACAAATATTCATCGGCGGTTTTCCCTTCTGGCAAATCCACGTGCGGGAAATTCCATTTGTTCAACTCCAATTTCAGATCTACCCGATCGGCCAATTTTACAGTATTCGCCAAGGCTTCGGGAATATGTTTGAATCGACTAGCAATATCTTTACCCGTTGCCATTGAGCAATCAATACCGCTCATTGATTGTCGATCTGGCTCTTCCAAAGTTCGTCCATCACGGATACAGGTTAAAATATCTTGTGCTTCAGAGTCTTCTGGATTAAGGTAGTGCACATCACGCGTCACAATCACCGGAATACCAGTGTCTTTGGAAAGCTGAATTAATTGACTATTCACTTCGTTCTGCCCTTCGTTCGCGGGCAAATCCATCAATTCTAAGAAAAAATTCCCTTCGCCAAAAATATCTTGATATTCAAGCGCCGCCTTTTTTGCTCCTTCGTAATTATTGGCCTGTAACAAACGTGGAATTTCTCCGCCCAGACAGGCGGTGGATGCTACTAACCCTTCGTGATACTGACGCAAGATCTCTTTGTCCATTCGCGGTTTATAGTAAAAACCTTCCATGTTGGAGATTGATACCAGCTTCATCAGGTTTCTATAGCCAGTATAATCAAGCGCCAACAAAACCAAATGGTTGTAACGCTCATTAGTATTTTTATCGAGACGACTAACGGGTGCAACATATGCTTCCACACCGATAATCGGTTTGATACCTTCTTTTAAACAAGTTTCATAAAACTCAATCGCGCCATACATGTTACCGTGATCAGTCAAAGCCAACGCCGAAAAACCCCGCTTTTTAGCGGCCTTAACTAACTCGTCAATTTTCGGCACGGCGTCCAATAGTGAATAGTGGCTATGGACGTGCAGATGAACAAAATCGGACATAACAGCAGATTGTTTCTTAAAGCTTAGCCGGTCTATTTTAACCCAAAACAATCCAAAACGCAAACATAAAAAAACCGACCCCAATCGATGGGGTCAGTTATAAATTTACTATCTATTTTTTCATTTTCTTCGCCACCTTCTTCATTTTCTTCGCAGTAGCATTCACTGCCTTACTTACCGCTTCCTTCGCCGCCTCATTAAATTTTTCTGTTCCTTTTTCTGACCACTGTGCGGTTTTACGATTGATCACATTTTTTACTAGACCAGCGGCACCATCAGTGATGAGTGACATCAGGCCGGACATGTGTTCTACTTTGCCACGGATATAATTAATTGCCTCGGTCAAAGATTGTAAACGTACGCGGAACTCTTCGATGATCTGATTGGTATTGCGCAGCAAGCGCATAACGTAATAGAACATCCAACACAAAAACACTGTCGTCCACAAAACGCAGAACGAGATGACAAGATACAAGATATCTTTTGAAGTTTCAAACATAATTCCCCTCTAAATATTTTTCGACAGGCATGGTGTCGAAAAAAAATTAAAACTAACAACTACATTATACCACAAAAAAATAAAAAACCCCAGTCAAGTAGACTGGGGATAATTTATTAACGAATTTCCGCACCGAATTTTTTCTGTAATGTGGTGATAACTTTCTGGTGTACCTTGTCTACTTCCTCGCCGGTCAAAGTCCGAGTTGAATCCGCATACACTATTCGGTAAGCCACACTCTTTTTATCACCCGCAATCTTCTCTCCCATGTACACATCAAATAACTCTACTTTTTTAACCAGAACATCAAGCATGTTTAAAACACCGATCACTTCTTCGTGTCTGACTTTCTTGTCTACTAAAAACGCTACATCGCGTTCAATTTCTGGATAAACTGAACTAGGCTGATAACCGACTTCTTTAAAGTTACCACCTTCCTGTATCTCACTCAAATTCAACCGCAAAAATCCAACACGATAATTAATACCAAATTTCTCTGCCACACTTGGCAAGATCTCCCCGACCGCCCCAACAATCAACTCCCCTGTTTTAACCACAGCTGTGCGTGTGGGATGTTCACATTGCAATACTTTAGCATCAAAATCTGCGGCCCAATCTAGTCCTAATTCAACACCCAAAGCCTCCATCACTCGTCTTGCTTCCCAATATGGATTTTGATCTTTTTTGTTTACATACAAAGCGGTAAACCAAACATTTTGACCAGGTAATAATTCATCACTATTAGCCTCCACCCGTGCGCCCGGCTTATCAGTTTTAAATATTTTTCCAATCTCAAAAATCTTTACTTCCTGATTCTGGTTAATATTATTAGCAACATTGGTTAACAAATTAAGAAGAAGGCGACGACGCAAAAACGGACGATCCTTGGCCAATGGATTATCTAGCTCAATATACATATCTAAATCGTCCGATAAGTTTTTTATTTGCTCCGCACTAACAAAGGCATAATTATAAACCTCAGTAAAAGAAAATTCACGAACCAACGTATCCGCTACTTGATGCTCCAATTTTCTGAGTGCATTTATTGCCGGCGGAACAATCGAAAAACTAGGTAAAGTACCCACCACTTTATCATACCCATAGACACGCAAAACCTCTTCCACTAAATCTTCGGCCAACGAAACATCTTTGGTGGCACGCCAGGTAGGAATCTTGATCGCCCAAGCAGTCTTTTTATCTTTCAGTTCAAAACCCAGCTTTTCTAAAATTTTGATAATTTCTTTTTCTGGAACATTAATGCCAATTTTTTTCTCAAACAAACCTTTTTCTACTTCGATTGGACCCACCGGTAAAACAAAATCTGATTCGTCAATTACCTTACTAGCCACCACTGCTTCCGAACAAAGCTGACCTACCAACTCTACCGCCTTTTTAATCGCCAACTCACACAAATTTGGATCTAAGCTTTTTTCAAATCTTTGCGCCGAATCCGTACGCACCCCCAGACGGGTAGAAGTTTTGCGAATACTGGTTGCAGAAAAATTCGCTGCCTCAAAGATGATCGTCGTCGTTTCGGAAGAGATCGCGCTGTATTCACCACCAATTACACCGGCAATCGCTAATGCTTTTTCTGGATCAGCAATTACTAAATCCATATCGGACAATTCATATTCATTACCATCCAATGCTTTAATTTTTTCACCACTCACCGCCAAGCGCACATTAATCTCTTTAGTTTTTTTATCGCCACTAACCAAATTAGCGTCAAACGCGTGTAGAGGCTGGCCAACATCTAACATTACGTAATTAGTAATGTCAACAATATTATTAATCGAATTCACTCCTACCGACATTAATTTCTTTTTCAACCAATCTGGTGATGGCCCAACTTTCACGCCCGACATGGCTACCGCCATATATCGTGGGCATAATTCTTTGTTTGCAATATTAACCTTTACTTTAATATCCTTCCCTTCTTTGATTTCCACAGCTTTGTATTCCGCCAAATCTTTGTTAAACAAAACTGCCACCTCGCGCGCGATACCATAGTGTCCCCACAAGTCGGGGCGATTGGAAAGTGATTTGTTGTCGATTTCTAAAATGGCATCCGTTAAATCCAATGCTTTTGCCAACGACTCGCCAGGAGTAAGATTGTAACTGGTCAAATCCAAAATTTCTTTTTCGCTTTTAAGAGGAAACATTTCACCCAAACCAATTTCCGTCGATGCACAGATCATACCAAATGATTCCACTCCACGAATGGCGATCGGTGCGAGTTCTACCAATCCACCTTCTCCGTGCCACTGCACCTTTGCCCCCACTTTTGCTAAAGCCACCAACATGCCTTCCGCCACATTCGAACCACCGCAAACAATCTGCAACTGTTCATTGCCAACATCAACTTTACATAGTTTTAATTTATCCGCCCCCGGATGTTTTTCGGCTGACACCACTTTGCCAACCACAATATTTTCTAAATTACTACCTAAACTTTTAATATCCTCCACTTCAACTGTTGACGCCTTTAATTTATTTCCCACTTCTTCAGCGGTAATTGAATCAGGGAGATTTAGATATTGTTTTAACCAGTTGTAGCTTATTAACATATTAAAATTGTTTTAGAAACTTTAAATCACCCGCTTCCAGCAAACGAATATCCTCAATCCCATATTTTAACATCACCAACCGGGTCAAACCAAAACCAAAAGCAAAACCCTGATAAGAATTCGGATCAATATTACCTTCTTTTAATACATTCGGATGCATCATGCCAGCGCCAAAAATTTCTAACCATCCGGTATTTTTACACAACCGACAACCTTTTCCTTTGCACAAGAAACAGGTAACCTCACCGTTTACACCCGGCTCAACGAAAGGATAAAATTTTGGTCGTAATCTTACCGCGGTATCAGCCCCGTACAAATGTTTGGCCACTGCTTCCAAAATACCTTTCATATCGGCAAATGTAATTCCCTTGTCCACCACTACACCTTCTAATTGATAGAAAGTATGTTCATGACGAACATCAGTTGATTCGTTGCGATAACATTTCCCTGGGACAATCATTCGAAGTGGTGCACCATATTTTTGCAACGACCGCACTTGCATTGTTGAAGTATGTGTCCGCATCACCCATGGTGAATCAGAATTCTGCCCATGATTTTTGATATAAAAAGTATCCTGCATATCCCGGGCTGGATGAGTGGCGGGAATATTTACCGCGGTAAAGTTATAGTAATCACTTTCTAGTTCTGGTCCATCCAAAACCATAAAACCCATTGAGGTAAAAAAATCTTCCAGGTCGCGTTGGATAATGGTATTAGGATGAAAATGCCCACGCTCTTTTACTGGTAACGCTGGTTGGGTAATATCCACTCGCTCGGCTTCCAATATTTCCGCCCCCGCCGATCCCTGCATTTCTTGTCGCTTAGTATTAATCGCCTCTTCCACCGCCACCTTAACTTCATTGGCCAACTGCCCCGCTTCTTTGCGCGCGTCATCAGCTAAATCTTTCAGACCTTTTAAAAGGTTCGTCAACTCACCCTGTTTGCGGCCCAAAAAACGATTCTCTAGTTCTTCCAAACTCAATTTATCCGCCGCGGCTTTAATCGCCACCAACGCCTCCTCTTTTATTTTTTTTAATTTATCTAGCATATTTTAAATTTACAATAGTTGTATTCAATTAACCTTGTTTATTAATTATTCCTCGAACTAGACCAGCCAAATCTGCCGCTTCGGAAAACATTTTTAACTCACGCATTTTCTCCATAACTGGAAAAATATATTCAACAGAAAAACTTTCAAAACTAACTGCGATATTTCCACCTTGCCTCTTTTGGTCAATATATTTTACTAACGCTTCAGCTAAAGCATCGAAAAGATGATCTGTCTGACCATCTTTTGTGGTTAATCTATAATGATCCTTTAAATCCTTTAAGATGTCTTGTGTGTAGATTTTGCTTCTGTTTTCAATCGGTAACACCGCCCCAACCGCATGATCGGGCCGTAAACTTCCAATATCAATCACTCTACCTTTATCATCCATATTAAAAAACCTTATGTACTAAATTCGCAAACACTCCACGAAAGGCACTCAAATCTTTTACCGTCACTACCACCACCAAAAGCAACAACAAAGAAAAACCAACGCTGTGAATAATCTGTTCCCATTTCTGATTCACTGGGCTGCCTTTGATTTTTCCAATCAATAAAAACAACAACCGACCACCGTCCAATGCCGGTAGCGGTAAAATATTAAAGATCGCCAAATTCAAGGATAGCATGGCAGTAAATTGAATCAAATATGCCAACCCCAAGCGCGCTACTCGACCAGTCATCATTGCAATCCCAACTGGACCAGCCACCGCTTCACCTGTTCCTGCACCGACAAACAGACCGGCGATCAGTGTATAGAAAGCTAATAAAATTTCTTTTAAATACCAAAAAGTATCGGTTACACCATAATAGATCGCACGATACCACGGATATTGTACTGTGCCAATTTCAGCAATACCCACACCAATTCCTGCTTTGCCTGTATCTGCATAAATTGCCGGCTTAATATTTTTAGTAAAAGTTTCTTCACCACGTTTTATCACCACAGCAATTTCTTCGCTCTTGTGATCATTGATATAGTTTTGTAATTCTTTCAGACGGGGGTTGTTAACATTTCCAACGGACACAATAACATCCCCACTCACCAAACCCGCAACCGCGGCTGGCTTACCAGCAATAATCTGAATAATTTCTGTGCGACGGTCTTTAATATTCGCGACGTCTTCCATGTCATTTGTCGCTTGCGGTAAACCCATCATATATCCGATACTGAGAAGGATCATCGCAACCAAAATATTCATCGTCACACCCGCCACTAAAACAATTGCCCGTTTCCAAACTTTCTGTCCAGCAAAAGTATCGTTGTTAACATTGTTTGCATCATTCTCCCCTTTCATCTGAACAAAACCACCCAACGGCAACCAATTCACCGAGTACACTGTGGCTGGTGCACTTTCACGATCAAACTTACCATCTACAAATTTAAATTTTTTAGTAATTGGATCACGATACCAACCAAACGCCCGGGGTGGAAAGCCAAAACCAAATTCATACACCCGTATACCAGATTTTTTGGCAGCGATAAAATGCCCAAACTCGTGCGAGAGAACTAAGATTGCTAAAACGGCAATAAAAATGAGGAGGGTGAACATAAATTAATCAATATATTGATTATCTATTTATAATAGTATATAATACAACAAAATAAGCTAAAAAAGCAAGCCGCCATCCGGCTAATATACATATATATAAAATATGACGGGAACATATATAGTAGTAGGAATAATCGTTGTAGTTGTCATTTGGGTAATTGGTACCTTTAATGGCTTAATCCGCACAAAAAATCAGGTGGACGAATCCACATCAGATATTGATGTCCAACTCAAACGCCGTTATGATTTGATTCCAAACTTGATGGAAACCGTCAAAGGATACATGACTCACGAACAAAATACCTTGGTCAAATTAACCGAGGCAAGAACTGCGGCCATGGCAGTGCACGACAACAAAAACGCAACATTGGCCGAACGTGAACAGGCGGAAAACGCTTTATCCAGTACTCTAAAATCACTTTTTGCCGTTACCGAGAATTATCCTGATCTAAAAGCTAGTCAAAACTTTTTGCAACTACAAGATGAGTTGTCCGACACGGAAAACAAAATCCAAGCCGCTCGCCGTTTTTACAATGGCAACGTACGCGACTTCAACACCAAGATTCAAGTTTTCCCAACCAATATGATCGCTGGTATGTTGAAATTCACCAAATATGAATTCTTTGCTGCTGCTGACGGTGAACGCCAAAATGTTCAAGTGAAATTCTAAAAGTTAAAAGCACGGGATTTAAAATTTTTAAATCCCGACTTCTGATTTTTAAATATTCTTCTATATGTACAACGAAATAGCCGCCAACAAGCGCCGTTCCGTAATTTTAATAACGGTCTTTATCGCCGTGATCGTTCTTTTGGGCTATGTTTATGATCGCCTCTGGGGAATGGGCGGATACGGCGGAGTGATGATTGCCATCGTTATTTCCCTGTTTATGACCACTATTTCATATTTTCAGGGTGATAAAATCGCTCTCTTTACTAATGGCGCAAAACCAATAACTAAGGAAGACAACCGTTACGCCTACAATCTGGTAGAAAATCTTTGCATCACCGCTGGCCTACCGGTACCAAAAATCTACATTATTGAAGACCCTGCGATTAACGCCTTTGCCACCGGACGCAAACCCGAGCTTGCATCAATCGCTTTAAGCCGAGGTGCAATTGAAAAACTAACCAATGAAGAATTGGAGGGCGTAATCGCCCACGAACTATCACATATTAAAAACTACGACATTCGCTTCATGACTTTAGTAGCCGTGTTGGTGGGTGTGATCGTACTTTTATCTGACATGATGTGGCGCGTACGTTTGTTTGGCGGACGGCGCTCGGACAGAAGCGAAGGCGGTGGCCAAGTCGGTGCAATTATATTAATCATCGGTGTGGTTTTTGCTATTTTATCCCCTATCATTGCAGAATTAATCAAACTGGCCATCTCCCGTCGTCGTGAATATTTAGCCGATGCTTCAGGCGCACTACTCACCCGCTATCCTGACGGATTAGCCAGTGCCCTAGAAAAAATTTCCCAAGAAAATTTGCCGATGCAACACGCGGCCACCGCCACCGCCCATCTTTACTTGGCCAGCCCCTTTAAAGTCAAAGGATTTAAGTCCTTATTCTCTACTCACCCTCCAATCGAAGATCGAATCAACAAACTTCGAACAATGGGAAGGTGATAATATCCAAAAATTAAAACTATAAACGAATCTTGAAATTATGAAACTTGATGCGATTTTTAATCCAAAATCTATCGCCGTTATTGGCGCCTCAACTGAAATTGGCAGTGTCGGTAACGACATCGCTAAAAATTTAACTACTGGAAAACACACTGGTAAGATTTTTTTGGTTAATCCAAAAACTACTGAACTTTACGGTTTGCCCTGCTACCCTAGCGTTACCGCTGTACCAGAAAAAATTGACTTAGCAATAATTATTGTTCCTGCCAAAATCGTGCCTAGTGTTTTGGAAGAGGCCGCAAAAAAAGGTGCTAAAGGAGCCGTGGTGATCTCAGCTGGTTTTAAAGAAATGGGCAACGAAGATTTAGAAAACGAACTGAAAAATATCAGTAAAAAATATGACATCGCTTTAATCGGCCCCAACTGTTTAGGGGTGATTAATACCGATAACTACCTCAACGCTTCCTTTTCGCCGGTAATGCCAAACCCAGGAAAGATCGCTTTCATCTCCCAAAGTGGGGCGATGGGTACAGCTGTTTTGGACTATGCCAAAAAATTAAATTTGGGTTTTTCTAAATTTATTAGTGTTGGCAATAAAGCAGTGATCGACGAATTGGAATTATTAAAATATTTGGCCGATGACGACAACACGAAGGTGATCGCATTATATGTTGAACAATTGAAAAATGCTCCAGCATTGATTGATTTGGCAAAAAAAATCACCAGCGGGCACAACCCCAAACCAATTATTGCAATTAAGGCTGGCCGAACCGTGGCCGGCGCAAGCGCCTCCGCTTCACATACCGGTGCATTAGCAGGAAATGATTCGGCCTACGATGCGCTTTTTCATCAAGCTGGAATCATTCGCGTTAGTACAATGGTGGAACTTTTTGAACATCTTCGAGTTTTCTCTCATAACCCCCTACCAAAAGGAAATCGGGTGGCAATCGTAACCAACGCTGGAGGTCCAGGAGTTTTGACTACCGATGAATGTGTCGCCAATGGACTAAGACTAGCACCAATTAATTTAAAAACTGAAGTGGCCTTAAAAAAAGCATTACCACCTTCGGCCAACTGGCATAATCCGATTGATATCTTGGGCGATGCCCGTTCCGATCGTTATTATCACACACTAAAAATATTGGCCAACGATCCAGATATAGACAGTCTACTAATCATCCTTACCCCTCAATCAATGACTGATGAGGAAAAAATTGCAGAGATGATTATTGATGTAAAACAAAATACTAAAAAACCAATAGTCGTCAGTTTTATTGGTGGAAAAATGGTGGCCGAAGCAGTTGACGCTCTCCAACACGCCGATGTGGCTACAGTTAATTTTCCTGAACAAGGAGCACGTGCTTTGGCCGCTCTTACTCATTTTGCCGAAAATACCAGACCGATTAAAACGCACGGAGTAAGTTTTAGAAATATTGACAAGAAAAAAGTAAAGCAAATTTTCGATGCAGCCAAGGCTGCCGGTAAAACATCATTTCCTGAAGCTGAGGCCATTCGCATTTTATCCGCCTATGATTTCCCGCTGGTAAAAAGCCGGGCCGTGCAAAACCCAGCCGAAATTAAAGAAGCGGTAAAATATGTGGGTGGATTAGCGGCTATCAAGATTATCTCTCCTGACATTTTACACAAAAGTGAAGTGGGTGGCATTATCTTAAACGTCACTCCCGAAAATGCCGAGAAGAAATTTGTCGAGTTGTATGACACTGTCCACAAACATGCTCCCAAAGCAGTTTTGGAGGGAGCACTGGTTAGTGAAATGATTACCGAAAATGGCGCCGAGTTTATCCTTGGAGCCACCCGTGAATCCTCTCTCGGCACGATGATTATGGTTGGTCTAGGGGGAATTTATGTAGAAATTTTTAAAGATGTCACCTTTGGTATTAACCCACTCATGTTAGAAGACATTGATAAAATGATCGGGCAATTAAAATCCAAAAAAATACTCGATGGCGCCCGCGGTAAAAAACCACTTGATCGAGAGGCGTTAACCAATTGTGTCGCAAGATTATCGCAACTCCTGACTGATTTCCCGGAGATAAAAGAACTGGATATCAACCCGCTGTTAGTTACTGAAAAGGGGGTGGAAGTTTTAGACGCGCGGATAATTATTGAATAGTATGCAAATCAAAATCGACAAACTAATCTTCGGCGGACAAGGTTTGGGGCGAGATGGCCAAAAAGTCATCTTTGTTTGGAATGCCTTACCCGGCGAAGAGGTGGAGATAAAAATCCTCAAAAAGTCCAAAACTTTTTCTGAAGCCTTGGCCACCAAAATTATCCAACCTTCCCCCGACCGAGTGGAACCAAAAGAAGACCACTACCTCTCTTGTTCGCCTTGGCAGATAATGTCACTCAAAACTGAGAATGATTGGAAGGTGACCATCGCCGCCGAAACCTATAAAAAAATCGGCGGGTTTGAATGGCCAGATTTAAAAATTTTTGGCAATGACACCGAGTACCACTATCGCAACAAAATTGAATACAGTTTTACCGCTGATCAAAAAGGAGAACTGTCACTTGCCTTCTTTGAACGTGGCAGCCATTATAAGCGTCCGATCTCACCTTGTTGTTTGGCAAACGAAGAGATCAATGCTGTCGCCGAAGAAATTTTGGCTTGGACAAAGAAACAAAAACTCACCGCTTACAATTTAAAAAGCGTCATCATCCGTTCCAACCAAAAAGGTGAAGTGATTGCTGGCTTGTTCATTAAAGACGAAATGAAATTTACCAGTTACCCCACTGCTAAAAAAATGGTTGGCTTCCAATTTTTTTATTCTACTCACAAAAGTCCTGCTTCTGTTCCCACCAAAGAGTTGTACTCTGCCGGACAAAAATATTTAGAAGAAGAAATTAATGGAATAAAACTACGCTATGGTTTGTTTAGTTTTTTCCAGGTAAACCCACCAGTGTTTGTTCAAACACTTAAAGACATAGCGCAATTTATCCCCGAAGAAAAACCGATTGTTGACTATTACTGCGGCGTTGGCACAATTGGATTAGGTTTAAAAAAAGCTGGTCAAGCTTTGGAATTAGTAGAAAGCAACTCCGAAGCGATTGATTATGCTAATGAAAATATTGAATTAAACAAACTCACCGACTGCACTACCACCTGTCAGCCAGCAGAGAAAATAATCGAATTAATAACTGGCGACAAAACCATTATCTTTGATCCACCTCGTGCCGGACTGGATAAAAAAATTGTTGAACAAGTTTTAAAAACACTTCCCGAAACGATTGTCTATCTTTCTTGTAACCTCTCCACTCAGGCACGTGACTTGGCATTGCTTTTGCCAAAATACAAAATAGAGTTTATTCAACTCTATAATTTCTTCCCTCGTACAGACCATATCGAGGGTTTGGCGGTTTTGAAACTAATCTAAAAATTCGCGCGCTAGCTCTTCTGCATTTCTCTCGTCTAATCCGTCTATCCAGACAATTCTCTGATCTCTTTTAAACCAAGTCATCTGACGTTTAGCGTAGCGCTTGGTATCACGTTTTAAAATTTCAACTGCTTCGGGCAAACTCATCTCCCCGCGCAAAAAATATCCCATTTGGCGGTAACCAATACCACTCATACTGGGCAACTCCCAGGAATATTCCTTGGATAATTTTTGTGTTTCCTCAACCAATCCATCTTTAATTTGTTGTTCCACTCGTTGGTCAATTCTAGTGTTCAACACTTCACGTGGCCACGACAAACCAATTTGTAAAACATCATAACGCGGATCAGATTTTCCCCGACGAGCAACAAACGATTCGCCGGTGGATAATACAACTTCCAAAGCCCGCAAAACCCGACGCGGATTTTTTAAGTCAATGATTGTGGCTGACTCAAGATCTTTTTCTTTTAACATCTCAACCAACTCTTCTAGAGTTTTACTTTCCAGCTGTTCGCGCAGTTCTTTGTTTGGCTCGGTTTTGGTCAAATCCAAGTTATCAATCACGCCCCAGAAATATAGCCCGGTACCACCTACAAGAATTGGCAGTTTCCCGCGGGACAAAATATCATCAATCACTCGAAAGGCGTCTTCCTTGAAATTGGCCAGGCTATAATCCGTGCCCGGGTCAACAAAATCCATCAGGTGGTGGATTACATCTTCAACAACAAACACTTTTTTGCCTTCAACATTTTTCCACTCACCTACTGGCTTGGCTGTACCAATATTCATTTTGGTATAGATCTGTCGTGAATCAAAATTTACCACTTCACCATTAAACTTCTTCGCCAAAAAGATTCCCAGATTTGTTTTACCTGAGGCGGTTGGACCGATGACTGCGATTATTTTTGGTAGGTTTTGCATAGTAGTCGGTTATGGGTTTGATATTTTTTGAGCGGGTTATGAGGCCAAGGCCTCATCCCTGAGGCTTCGCAGCCGAGGAAAGCGAAAAAATTATCAAACCCATAACCCCTAAAATTACTATCTAACCTCTCCGCGCAACAACCAAGTATCTGTCCACGTTATTTTAACATCAACAACGGTTCCAACCAAATCTTGACTACCCGCAAAGTGTACCAGTTTCATTTCCGACGAATATCCCATACACACCCCCTGTTCGCATTTATCAACTAAAACCGAAACAACCTGCCCTTTAAATACACGGTTCTTCCTTTCGGTTGTTTCTTTCAACAAATCCTGCACCCGGTCCCAACGTTCTTTTTTTACTGCTCGCGACACATCATCTTTAAAAGCTTTAGCGGCGGCTGTACCACTCCGTTCGCTGTAACGTGCGTGATAAGAGATATCAAAATCACACTGTTTGTATAAATCCAAAGTGTTGGCAAACTGCTCTTCGGTCTCACCACAAAAACCAACGATGAAATCAGTGCCAAGCGCCATTGTCGGGCATACTGCTTTAATCTTCTTTACCAAAGTAATATAGTCTTCGCGCGTGTAGTGACGATTCATCTTTTTTAAAATCTCATTATCACCACTTTGTACTGGCAAATGCAAGAAGTTAATTTGCTTCGGTAAAGTAAGCGCTTGGATCAAGTATTCATTAAAATACTGCGGATCAGCAGCAGTCCAATGTAGTCGTTCCAACCCTTCAACTTGATTGACCTCCCAAAGTAACGCCGCAAAATCTTTGTTAAACCTAGCATCTTTTTTCTCCAACGGAATTGCTTCGTTAAAAAACGGATTGCAACCACAAAAATTTTCTGGATCTGGCGCCCGATAATTATTCACCACCTGCCCCAACAAGACTATCTCCTTCGCCCCCTTGGCAATCGCCATTTTTATCTCTCGCATTATTTCTTCAACCGGACGATTGTGTTCTGGGCCACGTGCCTTCGGCACTACACAGTAAGTACAAAAATTATTACAACCCGTTTGAATGGCAACACAGACCCGATGCGCTTCGACCCGTTTTGGATCGATAGAAAAATAGTCTGCCAAGTCGTCGACTTCCCCAACAATTAAATCCGGATTAAGCGCTTTTAATCGTGCAGGTAAATATGCCAACTCAGCAATCGGAAAAAACAGATCCACCCCAGGCAACCTCTTTTTTATCTCCCCCTTTTCATCACGCCCGGGCATACAACCGGTAATCGCAATAATCAAATTTGGCTTTTTAATTCTGAGCTCCTGCCAATTGCGTACAAATCCCCACACCCGATCCTCCGCACTTTGACGTACGCTGCAGGTATTAACCATTAATAAATCTGCCTCGGCTGGATTAGCTGTCTCTTCAAATCCCAGACCCAAAAGCAAACTAACGACTCGCTCTGAGTCGTTCCTGTTCATTGAACATCCAAAGGTAAGAAGATGGAATTTTGGCTTGATAGACATAAAAACATTCTATATTTTTACCGTCCAAAAGTCAATCTCCTTACCCTGACCGCGGATATTGACAACCTTGGGTTTTTAAGCTAAAATAGCGGTGTAAATGTGGGATCCCTGTCACCAGGGAGTTTGTACCACGTAACAAATTTTTTATGTCAAAACGCATGAATAACCTTCAGACCAAGGTTGAAAAAAATAAGGTCTACAACTGGGACGAGGCCATCAAACTCGTCAAGGAAACTTCCGGTGTGAAATTTGATGCTGGTGTAGAAGTACACGCTAATTTGGGTATCGATCCTAAAAAAGGCGACCAGCAAATTCGTGCCACTGTGGTATTGCCACATGGTATGGGTAAAACAAAAAAGGTAGCTGCTTTCGTTGGCCCAGAAAAAGAGAAGGAAGCTAAAGAAGCTGGTGCTGATTTCGTTTATGGCGAAGAGGATATTAAAAAAATTAAAGATACAGGAAAGATCGAGTTTGATGTGGCTGTTACCACACCTGACATGATGCCTAAAATGGCAGTTGTCGCCAAGGTTTTAGGCCCACGCGGTTTGATGCCAAACCCAAAAACCGAAACTGTTGGCCCAAATGTTAAGAAGATGATTGAAGAGTTGAAAAAAGGTAAAATCACTTTCAAAAATGATGATACCGCTAACATCCACCAGCTAATTGGCCGCATCAGCTTTACCGAAGAACAACTAAAAGAAAATCTAGCGGCTTTCATGGACACTCTCAGCAAAGCCAAGCCTGCTGGATCAAAAGGAACTTATGTTAAAAATCTGATACTGTGCTCCACTATGGGACCAGCTATCAAAATCAGTGACAAGTAATCTCAACAACATCCCGACTTAATCGGGATGTTTTATCATCAATTTATGATGATTATCGCTACCATCGGCCACGGATCACTAAGAGAAGATAAAATTCGCAAAATAATTCTCGCTGGAGCAGATGTTTTGCGTTATAATTTTTCCTACAAAGTAATCGAGGAACATCTTGAACTAGTAAGAACTGGGCAAAATATCATCGACGATCTACATGCTAATATCGGTATTTTAATTGATCTACCATTAACAAAAATAAGGTTAGGAGACTTTGATTCTAAGATGTTCACCGTACGAGAAAACGATGAACACACCATTAAATCAGCTACCTATAGCCCAGACTGCAATTTGTTTATACCAGTGGACACAAAAAAAATAGGCGAAAAAGTAGCTATCAACCAGACAGTAACAATTGGTGATGGCGAAGTATCATTACAGGTGACTGATATAATTGATAGCGACACGATTGGGGTACGTTTTTTGAATAACGGGCTCTTCCACTACATGAAGACATTTAATATAGAACACGAAAAAGACGATATAGAAATCCTTAAAATATATACGGATGCAATAGACAAAATCGCCTCTCTGCAACCGCAATTTATATCCATTTCTTATATATCAGAAGGTTTAAATGAAAAAATAATAAAGTTAATTAAAGCCAAGGAGGAGCTCCAACATACAAAAATTATTGTCAAAATCGAAAACTATCATAATCGCGAAGAATTAACTAAAATTTGCCAAAACAAAGATTATTCCCATGTATTAATCGACCGCGGAGAAATAGCTGTCAATATACCTTTTGAACAAACTGGCATATACCAGAAAGAGATTACTAAAATCGCCAAAGAACAAAATAGGCTTGTAATTGTCTCGACCCAGATATTGGAAAGTACAGTAAACAACTTTACGCCTTCTCGCTCTGACATCACAGATCTAACCAATATGATTCTCGACGATATAAACGGAATAATGTTTTGTATAGAAACATCTTCTGGCAATCGCCCAACTTATCCAATAGCCGTAGCAAAAAAGATAATCAACACGGTTGAAAAATACAAAAAAGCACAATATGGCCAATGAAGATAAAAAGGACAATCAATTTCCTTCTATAACAGAGTGGATGCGGCATCTTGACATTCCTGGAACCGAAAAATTCCAAAAAGAAGATTACACAAAAAGAGGTCGACTAAAAATATTAAATGGGATAATTAATCTTCCGTTTTTGCCAGCTATCTACATCGCACCGAGCAAAAAAGAAGAGTTAGAAAATCAATTAATCTCCTTAATTAAGAAAAAAGATAACGGCTTGTACCTTTTTAAATTACTTCCCCTAAAAAACAACCTCCCAAAGATTCGCCTACAAAAAACACTACACCAATGTCTGTTTTGGTTAAAAAAAACCAAAATTGATACGACAAAGTTCCGCTACGAACTTGTAAAGCAGCCCACAAATATTACTCACTCTGCTGTTTTCTGTATAAACAACAAAGGAATCTGGGGAGAATTGATAAAAGACCACATCATCCATTTTTCTCAAGGTACTTATCGGGGAGAAAGTCTGGTCTTTTACTATGATTATAAAAAATGGCATTTTTCTAACCACGATAAGAAGACGATAAAGCTGATCAAACAAACCGTCAAAAAACTATTGGTTAACAAAAAACAAGAACAGCATCTTCTAAAAAAAGAATTATCCTCCACTTTTAGTACTCACAATTATTTAAAAGGTTATTTTGAGTTTATTGTCGACCATAAAAAAAACATCAGTTTTGTCGATTACAATCGCATACTAGACAAGTTGCTTAATAAAACCATAATTACCATCACTCGCCACACTGATTACTTACACGGAATCTGTATTGGTCCTGGAAAAATTAAAGGAAAAATTAGAAAGGTAAAAAATGGTGCTACTAAAATCGCCTTCCAAAAAAATGAAATTCTGGTAAGTCCATTAATAACATTCCAACATCTCCCCTACATCAAAAAAGCAGGCGGAATAATCACGGAGCAAGGCACTGTCTTGTCACACGCCGCGATTGTCAGTCGAGAACTAAAGAAACCTTATGTTGCCAACGTAAAAGACGCGATGAAAAAACTAAAAGACGGCGATTGGGTGACAGTTGATGCTGATCAAGGCAAAATAATTATCCACTAAAACCTCCATAAAATGGAGGTTTTTTGTTACTTGGCAGAATACCTTAACTTTGCTAAAATTAAGGTACTTTTAAACTAAAAAATATATATACGCTAGAGCGATATATTCTCATTCACTCGGAAATGGAAAACTACATTTTCCATTTCTCTCATTCATTTTGAATATGACCGAAGCTAGAAAAGATTACATCTCTTGGGACGAGTGTTTTATGCAAATGGCGCATATTATCTCTGAACGCTCCAAAGATCCATCCACTCAGGCTGGTGCGGTGGTGGTAGATCAAAACAACGTAGTAATGGGGATGGGATATAATGGTTGGCCACGCGGCATCGATACCGACGCATTGCCTTGGGAAAGAGAAGGCGGAACTACTGAGACAAAATATGCCTACATCTGCCACGCCGAAGAAAACGCTATCTATAATGCCAATAATCCAACTAAGGATTGCAAGATATATTGCACCCTCTTCCCTTGCAACGAATGCGCAAAAACTATTATCCAAAAAGGTGTTACTGAAATAATTTATGAAAGCGACAAATATCACGACGCTGCCATCTGGCAAGTTTCGCGCAAGTTGTTGGATTTAGCCGGCGTAAAATATCGTGAATATAAAAGTACAAAATATGCCAAACAATAAGATAGTCCTGGGATTTGTCGGCGACATCGCGTCTGGCAAAGGTACGATCTGTAAATATCTCAAAGAAAAACACAATATCAACGCCTACCGCTACTCCACCATGTTGCGCGATGTTGTACAACGACTATATATCCCAGAAAGTCGCGACAACCTACAATTAATATCAAAAGTATTACGTGAGAATTTTGGTCAAGATTTAATGAGCAAGGTAATTGCGTTTGATGTCGAAAATGACTCAAACGAAGTTGTGATAGTGGACGGCATTCGCCGGCCCACTGATATTATTTATCTAGAAAAGATGCCTGGATTTAACTTGATCTATATCACCGCTGATCCCAAGATTCGTTGGGAAAGGTTAGTAAAGAGAGCAGAGAATCCAGGTGATAGCGAAAAAACCTATGAAGAATTTTTGGCTAACGAACAAGCAGAAGCCGACAGTCTAACAAAAAAATTGGGCAGTACGGCCAAATTTACCATTACTAATAATGGTGATTTTGAAGAATTGTACAATCAAACTGAGGATGTTTTAAATAAAATAAAGTATGCAAGTCAAAATTAAAAGAATTGACACTTCCCTACCACTTCCCACCTATCAAACCCCAGGCGCAGTAGCATTTGATTTGTACAGCCGCATCGATTTAACTATTCAGCCAAAAACTTTGGAGAGGATACCCACTAATATTATTATCGCTATTCCTGAGGGCTATATGCTACAGATAAAAGATCGCTCTAGCACACTGAAACGCAAAGGCTTGATGGTTAGTACTGGATATATTGACCAGGATTTTTGTGGTGAGCAAGATGAAATACTTTTACAAGTTTATAACGTCACTAATCAAGAAGTGATAATCGAAAAAAGCGAAAGATTAGGCCAGGCCGCTTTTGTAAAAATAGAAAAACCAGAATGGGAGGAAGTAGAACAGATGAATAATAATAGTCGTGGCGGCTTTGGCACCACGGGTAAATAAGTAAATATATGAAGGCATACTTAGATATTGTAAAACAAATACTCGAGAAAGGTGAATTAAAACATAATCGTACGGGTATTGATACACTAGCCATTGCCGGAGCGATGTTCGAGCATGATATGAGCAATGGTTTTCCACTTCTTACCACCAAAAAAGTACCCTTTCGTCTAGTTGCTTCAGAGCTAGAGTTTTTTATCAAAGGCATAACTGATAAAAAATGGCTCCAGGATAGAAATAATCATATCTGGGATGAGTGGTGCACACCTTTAAAAATTAAATACGCCAATGATCCAGAAACAAAACAAAAAATGTTAGAAGAGAGAGATTTAGGTACTATTTATGGATGGGAGTGGAGACATTTTGGAGCAACTTACAAAGATTACCAAACTGATTATACGGGACAAGGAGTTGACCAACTTAAGAAAGTTGTAGACAAACTAAAAACCGATCCCGGTGATCGCCGCATGATTGTAATGGCATGGAACCCACTAGACGTAGATAAAGCGATGCCACCATATTGTCATTACGGTTTTCAGGTAACTGTTATTAATGGAAAAATAAATTTGATGTGGAATCAACGCTCAGTTGACACCATGCTTGGTTTGCCATTTAATATTGCTAGCTACGCTACAATGCTACATTTGTTGGCAAAAGAAACTGGACTAAAGGAAGGTAAGTTGATCGGTTTCTTGGGTGATGTCCATATTTATGAGAATCACATTGCTGGAGCAAAAGAACAGCTATCTCGCGACTACACCACTTATCCATTACCCACTCTAGAAACAAAAAATTTCACTTCTATTTTTGATTGGCAATATACAGATACTGAAGTTTTAAATTATCAAAGTTACCCATCTATTAAATTTGATATCGCTGTTTAATATGCCTTTTTCTTTAATTGCCGCTATCGCTGACAACAACTGCATTGGAGTAAAAAATAAAATACCCTGGCACATACCAGAAGATTTCCAGTATTTCAAAAGAAATACCCTGGGCAAAACTTGTGTTATGGGCCAAGCAACATTCGAATCAATCTTAGGATATTTAGGCAAACCATTGCCCGGAAGACAAACTGTAGTAGTTACTTTAGATAAGAATTACCAAGCACCAGAAGGAGTACGAGTTTTAAATAATTTAGACGATGTTTTCACTCAATTAAAAGATGAAGATATTTTTATTTGTGGTGGCGCAAGCATTTACCGTCAAACAATCGACCGCGTCGACACTCTTTACATTACCCATGTACATCAAAAATTTGATGGCGACGTGTTTTTTCCAGAAATAGACCCAAACATTTGGCACGAAACCTGGCGCGAAGATCATGACGGTTTTTCTTTTGTAATTTATAAAAAGTAAATATGTTCATCATCGTTGATAGTATCGACGGCGGAGGAAAAAGTACCATCATCGAAACTTGGAAAGAAGTATTAACCAAACAAGGAAACGCTGTTTTTGATTTAAAAAAATACATGCAAGAGACCGGACGTTTTCCAGAATTGTCAGAACTTAATGGTTATGATTTTATCTTTTCTGCAGAACCAACCTATGTTGGAGTTGGAGCGGTTATCCGTCAAGAATTAATCAAAAAGGGCACCGCCTATCCAGTGCAAGCACTAGCTGAAGCATACTCCCTAGACCGTCTAATACTTTACACTAAAATACACATTCCCCTACTAAAAGCCGGCAAATGCATTATTCAAGATCGTAGTATTACTACCTCACTTGCCTATCAGTCTCTGCCTGATCCCAAATTTACTATGAAAAAAATCTGCGCTTTACCAGGCAATAAATTAGCGCTGGCCAATCGCCCGGATTTTCTTGTCTTAGTTAAAATTGACCCTACTGAAGCAGCTCACCGACTAAGTGCACGTACCGGAAAACAAGATGACGCTATCTTTGAAAATTTACCCTTCCTAAAAAAATCCGCCAAACAATTTTTTTCTTCTGAGCTCAAAAATATTTTTACTAAGCGCGGTACCAAAGTAATTCATTTGAATGGAAACCAGAAAATTGATATAATGAAACAAGAAGCAAGCAATCTTCTAAACAAAATTTTAAATAAAAATATATGTTAACAAGTGCCACAGATTTAATTGGCCAGGGTTGGAGCAACTATCGTCGCTACTGGCGCCATTTTCTCCCCTATCTAATCCTACTAACTCTAACTGGAATAGTTGTCTTTTTGGCTGGATATATTGGTATTGAAATCGAACTCCGTCTAAAAGCCAACCGTTTAATCAACGACTTGATCATATTTTTAGTCTACATCACCTCATTAGTTTTTAGTCTGTGGATTACAACTGGCATTATCCAAACTGCTGCTGCCGCATGGACAGGCCAAACTCCATTGGGATGGAAAGAAACTCTGACCAACAACAGCCGTCTAATTTTTCCTTTGATTATCAACTCGATCCTAGTAACACTCCTAATTGCCCTCGGTTCAATTCTGTTTGTTATCCCTGGTATAATCTTTTTTGTTTGGTACAATTTTACCTCTTACGCAATAATTTTAGATAATAAAAACTGGAAAAATTCATTTTCCGCCAGCAAATCTTTAGTAGTTGGAAGATGGTGGAAAATTGCCTGGAGGATATTGGTCACCATTGTTGTCTATGCGATCATCTCGACCATCATACAACTAATTATCATGACCGTGCTTGGATATGCAAAAGGAATATCAACTACCACTTTGGGAATTGTAAACAGCTCGTTAGCGTCATTGTTTAATATAATTATAACCCCAGCTTTAATTACCTCTCTGGTCGGTCTCTATATCAACGCCAAAGAAACACCAACAGTTAATACACCGCCACCCACAATCTAACCCCACCAAAAACGTCTACTTTAAAAAAGTGGACGTTTTTTTTATTTAATGTTAGAATTACAACGTTAATTTCCCTCAAATATGCCAAAATATATACCCATTATCGGCCTAGAAGTCCACGTCGAACTAAAGACCAAAAGCAAGATGTTTTGCCCTTGTTTTAATGACCCCGATCGTTCTACGCCTAACACCAATATTTGCCCGACCTGCCTTGCTCACCCTGGAACTTTACCCATACCCAACAAAGCCGCGATTGAGTGGACAGTAAAAATTGCCCGAGCTTTAGGGTGTGAAATAAGCAAACTGAGCAAGTTTGATCGTAAACATTACTTTTATCCTGACCTACCAAAAGGTTATCAAATTTCCCAATATGACCAACCAATTGGCGAACACGGCAAACTTGAATTAAATTTAATTGGCAGAAAGAACGCTCGAGAAGAAGCCACTATCGGTATCACCCGTGTGCATTTAGAAGAAGACACAGCTAAACTGACACACTCCGCCAGCGGCGACACTTTGGTAGATTTTAACCGCGCCGGGGTACCCTTAGTGGAAATAGTGTCTGACCCTGACATTAAAAGCGGAATTGAGGCTAAACTATATTGCCAAGAGTTACAAACAATCTTCCGCTATTTGGAAGTAAGCAACGCTGACATGGAAAAAGGCCACATGCGTTGTGAAGCTAATACCTCTCTTCAAGAGGAAGGAAAATTCACGATTGAAAACGGCGTGGTGAAACCAGTAGAGGGTTACACCCTAAACCCTAAAGTTGAAGTAAAAAATATTAATTCCTTCCGTGCCGTAGAAAAAGCAATTGATTTTGAAATAAAACGCCAGACTGCAATGTTGGAAAAAGGCGAAAGTTGGAAACAACAAACTCGCGGTTGGGATGACAACAAAGGCGAAACGGTTTTACAGCGTGAAAAAGAAACTGCCGCCGACTATCGCTATTTCCCCGAGCCAGATATTCCACCTTTTGAACCACTCACTATCGCAGAGAAAACAATTTTGCCAGAACTTCCCCAGGCCAAGAGAAATCGCTTCCATACTGAGTTGGGTCTTTCCTACGCCGATGCTGATCTTCTAACTTCTGATCCTCATTGGGCAAACTACACTGAAGAAGTATATACCGAATTAATCGAATGGTTACACTCTTTACCAGAAAACAAAAAAGAAAGTGACACAATATTAGAGAACAAGAGACAACAACTCGGTAAATTAATCGGCGGCTGGATTGCGTCAAAATTAATGGGGGCAATGGCCGAGCGAAAAATTGATATTCGCATATTAAAATTAAAAGCGGAAAATTTTGCTGAACTTTTAGCATTGTCATATTCCCAGCGAGTAAACTCTACCAATGCTCAGAAGATATTGGAAGAGATGCTAGACAACAACACCGACACCGATCCTACCCATATTATGGAAGAAAAAGGCTACGGCCAGGTCAGTGATGAAGGGCAATTAGGATCAGTTATTGATGAGGTGATAAAAAACAACCCTGTGCAAGTAGCACAATTTAAAGCCGGCAAAGAGCCTTTGTTACAGTTTTTAAAAGGAATGGTGATGAAGGCAACTGAGGGAAGTGCCGATCCAGCAGTAGCTGAAAAACTATTGAGAGAAAAGTTAAAATAAACAAAAAAAGACCGGCGTGTTTGTATTTTTTGAGCGGGTTATGAAGTCCACAGACTTCATTCCTGAGGCCTCGCGGCCGAGGAAAGCGAAAAAATTACAAATACGCCGGTCTTTTTTATTCCTTATTTTATATTCTGCAACGCCTCACGCAATACCTGTTCTGTCGTCTTACCCTGAACATTTATTTTTTTAACTACTTCACGGGCATCATTAGCTGCATAACCCAAAGACACCAGACCTTCCACTACATCACTAGACACTCCCGATACTTCTTCTTTACTATCACCAAAAGACACCGACACCTTGTCTCTCAGTTCGATAATAATCCTCTCAGCAGTTTTTTTACCGATTCCGCTGACTTTGGTTAAGTAATTTAAATCACCGCGTGATATCGCCGAACCAATTTCTGCTGTCGTGCCTAAAGACAAAATGTGCAATGCGGTTTTCGGACCAACACCACTCACTTGAATGAGGTGCAAAAATAAGTCCCGTTCTGCCTCGTCGACAAAACCATAAAGATCTAGGGCATTTTCTCGCACCACCAGATATGTTAGGACAGTTTCTTCGCTACCGGCTTTCCATTTTTTCAACCCTGACAAACTGCCATAAACAGAATACCCCACACCACCAGCGGTCATCACCA
Organism: uncultured Gammaproteobacteria bacterium; assembly: GCA_964536725.1. GTDB lineage: Bacteria > Patescibacteriota > Patescibacteriia > Magasanikbacterales > GWA2-37-8 > CAZHTA01. The sequence continues at coordinate 126,410 of CAZHYJ010000001.1, read as the reverse complement.
GTACTTGCCCATTTTTGTTGTTGATTATTTTCCCCTGCAACAAAGAAATCATAAAATTATTTCTTGCCTTTTTTAACGCGACTCACTCGGATTAAACCACTACATGGCACAATCTCGATCCCTTTTCTTTCTAATTCATCCAAATACAAATTCATACCCAAAGAATCTGAAGCAATATGACCGGCAATTATCACATTCATATGGTGTTCGTTGGCTTTGATACGTGCACTATCACGCATGTGCATGCCAATAATCGTACTGATGCCATGACTTGATAACGATTCGTAAACTGAATCTGAAGTGCCTGTACCACCAGTCATTTCTAACAACCATTTTCCTAAACGATTCTTGGGACTACCAGCAAAAAGTTTTGGTCCAGCTCCTCGACGCTTCGCTTCTTGATATTCTGGAATTTCTAACAAAGCATCCACTAGATCTCCTACCGTACGCATTTTTTTCTTAGCAAAAAATTCTGTTAAAAACTTGTTTACCAAATTGTCAGTTGGTGTGTGAGTGTTGATCAAATTTACACCTAATAATCGCGCTATATCAATAATTTGATAATGATTAATTGGATGTAAACCACGCCCCACTTCTCTTATTCTTTCCTCCATAATTTTTTCGGCAATATGCACCGGCACACCAGCACGTTCAAAAATTGCCACCTGCATATCCATTACACCATGCAGATCAGCCAACCCACGCCCCAACGGATGATGACCGATTACTAAATCAATTTTTTTGCCACGCTCACTCAGTTGCGAAGCTAAAAGTATTTCCCCAGTATCAATATCAATACCAGACAAAACACGTTTGACTTCTGTTTTACCCATATCAACATGCACTCCACTATCAGAAAAAGGATGCAGGAGACGTTCCTGGTCTAAATATTCCTTATCTTTTGGCTTAGCATTATCATAATCTTTTTTGATGTCAGCCAAATATTCTTTAATACCCGCTTCACCACGTGGATCGGCTGCTTTGCCAAGTTTTACAGCCAAATCAAAAACCTCTTTAACACTTAACATATCATTATTAAAAACATGAATTACAACTGAATAATAACGCAAAAAAACCGGGCTGTCAACCCGATTTTTAGCTAAGATATAGGAAATAAACTACACGATTTTATTTAATTTACCCAAGAAATCACGATATTTAACTCCATCGGCCAGCGGCCAAAAATCAAGTGGCACTGGAATTTTACCATTACCACCTGGAACGTCTATCACATACAAAGGCATAGCGATACCACTCAATTGCCGACGCAGTTCACTAACAATTTTTCGTTCTTTTTTAAAATCAACCAAAAAGTGTTCTGCTCCTTTAACTAAATCACAGCGAAATAGATAGTACGGCTTTACTCCAATTTCAATCAAGCCAGAAAAAAGATTGTACAAAGTGTCAACGGAATCATTTACGCCATGCAAAGAAACCGTTTGTGACAATAACATTGTTGAAACTGATTGTAATAATTTAACGGCACGTTTAGTTGCCGCGGTTAATTCACTTGGATGTTCAAAGTGGACCATTAAATACAATGGCTTGTTTTTCACTGTTCGCAAGGCGTCTAAAACTTTTTTATCCACCAATGCCGGGTTAGAAAAATGCAATCTTGTCCCCACGCGGATTATTTTAATTTGTGGCAAACCACCTAATTTTTTCAAAGCACGTTTTAATAAATCCGGCACCACCAAAGGATCGCCGCCAGAAAAAATCAATTCTTTTATCTCTGAGTGTTTTTTAATATACACCACCATCTTGTCCAAATCATGTTCGGTCACCATACCTTGCTCAACCTCCGAAACCATTCTTCGTCGGGTGCAAAAACGACAATAGGCGGCACAACGCATGGTCAACAACACCAATACACGATTAGGATACTTGTGGACCAAACCACGACAAACAGTGTGCTCATCTTCACATAATGGATCCACAAAAGTTTTACTTTCATTCTGACCTTCAACTTTACTTGGAACAAACTGTTTGTTAATCTCACGACAGACAGTCGACAGTTTTTTTAATTGTGGAGATAATGGAGTATACAAAAGCATAAAACAGTTATTTATATTCTAACCCATACCGCGAACAGGATGATCGCAATATTTCTTCAATCATTTGGGCGTAATCCAGACCACCCGCTCGTGCTGCACGAGGAAAACGAGAATTTTCTTTGGGGTCAGGAATAATCCCAGGCGGGCAATTTACTTCAATAAAATTAGGCTCACCATTTTTATCCAAACGAATATCAAAACGTGCCCAATCCTCCATTTCCAGAGCATTGAAAGCCTCTAAACACAGGTGTTCAATTTTCTCTTTTAATTCTGAAGAAATATTGGCCGGACAAATTAGTGGGTCTGGCCCCTCCGGATTATCATAAATCCATTTGGCCTCATAATGGTCAAAAGCTGGCATCCCAGCAGGTAGTGCATCAAAAACTATTTCCACGATTGGTAAAATTCGTGTCGGATGGCCAATCGCCGCCACAGTAAATTCACGTCCGGGAAGAAACTCTTCTACCAATACTGGTTGATTAAACTCAACCAATAAATCACTGACTACTTTTTTTAACTCCTCTTCATTATTAACAAAATTCTTAGCTCTAATTCCTTTACTTGAACCTTCGCCCAACGGCTTCGCAATAGCCGGAAAATGTTTAAAATCATGACTATCCAGATAATCAATCTTATTTACTGTCATCCAATGCGGTGTCGCAATTTTATAATATGACAAAATTTCTTTGGCCACTGATTTATTCAAACCAACCGCATAGCCCAACGGCTTCGGTCCAGTATATGGAATCTGCAACATCTCCATAATTGCCGGCAACTGCGCTTCGCGATCAGCTCCGTTTGCCCCCTCGGCAATATTAAAAACAATATCTATATTATTTTTTTCCGCTCGCAATTTTTCAAAAGCAAATTCATCCGCTTCTATTTTTATCACTTCGTGCCCCAACTCTTTCAAAGCTTTAGTAATCCCCTCGATTGTTTCTGGCTCATCAAATTCCGCTTCTTTCAAGTATTGTGGATTATTGATATCAGGTTTAACATGACGAACATTATAGGTAAACGCAACGCGCATAATTATTTATTGATATTTTCTGAGTTAGGATTATTAGAACTGAAGTCGCTACTGCTATTAACATTATTTTCCTTCTCCACATTCACCACAATACGACGCAAGATTTCGTCAAAATCAATACCATACATTTTCAAAACATGGCTGATGGCACAGTCGCTCTCAATCGGACCAAAAGCTGGATTGGCATTGCAATCGATAAAATAATACCGCCCTGATTCATCCTGACGCACATCGAACTTGGAATAGTCGTCCATCTTCAACACATCAAAAGCCAAGCGCACATAATTTTCCAAAATTCCGTGTCCATCAGCGCGTGCATAATCGTAGCTACCAATATCATTCCACACTGCGTCAAATGTTGCGATTTTGTATTTATCACTCGTTTCTTGAAAAACTTTTTCCCCCAGATAAACTTTGCGCGTTGCACCCTCCAAAATAAAAGCGGTGAACTCTTTGCCGACAATAAATTCTTCTACCAACATTGGTTGGTGATAAATACCCATTAATTCACGGATGCGCGTTCTTAGCTGTGCTTCATTTTCGCTCACCGCTGTTTGATCAATCGCCACACTTCCGTGGATCTCATTCAGTTTGGAAATTAATGGAAACTTAAGATGAATATCCAATGGATCATTGGGTGAAGAAAATAATTGATAACGCGGCAACGGTAATCCCACCTGTTCCATCAACTTCTTGGTCAAAAATTTATTCGAATTAATTGATAACCCCAACATACCAGTGCCGACATAAGGAATATTCAACAACTCCAAAGTAGCAGGAATAATTGCGGACAAATGTTCAACCCCACGCACCGAATCAACTAAATTTAAAACAAAATCTGGTTTTTTACTTTTCAAAATATCCGTCAATTCTTCGTTGCCCGGTATCAAATCAACCACGCAACCCATTTTTTCAAAATACGGTGCTATTATCTTTGCTCGATCAATCACTTCCGCCTCGGTTATATATTGTTGTTCTGTAGGAAAATATTCGCGTTTGGCATCGCTGTACAAAATCGCTATCCTTTTCCCCTTAAACAAATCGTGACCATTTCCATTCATAAGACAATTAAAAAAACCCAAGCCAAACTAGTTGATCTTGGGTATTATGTGAAAAAAATTAAATATACTCAATGGGTCGTCAGAGACCTTTTGGTCCATAAAATGATTAAACTTCTTGCTAATTGTATCACTGCTGAAAAGGCTGTCAATAGCTCTATAATCGCTCTACATTAACTACTATTTTACCGCCACCAACCTCTTCTTTAGCACCTTCCAAATCCCTAACCAAGGATAGTTTTTTACTTAATGTTTTGCGTGATATTTCCGCTTCATTGTTTGCTATCGCTCGCTGCAATTCCAATGAATCGGTCCAATACGTAACGGCTGCCAGGTCACTAACCGTTAAATTCAGGTCTTTGCGTTTTAGATTAATTAAACGAATAAACTCCCGCGCCAGACCCTCATCACGCAATTCTTCCGAGATCACCGTGTTTATACCAATACGAACATTAACATCTTCCTTTATCACCCAATTGTTTTCCTCTCGGATTTCTGGAATATGTTTCACCTCTTTTACGTTCAACTCTTCGGCGATAATTTTTTCTAACTGTTCCGAAAGCTGGTTGGATTGATAGCGGATGTATTGCAACGGCTGTTTCACTTTAATTCCGGTTTCCGCCCGAGCAGCTAGACCTAACTCTACCACTTTACGTGCCAATACCATTTCACTCAAAACTTTTTCATCCAACATTTTTTCATCTACTTCCGGCCAAGCTTCCAAATGCACGCTGGTTTTTTTGCCACTTAATTCCAACCAAATCTTCTCGGCAATAAAAGGAGTAAACGGCGCCAAAGTTTTCGCCAAAACTACCAGCACATGGTGCAAGGTCGCTATTGCCGCTTTTTTACCACTCTCATCTTCACCTTTAAACCGATCACGTGAACGACGCACATACCACTGCGATAACTCCGTCACAAACTCAACCAATGGACGGCTAGCATCGACTAAATGATATGACTCCATTCCCTTAGTTACGTCACCAATCAACACCTGCAACTTGGTCAAAATCCATTTATCCAAAACATTCTCACTTTTTACTTCACCCACATTGTCGCCCGCATACATCTTATAAAATTCCACTACGTTCCAAAGAGTGTTGATCAGTTTGTTGTACACTTCGCGCACGCCCAGCTCAGTAAAATTCAAATTCTCTGCCGCCATTACTGGGGAAGTAAGCAAAAAGTAACGCATAGCATCTGCTCCATATTTTTCCAATATCAAATCTGGTTCAGGATAATTTTTTAAACGTTTGCTCATTTTTTTACCGTCTTCCGCCAAAACAATCCCATTCACAATAACGTTTTTAAAAGCTGGTAATGATTTTGGTTTTTTTATTGATGCGTCTTTGCCTAAGGTCAAGGCGGTGGCTAAAACATGCAATGTATAAAACCAACCACGGGTTTGATCTTGACCTTCAGCAATAAACTCAGCCGGAAAACCCGACTCAAATTTTGCCTTGTTTTCAAAAGGATAATGCATCTGGCCATAGGGCATACTTCCCGATTCAAACCAACAGTCCAAAACTTCTGGTACCCGACGGAAAACTTTTCCATCTTTTTTAATTTCCAAACGATCAATCAGATGTTTGTGCAAATCAGTCACTTTTTCACCTGTTAATTCCTCTAATTCTTTTACATTACCAACACACAAAGCTTCGCCGTCCTCTGCCTCCCAAACTGGCAGTGGCGTACCCCAAAAGCGATTGCGTGAAATTGCCCAATCACGTGCGCCCTCCAACCAATCACCAAAACGACCTTCCTTAATATGTTCTGGCACCCAGGTTATCTCTTCATTGTTCTTTAATAACTGTTCCTTCAAATCGGTCACGCGCACAAACCAACAGCTGGTCGCATAATTTAAAAGTGGTGAATCACAACGCCAACAATGTGGATAGGAGTGCTCAAATTTTTCTTTATTAAATAATTTTCCGTTATGCGCCAACCATTTAATAATCTCAACATCAGTAGCCGTTGGCTCTTCAATTGGTTTGACCTCGTGGCCGGCAAAATCCTCCACTTCCTCGATAAAGCGCCCATCCATACTGACGTGCTGTACCAATGGCACACCTTCTTGTTTACCAACTTTGTAATCATCTTCACCAAAGGCAGGTGCGATATGCACCACACCTGTACCGTCGGTAATAGTAACAAAATCTGCTGCTACCACGCGAAAAGCATTGGGCGTACTCGCAAAATATGGGAACAGTGGTTCATATTCTAAGCCAACCAGATCGGTGCCTTTCAAAGTTTTCTTAATGGTATATTGTTTTCCTACCAATACTTTTTCCGCTCGCTCAGTAGCCACTACCAAATCACCTTCTTCACCCTCTGGTGCGACAACAGAATAATTAATCTCTGGGTTGACTGCTAACAAAACATTGCCCGGCAAAGTCCAAGGCGTGGTCGTCCAAGCTAAAATACAAACACCTTCTGGCAGACCAGCCTTCTCCGGATTTTTCACTTTAAATTTAATTGTTACCGAGATATCTTTCACGTCTTTGTATCCTTGGGTCACTTCAAAATTCGACAAAGGTGTCACACACCGTGGACAAATATGCATCGCCTTGTGCCCTTTGTAAATCAAACCTTGCTTCCACAATTCACCAAAAACCCACCAAACAGATTCCATGTAATTCAAATCCATTGTCTTGTAATCATTTTCCATATCCACCCAACGCCCCATACGTTTTACCGTTTTTTTCCACTCACCCGCATACCGCAAAACCGTGGAGCGACAAGCTTCGTTGAATTTTGCGACACCATATTCTTCAATCGCTTTTTTACTGTTCAAATTAAGATCTTTTTCGATGATATTTTCAATTGGCAATCCGTGACAATCCCACCCCCAACGACGCTCTACTCTAAACCCACGCATCGTCCAGTAACGTGGCACCACATCTTTTTCCAAAGATGCCACGATATGGCCGTAGTGTGGCAAACCGGTGGCAAAAGGTGGGCCATCGTAGAAATGATAGGGTTTTGATTCAGGACGCTCTGAAACAGACTTTTCAAAAGTTTTATCCTCATCCCAAAATTTCAATATTTCATTTTCTTGTTCGTTGGAATTGTACATATATTTAATAATTTAAAATAAAAAACACACTGGGTTAGTGTGCCAAGAGTCGACGTTACCCACCTCCGTCCGCATAACGGACTTCGGCGAGGCGAAGACGGTACCATCTTGTGCTTTCGCTTAATTAAAGCAATAACGGGCTTACCCGGGAGATTCTACTACCCATCTATATGAGGTTCTTTCTCCGGCGCTCCAAATGAATGCCCGTTGATCGCGGGTTAACGCCAATATACCTATTCTAACGAAAAACAACTTACCTGTCAATCGCCAATTAAATATTTTTCTAAAATTGCCCGATAGATCATTTTGCGAGAAATAATGCCAACCACCCTACCATTTTCCACTACCGGAAAACGACTAACGTTCTTAGCCAACATTAAGGCGCCAGCTTTCATTATTGGATCGTCGGGTTTAACAATAACTGGATCTTTGGTCATGAAAATCTCCGCTCGATGCTTTCTGATCTCACGCACTTTTAATTCACGCCCTTCCAAATCAGCATACACCTCTGGTTGTTCGTAATAACTTTTGTAGTGTGGATATAAAATGCGAAAAATATCCCGTTCTGAAACAAAGCCTACCAAAACATTTTCTTTATCAACAATCGGTATCCCACTAATATCGTTTTTGTACAAAACCTCTGCCAACTCTTGATAGGTAGTATCGGGGGTGGCAGTGATAATATTTTTCTCCATGATATCTTTGACTTTCATACATAGAAGTATTAGTGATTAAAAATATCTCTATCTGTATAGTATCCCTATAAAAAACTTTCGTCAAACGAATGTCAAGGGTAAACAAAAACACACCAACAAGTGATGTGTTTTTGGATAGGTCGGAGACAGTGGTGGGGGCACTGTCTCCTTCCCAAATGGGTAGGAACGGACCGACCAGTCAAGGTCGGGACGTTTACTAGGTGGGCTTTAGGGGGAGAGAGAGGTCAAACCCCATGCGCCGCAGAGCCTCGGCGACGTCTTCGGGTTTGCGTCCCTGCAGCTCGGCTTCGAGCTTGCGAACCACGCCGTCGATATCACGGCTGTGTTCGAGCTCCTCGATCTGGCGCTGCCGTTCATCTCGCAACTCAAGCAGGTGCGCGGCTTCCGCCTCGATCCTCTCGATCTCCTGCTTGAGGGTGTTGGTCTCATCGGCGATGGCAGCCTGGCGCAACTTGTTGCCGTTCTGCAACAAGCGATTCGCGCTGCGGTCGCGCTTAATGAGCTCCAACTCTCTCTCGATCTCCGCGAGACGCTGGACGAAATCCTCGTCTTCGCGGTCGATGTTGGAGTTGCGACGCAACAACTCCTGGTCCTCGCGTTCGAGGTTGCTGATCTTGCGCCGCAGCCCTTCTGCCTTGCGGTGAAGCCCAGAGGCCTGTTCGATGTAGGCCAACCCTTCGCGAGTCAGCCTCATCTCTTCATCCTCTTCGACTGACGAAGCTATCACCTCTTCTTCATCGGCAGGAGGCACGCAATCATCGTTCACCGGTTCTTCAACTAGACTGTTCTCCGCCTTCTGAAGCATGGCGAAGAACCTGTCGGTGGTGAGCCCTGCCGGCGGGTTCAGGACAAAGACACGCCGCGAGCTCTTCTCAGCAGTTTGGGCTTTTACCTCCACCCCGCTGACCGTCTGCTTCACGACGCGCACGCCTTTCACACCCTCATAGGCCTTATGGCCACGAACCGCCGGCCCAAGGTGTGCAATGACATGCCCAGAGACCTCGGCCTTCGCCAAGAACCCCTCAAGCACCTCTGCAATCCCTGAGCAATGGGTAGTGTCGGTATGCCGTCCCGACACCTTGATCGTTACCGTGGGTTTTTTTTCCACGGTTCACCTCCACTAAAAAAATAAGTCGAGACACGCCCTTGCGCGTCTCCAAATTATATAAGAACAACATCCAAGCCCCACGCTTGAATGACTGCGGATATTAACATAAAAATACGCATTTGTCAACACAGCCAAAAGCCGGTATAATATTAGTATCTTTAAACAAACTATATGATTTACCTTGCCTCCGACCACGGCGGATTTCAGCTAAAAAAGTTCCTCGAAACCTACCTCACCACTCAACTAAACCAAAAGGTGGAAGACTTGGGACCAAAGAAATATGAAGAGACCGATGACTACACCGACTATGCCCCACTAGTAGGAAAAGCGGTCGTACGCGATTCTGGCTCACTTGGCATCCTCATTTGTGGCTCTGGCCACGGAATGTGCATCACCGCCAACAAAATAAAAGGAGTGCGTGCGTCCATTGGCTACAGCATTGAAGGTGCTGAACTCGCCCGACGTGATGATGATGTGAATGTACTTTGTTTAGCTGGTCGGATCTTGTCCGAAGAACATGCCGCCGCCATTGTAAAGAAGTTTTTAGAAACCGAATTGCGCACCGACAGCATCCGCTACACACGTCGTCTGGAGAAAATTAAAGAAATTGAAGAAAGTAAATAATATGAATATTATTATCCCTGCAATTTTAACTTCCGACTTCTTTGAGTTTAAAAATATTTTGAACAACCTTTCTGCTACAGAAATAATATTCCCTTTCGTGCAAATTGATGTTATGGACGGCGTATTCGTACCAAACAAATCTTTTTCTGAAAGAAAAGAAATCAACTCCGTCCCCCACAATCTTGATTTAGAATTACATTTGATGGTGGCACACCCTTTAGAAGAAATTAAAACTTGGGCAGAAGTACTAACGGTCAAAAAAGCGGTCATTGCGGTGGAAAGCCAGGAAGATATAATGGCAGCGATAAAACTGACACGTGAACTTGATTGGGCAGTTGGACTGTCTGTTAATCCCGAAACATCCTTGGAAAAGATTGATCAATATATGGACCACGTTGACTCTGTATTGTTTTTGACTGTCACCCCGGGCGCACAAGGCAACCCTTTCATTCCAGCAGTGGGTGAAAAAATTAAAAAATTTAAAGAACTATATCCTCACATGACCTGCTCAGTAGACGGCGGCGTTACTCCAGAAAATATTGCTTTGATCAGCAGCTGGGGCACTGACTATTTCTGTGTTGGCAGTGCTTTGGTAAAACAACCAGATATTAAATTGGCATACGAAAAATTAGTTAAATCATTAGAAACTTTTTAAAATATGTTGGACCTTGTTATTATCGGAGGTGCTGCCGCTGGATCTGCCGCCGCTATCTATGCCGCCCGCAGAAAACTGGATTTTGTTATGGTGAGCGACAATATTGGGGGTGAAGTAGCCTTATCTGGGGTGGTGAACAACTGGCCCGGGACTATTGAAATTCAAGGATACGAATTGGCACAAAATTTCGCCAAGCACGTAAAATCTTATGATGTAAAAACCGACGAGGGTTGGCGTGTAGAAAAAATTGAACCAGTAAAAAAACACTATTTAATCACCGCCAAAAACGCAGTCGGCGAGGTTAAAACTTACGAAACTAAGACGATAATTATCGCTACTGGTATTCATCCCCGTCGCTTGGATATACCCAACGAAAAAGAGATGTACCAAAAAGGTGTAACCTATTGCACAGTTTGTGACGGTCCACTTTTCCGCAACAAAGTTACCGCTACAATCGGCTCAGGTAATGCAGCCTTAGAATCCGCTCTGATGATGGCCACTATAGCCACCAAGGTATATTTAATCAGTAAATATACCAACACTCCAGAAAACAACGGCGGCTTCCCTAAAGGAGAAAATATTTTGGTTGATAAGATAAAACAACTACCAAATGTAGAGATAATCTATGGCGCCAAAACTACCGAGGTGCTGGGCACCGATCGAGTGAGCGGACTAAAATATACCGACGAAGCTGGCGCAGAAAAAACTATTGAAGTACAAGGTGTAATGGTGCACGCGGGCCAGATTCCTAATTCACAATTTATCGACAATGTAGAAAAAACTCGCACTGGAGAAATTGTGGTGGACGCCAAATGCAACACCACTATGCCTGGTATCTTGGCCGCTGGTGATGTTACTAATATCCCCTACAAACAAATCGGCATCTCTGCTGGACAAGGTATCATCGCCGCGCTCGCTGCGATTGAATATCTCAATCGGTTTGAGGAATAAAAATATATGTTACCGCTTATATTTAAAATACTCGGCTCACTTGGACTAATTTTTATCACTGTTGGCGTGATCACAAAGAAGGCACTGCCGAGAAATTATTATTTTATTATCGGCGGCATATTATTGTTTTGCTACAGCGCGTATCTAAGAGATCCGGTATTTATCCCACTACAGATAATATTTACCATCGCCAGTGTTTACGAAGTTTTTTTATTAAAGAAAAAATAATTTAACTTTTAAATTAATTATATGCCATTCGCCGGTTTTCTTCCTACGCTCCCCTGGCCACTCATTGATATCATTATGAATGTAGCTGCTGGACTCGGAGCAATTTTAATTACCTATGCCATCTTCTTAGAAGCCGAACGTCGCCAAGACGCCGTCTTTACCATTGGCGCAGGCTGTCTTTTGGTGTACGCCCTATGGATTGGTAACACAATATTTTCTGTTGCAATGGCTGGCTTAACAGTGGGTGCTTTTATCGAACTCATCGAAATATTGATCGGACGCCACGTGCACAGCGAAGAGATGGTGTCCAAATACAAATGTCCTAGTGGTAATTGTCCGCATGAGATAAAAAGATAATATATGATCAAACAACTCTTGGTTATCGGCGACGCGACCATCGACACACAATTAATGATCGACGATGCTTCTTTGGAGTGTGATTTTGATCATACCAACTGCAAGCTCTGTTTAGATTATGCAGCCAAGATTCCAGTAAAAGAAAGTTTTCAGGCAGTGGGCGGTAATGGCGCCAATGTCGCCATCGGCACCGCTAAACTTGATGTCTCCACCTCAATCCTCACCTCGATTGGTAATGACAGCAGTGGTGAGTTGGTTATTAACGAACTAAAAAACAATGGTGTCGAAACCAACCTGATAACTATCGACATAAAAACACCCACCCGCTATTCCACCGTTTTAAATTTTAAAGGCGAACGAACAATCTTGGTCTATCACCACAAACGCCAATATGTTTGGCCAAAAAACGAACCGGAAGTTGATTGGATATATTTTACCGGCTTGTCTGAAGGTTTCGAAAATTTATTGGAATCACTAGAAAAATATTTAAGAAAACACCCCACTGTTCGTCTAGCTTACAACCCTGGATCATTCCAATTAAAAAACTCTTTGGAAACTGTCCGCGAAATGTTAAAAATTACTGATCTGCTAATTGTTAATCGCCAAGAAGCAGAAAAAATACTGGGCACAACTCTAAAGAAAGAAAAAAGTGCACGAGCGTTAATTCACGAATTGATAAATTTGGGCGCGCAGGAAGTGGTAATCACTGACGCCGCGAGCGGAGCAATGGCGGGTGATGAAGAAAATGTCTACAAGATGGAAAGCTATCCGGTAAAGGTAGTTGCCAAGACTGGTGCAGGCGATGCTTTTTCTTCCGGATATCTAGCAGCAAAAATTACTGGTAACGATATTACCACTTGTTTGGTTTGGGGGATTGCAAATAGCTGTTCCGTGATTCAGCAACCAAGCTCACACCTTGGGCTACTCCGACCGATGGGTATGAAAAAGATGATTAATACTTTTCCTGGCACCAAACCAATAAAAGTTTTCTAGTGATTTAATTTTTTAAAACATTTATTTCGAAGCCCCGGTCGCTGCGAAGCTCCCTAGGCTTCTCAATAAAAATTTTAAAAAATATGAGTTTTAAAAATAATTGTTGAGGTGCCTAGGAAGACTCGCGACGACCGCGGCACCGAAACAAGTATTTTTAAGACGATAATGACTGTAAATAAAATATCCCAGCTAGCTTAGTCTGGGATATTTTATTATAGTACTTTTATTCTCTCTCCACCTGATCTGCTACTGATTCAAAAATTACATCGTTAATATCTTTGGCTTCAGTAAGGAGCATCACTAACCGATCTACCCCCAAAGCAATCCCACCCGCTGATTTTATCTCCCCCACCGCCACATTGAAATCTTCGTCTATTGGTGTTAATGCCAAATTGTTTTTTATCCGACAATCGTAGCTCTCTTGCATCCTCTTAGACTGTTCCACAACGTCCACCAGCTCGCCATAGGCGTTGGAAAGCTCCAGGCCGGCGATATAACACTCCGAACGCTCTACATAGCGTGGATCGCTTGGGTTGGGCCTACACAACGCTGACATTGGTAAAGGGTAGTCGTAAATCATCACCGGTCGCTCAGCACCCAAAAATGGCTCAACTTTGTTTAAAAATATTTCGTAAAAACTGTTTTCATAGGCCTCACCTACTTTGACATTGTATCCTAAAGATCTAGCCAGTTCGGCCATTGTCTCATCGGTTAGATAATCATCCAAATTTACATCCAAAAGTTTCTTCCACAAATCTTTCATACTAATTCTCTCCCATTCGATCAACAAGTTGACTTCCTTGTCACCCACTTTAATTTTCTCTACCCCAATTTTCTGGGCGATAAACTTCACCATGTTTTCCGTGTCATCCATAATTGCTGTTAGACCACCCGGCGAACGATACCATTCTAACATTAAAAATTCTGGATTATGCGTATGGCCAAAATCTTCATAATCACGAAAGACCGGACACACTTGAAAAATTTTTGATAGACCAGCACCTAACAATTTTTTCAAACCAATCTCAGGTGACGTAACTAAAACAAAGGGAAACTCCTTTCCGTTTGGATTATGAAATTTAATCGGCACGGGTTGGAGATATTTTTCCTGGATCATTTTGTAAACTGCCACCGGTGTGGTAGGTTCGATAAAATCTTGTGACCAAAAAAACTCGCGGATAGATTTTATTATCTCCGCTTTTTTCTCAATGCGCCAACGGGCACTACTATCGTCTTTGATTTCTTTCCAAGTAACCATATCGTTATTTTAATACTCTTACAATTTCTCTTCCAAATTCCTCCGCCGCAGCTGGACCACTAGCAGTAATTAAATTTCCATCAACTACTACTGGTTCCTTAATATATTCTGCACCAACACCAGACAATATTCCGACCAACTCGCCATCATCATCCCAACCAGTGGCTTTTCTTCCTTTCAGGACACCTGCTTCAGCCAAAATACGCGGAGAGATACAAATTGCTCCCCACACCTTACACTCCTTAGCCGCCTCTTGAATTACTCGATATGATTTTTCGTTATTTAAAAACTCCAAGGCGCCTGGACCGCCGATAAAAAAAATACCATCGTAATCACTAACCGCTACACTATCCAAAGTTAGATCCACTTCAGCCTCTTCTTGATCAATCGCTGAAATTGCCGTGCCGAGCAAATCGCTAGCGGTTTTAACCTCAAAACCAGAAGTGAGCAACGCTCTCTTTGGCACATCATATTCCACCGGTTGAAAACCTTCATGGGCAATAACTAGGAGTATCGGTTTCATATAATTAAGTGTAAAAATCAATCTCCGGAACCAAATGTGTCCCACGCATACGATTCAAATCTTTTTTTCTTTCGTGAAAAAAATCTACCGACCGGCACACTGCCTCGTGATCAGGTGAAGGTGCTAAATGACACAAGCCATGTTCAAACATCCGTACCCGCTCTCTAATTTCGTTAGCCAAATTTGGGTGATCCTGTTCGCGCTCGGACAACACTACCATTTCATCTAGCTTCCCCCTAATCTCTTTCAACACCTTTTTAAAATCTTCCACGCGTTGTAAATATTTTTTCTTTTCCATTCCTACCACTTTACGATCAACAAAATCACGCAGGTCGTTTTGCATACCAACGAAAGCTACACACAACTCGTTGCGTTCTTCGCTTTCAAAATACTCTGCTGACCGACCCGAATGCATATCACGCAGTGTTCCGCCATAAGCTTTGAACTCAATATATTTCTCCTGTAAACCTGGTGATAACCGTGGCAACAAAAAGTGTTCCCCCACTTCACCTTCAGCTAACGCTAGAAATTCTTGGTGTGCTTGTGTCCATGGCCAAACCAAATATCCAAAGGCCACCATCATATCTTCCAACGAATCTATCGGCACCGTTGGATCATTTTCTAAATGCTCCAAAGCGTGCTTCATCTTTGCCTTGTCCTCTTCGAGAAAAAGCGGAGGCAAATGTTCATAAAGATAACGGAATAGTGAAATGGTTGATTGCATAAAAATTATTTAAAATTACTAATATAATACATGGCAATACCAGCAGCAACACTGACGTTCAAACTATTCTTTTTCCCGCGCATTGGTAGTTCGACTTCCGTGTCACAATATTTTAACATATTTTTTGTCACACCGGTTTTTTCATTTCCCACAATCAACACTGTCGGAAACTTTGGTTGCCACTCATATATATTAACACTTTTTTTGGTTTGCTCCAAAGCGACAATTTCATACCCCTCCGCTTTTAATTTTTTTAACAACCGTACTGGCTGTTTTACATACTCCCAAGCCATCCATTTTTCTGCCCCTAAAGAAACTTTGTCCAAGCGGGGATGGGGTGGTGTCGGTGTGAATCCGGTTAGATACAATTTATCAACCCCGGCGCCGTCGGCAGTCCGAAACATAGCACCAACATTGTGGGCACTACGAATACTCGGAAGTAAAATTACAAAATTATTTTTTTCCACACATTAAATTCCATTTTTGACTTTGCGCGGCACACAAGGCAATAGCGAGCGCATCGGCCGCGTCGTCGGATTTTATCTTTTCTTTTAGTCCTAAAATTACTGCCACCATCTTTTGCATCTGCCCTTTCTCCGCTCGACCATACCCTGTAGTCGCCTGCTTTACCTGCAATGGTGTAAACTCTGCCACTTTCATACCTGCATCAATTATCGTTAACAATATTACCCCTCGTGCCTGTCCTACATCCATCGCCGTCTTGGCGTTATTAAAGAAAAACAACTGTTCCACGGCAGCACTAGTTGGCTGATATTTTTTAATCACTGCTTTTAATTCATCACGTAAAATCATCAACCGATCAGACAACACACTATTGGGTGTTGTTTTTACACAACCCCAATCCAATGCCCGCCAGGTATTATTTTTTTCCTGTTTTATTACCCCCCAACCCATGCGCCCAAAACCCGGATCAACTCCCAAAATTATTTCGGGCAATTTCATATTTAAAATGAATGAGTGAAAAGCAAACTTGTTTGCTTTTCCGAATGAATGAAAATATATCTTAATATATCACTCTGCGTTAGTAAAATATTCTTCCACATCATCGTTTTCCTCTAACGCCGTAAAAAGCGCGGACAACTTGGCCTGGTTTTCTTTCGACACTGGCACTTTGTCTTTAGCTACCCAACCTAAACCATCTTCGTCCGGCTCAACACCCAGTTCTTTTAATTTGTTAACTACCTTTTGTAAATTTTCCACCTTTGTTTTTATCTCCACTTCCTCGTCCTCTTCCGTAATATCTTCCGCTCCGACTTCAATCAAAGCCAATTCTAATTCTTCACGATTTAATTTATCATTTTTAAATTTTTCACTTGCCACCGTGATCAAACCCCACTCATTAAACATCCAAGCAACACTCCCAGACCCGCCCATCGAACCGCCGCGTGTACTTAAAATATGTTTAATATCCGCCACTGTTCGATTCTTGTTATCACTCAAAGTCTTAACCAAAATCGCCACTCCACCTGGAGCATAACCCTCATACAAACACTCTTCGATTTGGGCACTCTCTCCTGATTCACCTGTTCCGCGCTTGATGGCGCGATCAATCCCGTCTTTTGGCATCCCCGCCTCCTTAGCCTTATCAATTAAAATCCGTAAAGAAAAATTCATCGTTGGATCACCGCCGCCACTTTTGGTGGCAATAGTGATTTTCTTGGCATACAAAGAAAAGATGTTACCTCGTTTGGCATCTTGCTTTCCTTTGCGCGCTTGGATATTGTGCCATTTAGAATGTCCGGACATAGAATAATGTTTTAGAAATTATACGTCTGATAATTTTTTCGCTTTCCTCGGCTGCGAAGCCTCAGGGATGAGGCCTTGGCCTCATAACCCGCTCAAAAAATATCAAACGTATAATTTCTTTATTTTAATTTATTATTTTCAAAAGTCTTCTCACCCAGTCGGCTGTTTTTATTCCACCAGGTAAAGAAATCCGTTTGACGTTTTCCACTCATTAAACTGTCCTGTGACTTAACGCCGTAAAAAGGAAAAACATATACATCCTTCACCTGCCCGTCTTGCAAATTCAACCCAACGCTCACGCCTTCTTGAGTATCTTTGGAAAAATATTGATCAAAAACAAAGTTGCCTAAAGAGTAAAAAATTGGCTGGCCTTTGTAAATTTCCATCTCTTGAATAACATGCGGATGCATACCAACCACTGCCGTCACCCCGTTATCAATCAACCAATGACCTAGATCTCTTTGGGTCTGGTGAGAAATGCGCTGATATTCATTGCCCCAATGCGCGTAGACGATAACATACCGCGCTTCTTTTTTGGCCGCATCAATTGCACTTTTTACCTTGGCCATATTTAGCGGATGGTCAGTATTGTTGATACCAATAAACGCCACCTTTTCTGGTAACCCTTCTTTTTCACCGGCAACCCAAGTGTATTCCGCTCCCTCTTTAGTCTGATGACCAAAATATGTCAAACCATTATCGGTTAAAATTTTCTTCGTAAAATCGTAATTTTTGAAACCCATATCTAACCCATGGTTGTTGGACAAAGAAAAACCGGTAAAACCGTAACGCTTTAACTGTGGTGCTAAATCCGGATTAAAACGAAAAGCGATTGACTTGGTGGTCGGAACACGCGCGGGGGCAAATGGACCTTCTAAGTTGGCCAACAACAAATCCACGCCATAAAAGAATCTGTTTTCTTGACCCTTTAAATTTTTAAAAACATAATCCAAACCACTCTTACCAAAATTCCTTTCCACACTTCGCTCTATCATCATATCACCAAACAACTGCAAAGAAATCATTGGCTGTTCCGCACGAGTCTCACGAGTAAAATATCCCAACACATGCGAGGTGGTTTCGGCCAGGTCACTATTCATAATATCCGCGCTGTTGGTGTGATATGCCAAAGTAAATCTTTGTGCCCCGACAATACTGTTGTATTTTAACAAAGCACGAATACTGTTTTGACTATCAATCTCCATTTTTTTAATTCGCCCCATATCACCAGTACTCAAAACATTGATCGACAAATCATCATGAAAATTCGCGACTGTTTTGGGTAGATAGTGGGAAAAATCTACACTGGCAATTACCAAACTGCCAACCGGTAAAACTTCATACAACTTTGAAGCTAGTCCATCCGCTAATTCATCATTTTTAATATTTTTAATTACCAGCGGTACGATTTTTGTACTAGGCCAGGTGTTTTTGATAAACGGCGCCAAAGCACCCACGCTGTGTTCGTTGGTTAAAACCGCATCATCAATACCAACTAAATTACTCGCCACTAATGAGTCGATAACTTGAGAATTGGATGAAAGCACACCGCCCATTGTCTGCCACCCTAATTTGGTAGATAAAACAAAACTACCACCGGCTTGTTGATGGTTTGGACCAATCACCACTACCACCGGTGGACGAGAATTTTTTACCCCTTCAAAAACACCGGCAACATAACTACCAGCCACCAAATGATGGGGCAGAACCAATGACATTACTGTATTTGTTGGAGCAACAATCGAGCGCGGGTAAGCAAAAAAGTCTTTGTACATTTCTTCCGAAGCAAAGACGGTGGAAATTACGTTGGCGGAGTTTGGGCCAGTCGTTTCCGCTAAAGCTGGCTCCGGCAAATTTTGGGTATATTTCCCAACCTCCGGACCAAACCAAAAACCAAGCAATCCGGCCCCTAGAGCCAAGCATCCGCTTAATACCAAAAAGATAGTTTGTTTAATACGCATACAACCCTAATCTTACCCTAAAAAAAGATAAAAAACAAGCTTAAAAACAGGAACGCCGCGGTCGAAACCACGGCGTATCTAGATGGGAATGTACAACGAGGCGAGGGTCATGAGGAACGCTGATCCGCTGACAATCAGGAAGTTGTCCCATTTGCCACCGATCAGCTCGAGCACGGGTGCAAACACCAACCCCACGGCATATACCGCAGCGATGTGTCCAGCACCCAAATGGGCGGGAAATAGCGGGATGAAACTCTGAACCACCACAATCAGAGCACAGCCAGCTGCACCACCAGCCAATCCAAACAGTGCTCCACCGAGCGACTTTCTGTTTGGAAACTGATAGATCTGGCAGTGTTTGCCGAACTTCGCGAGCGGATCGCAGAGTCCGAGCAGCAGACCGCTCAGGGCACAGATCCAGCGCGGACACAACATCCACGCCAGTGTGCAGCCCAGAATGGTCTGGAAAGTGGTGGTGAACCCGAACTTCTCTGACTCACGCACGAACAGCCTTTCGGCAAATCCGTGATTGAGCCATTTGAGAAAACGAGTGAACCACACCGTCCCCCGACTTTTCGACACAGCAATCCTCGCTCCTTCCGCGAGCGAGAATGCGCCGCCAACGACGATAAGCGACCACGTCACCGTCTCGTCGTCTCGGTAAAGTGGGTGCAGAACGGCCCACGCAGCCAATCCCACATAGAAGTGCAGGATACCGCGCGTCCATTCACGCAGTCCACTCCATGTTCCCCATTCAGTAACCTTTGATACCAAGTTTCGTACCTTCACACCTTCCTCCCAACTTCCAATGGTTTAGATAACCAACTGAAGTCCAATTAACTATTCACGTTTTATCACAAAATCAAAAAAATATCAAGATTAAAAAAGACCCCGACTTACGTCGAGGCCTTTCACTGTTTTGTATGTTCCCTATTGTTTAAACCCAGTACCCGCTGGGATCAAACGACCGATAATCACATTCTCTTTCAAACCTTCCAAGTAGTCAACTTTACCAGTGATGGCGCTGTTGATCAAAACCTTGGCAGTTTCTTGGAACGAAGCAGAAGACAAGAAGCTCTGAGTAGAGAGCGCCACACGAGAGATGCCCAAAAGCAATTCGCGTGCGGTAGCCAAGTTGCTACCGTTCTTCTTTGCCAACCGATTGGCAAATTCCAACTGTGATTTTTCTACTACCTCACCTGGTAACAAATCAGTTTCGCCCGCATCTTCTACGTACACACGTGAGAACATTTGTTTGATCAAAAGCTCGACGTGTTTGTCGTTAACTTTCTGACCTTGAGAAGAGTAGATGTTCTGAATTTCTTCCAAGACATAGCGTTGTACTGCTGGACGACCAGAAAGTTCAAACAATTCTTGCAAACTAATACTACCATTGGTCATGCGTTGTCCCTTTACCATTACATCACCATCACTAACCAATATCTTATACCCCGCCGGTACGATATATTCGCGAATCTTTGGACCAACGTAAGACAAGGTGATATTGTTCTTCACAATCTTTACCTCACTCAAATATTTTGCAGTAATTTCTTCACCGGTTGCACCGCGTACTACTACCACCTGATCTTTCTGAACAGTAGTACCTTCTTTGACCATCACTTCATCTTCAGCAGTTACTTTGATCTTGGTCTCATCCATACCTTCAAAGTGCACACGCAAGATTTTCTGACCACGACGGCCTTCAAAAATCTTTTTACCAGTCGGCGAAGTAACAATCTTACCGTCGGCATCTTCCACTTCTACTTTGCCCGCTACTTCAGATAAAATAGCCTTGTGCTTTGGCATGCGATTTTCAAACAATTCTTCTACGCGTGGCAAACCTTGGGTAATATCACCACCACCAGCCACACCACCGGCGTGGAAGGTACGCAAGGTCAACTGAGTACCTGGTTCACCGATTGATTGTGCGGCGATGGTACCAACGGCCGTACCAAATTCTACGGGACGGTTGTGTGCCAAGTCGTTGCCGTAACATTTGCGACAAACACCCTTAGGCAACTTACATTGTAAAACACTGTGTACATGAACAGATTCAAGATTGTTCTCATCAATCAAACGCGCAATCTTGTCATCGATAACCTCACCGGCTTTGACCAGGACATTACCATTAGCCACCACATCCGCCATAGCATAGCGACCCCAAACACGATCGGACAATTTTTCACCCATCTGTTTGGATTGTTCCGTGGTGAACACCTCACCAGTAGTATCGCCACAATCTTCTTCCAACACCACCACGTCTTGTGACACATCCACCAAACGACGAGTTAAGTAACCAGCGTTGGCAGTACGCAAGGCCGTATCAGACAAACCTTTTCTGGTACCGTGGGAAGAAATGAAGTATTCCAACACATCAAAGCCGTCTTTGTAGTTACCCTTTACTGGCAACTCGATAACATCACCGGAAGGTGACACCACCATACCTTTCATACCGATCACCTGACCCAACTGGCCCCAAGTACCACGCGCACCGGAATCGATCATGGCGAATACTGGACCATTTTTGTCCAAGATCTCTTGATTGTGTGCCAAAATTTTCTCTTTAGCAGTTGTCCAGATTTCCAAAATCTTAGCGTAACGTTCGGCTTGTGTTAACAAACCTTCTTGATACTGCTCTTCCAAATCACGCACTTGTTTATCCGCGCCTTCCAAAATCGCTGGCTTTTCTTTTACTGAAGGGAAATCGGCATAACCCAAGGAGTAACCAGATTTGGTAACATAGCGGAAACCAAGATTTTTCAATTCATCCAAGAAGTAAGCGGTCTCTTGTTGGTCGTAGAACTCCAAACAATAACGGATAATCTCAGCCAACTTTTTGGTGTTGATAATCTCATTGTAATATTTTAATTTTTCCGGCAAAATTTCATTGAACAAGATGCGGCCGATTGTAGTTTCGATCAATAATTTTTCCCCTTCAGGGAACTTGTTGATCGTTTCCACCATTTTCACCTTGATACGTTCATGTAAAGACACGCGGCGAACTTTGTAAGCCAACTTGGCGTCACGTTCGGAATAGAAAAACTTTTTCACTTCCGCAGTGTCGGTACTATCGATGCGAGTGAGGTAATAACAACCAAGAGCGATATCTTGTTTAGGAGTAATTACCGGCTGACCTGTAGCTGGTTTCAAAAGATTTTTCTCTGCCGCCATTAAATTGTCTGCTTCCCAGCGCGCTTCCACAGTCAAAGGTAAGTGCACAGCCATCTGATCGCCATCGAAGTCCGCGTTGAAAGCGGTACAAACCAATGGATGTAAATGAATAGCTTTACCTTCCACCAAACGAGGGTGAAAAGCTTGAATACCAAGACGATGCAAAGTCGGAGCACGGTTTAAAAACACGCGCGTGGTTTTGGTTAATTCTTCCAAAATATCCCACACTTCATCATGCTCGCCTTCGATAAAACGCGAAGCAGAACGAACATTGTGTGCCAATTCACGTTTGATAATTTCACCGATGATAAACGGTTTGAACAATTCCAAAGCCATGCGTTTTGGTAAACCACATTCATCAATATTTAAAGTTGGACCAACCACAATTACCGAACGACCAGAATAGTCCACACGCTTACCAAGCAAGTTCTGACGGAAACGGCCTTGTTTACCTTTTAAAATATCAGCAAGAGAACGCAACTGACGTTTCTGACCGGTAGCAGCAATAACAGTTTTGGAGTGACGCGCATTGTTATCAATCAAAGCATCAACGGCTTCCTGCAACATACGCTTTTCGTTGCGGCAGATAACTTCTGGAGCATCAAGCTCAAGCAACCGACGCAAACGATTGTTGCGGTTAATAACACGACGATATAAATCATTCAAATCGGAAGTGGCAAAACGACCACCGTCCAATGCAACCATCGGGCGCAAATCTGGTGGAATCACTGGGATACAACGCATAATCATCCACTCAGGACGAATACCATTGATAGCCAAACTACGCAACAATTTCTTGCGACGAACTAGACGTTCTAGTTTAGCACCCTTGGATTTTTCCTGTTCTGCGGTAATTTGTTTAATTGTTTCTTCCAAATTAATTCTTTCGAGCAAACGATAGACACCTTCCGCACCAATTGCGGCTTCAAATAAATGACCGAAGCGCAAAGAAAGATCTTGGTATTTATTTTCCGAAATCACTTTCATCATCTGAATCTCTTTCAAATCTTTATCGGCTTGTTGGAAGTCCTCATCCAAAGATTTGTTCTTGCGTTCAGTTTCTTCCTGCACCGCACTCAAAGCTTCCTTACCTAATTTTTGGTCGTTAGCATTTTTAATAGCGGTCTCGTGCTCACGCTCGATCTGTTTCTTTTTTGTCTTGTACTCTTGACGCAACAAATCCACTGTCTGTTTCTTAGCATTATCGTCCACGTGCATGATGATGAAAGCGGCAAAGTAAATAACCTTTTCCAAGGCCTGTACCGACAAATCCAAAACCAAACCAACCTTGGAAGGCACTGAGCGTAAGAACCAAATATGTGACACCGGTGCTGAGAGTTCGATGTGACCCATGCGTTCACGACGCACGAGTGAAGTAGTTACTTCTACACCACACTTATCACACACGATTCCCTTGTAACGGATCTTTTTATATTTTCCACAATAACATTCCCAATCTTTGGTTGGGCCAAAAATTTCTTCCGCAAACAAACCGCCTTTTTCTGGTTTTTGCGTACGGTAGTTAATAGTCTCTGGTTTGTTTACTTCACCATAAGACCATTCCCGAATTGTTTCAGGAGAAGCCAAGCGCAAGCGAATGGCATCAAAGTCTATAGTGCGAATAAGGTCTTTCATATTATTAAGAGGTTATTAGATGATTTAAGCTACCGGTGGTGGAACTGGACCACCGCTTTGCATATCACCCTTGTTCTCGTTTTCGTTTTCAATCACTTCTTTTGCCACTGTGTATTCACCCGATTCAGACCGTTTCAACAACTCTACTTCCAAGCCTAGACCTTTAAGTTCGCGTACCAACACATTGAAAGACTCAGGAATGTTGACGCGGCTAATTTGCTCACCTTTAACGATGGCCTCATACGCCTTAGAGCGACCAGGTACATCATCGGATTTGATTGTTAAAATTTCTTGCAAAGTATGAGCAGCGCCGTATGCTTCGAGCGCCCAAACTTCCATCTCACCAAAACGCTGGCCACCGAACTGCGCTTTACCACCCAATGGCTGTTGAGTGATCAAAGAGTATGGACCGATTGAGCGCTGGTGGATCTTGTCTTCAACCATATGGTTCAACTTCAACATGTAGTTGTAACCAACAGTAATTTTGTGATCAAACGGTTCACCGGTGCGACCATCAAACAAACGTACTTGGCCATCTACTGGCAAACCGGCTTTAATTAATTCATCACGAATTTGATCTTCAGTTAAACCATTTAAAACTGGAGTGGCAATCTTGTAACCCAAGGCATTCGCTGCCAAACCTAAGTGGGTTTCCAAAATCTGACCCAAGTTCATACGTGAGATAACACCAAGCGGTGAAAGAATGATGTCAATTGGCGTACCGTCTTCAAGGAAAGGCATATCGGCCATTGGCACCACGCGTGAGATCACACCTTTGTTACCATGACGACCGGCCATTTTGTCACCTACCTGAATCTTGCGCATGTCGGCCACTTTGATCTGCACTTGTTTGATTACCCCTGGTTCCAATTTGTCGCCAGCAGCTTCGGAAAATACCTGTACACCAATAACTTTTCCGTGTTCACCATGTTCAAGATATAATGAAGAGTCACGAACATCGCGCGCCTTCTCACCAAAGATAGCACGCAACAATCTTTCCTCAGCAGACAATTCAGTTTCACCCTTTGGGGTAATTTTACCCACCAAAATATCACCGGATTTTACCTCAGCGCCGATACGAACGATACCTTCAGAATCCAAATTCTTTAATTTTTCTTCACTAACATTCGGGATGTCAGATGTAACTAACTCTGGGCCAAGCTTGGTCTCGCGTACATCAATTGTATAGTCCTCAATATGGATAGAGGTATAGCGATCACTCTGCACCAAGTTCTCAGAAAAAATTACCGCATCTTCGTAGTTGAAACCATCCCACACCATGTAAGCCACTAATACATTCTGACCCAATGCCAATTCACCATCATGAATACTTGGACCATCAGAGAGGTATTGTCCTTTTTTAACTTTGTCGCCTACTTTGGTTTGCAAATGCTGATTGATACAAGTAGCAGCATTCGAACGAACAAATTTATTTAAATGATAAGTATGCAAATCACCTTTTTTACCTTTCAAAACGACGTGACCACCATCAGCTTCTACAATCTCGCCATCTTCTTCGGCGATAACCATGTGGCCGGAATAATTAGCGGCCGCTTTTTCTACACCCGTACCAACTAGTGGTGGTTCAGGACGAATACAAGGCACAGCCTGACGTTGCATGTTTGTACCCATCAAAGCACGCTGACCATCGTCGTGTTCCATGAAAGGAATACAAGCGGTTGCCACACTGACAATTTGACTGGAAGAAACATCCAAATAATCTAAATCGGCAGTTGGAGCGGTACCAGCGTTACCGTGTACACGCGCTGGGGTCATTTCATCCATGAAATATCCATTTTCATCAGTGCGCGTTTTGGCGGAAGCGGTCAAAACTTTTTCTTCTTTAAATGCAGATAAATAAACAATTTCATTAGTCACGCGTGAACGTACTGGAATCTTTTTTAATTTTGCTTTGGCTAATTTAGCCGCTACTTCACGAGTAATTTTGGTGCCATCTTTTACCCCTTCAATTTCACCGCGCAAAATTTCGCCTTCCAATAATTCTGGTTTGTTTTCCACCTCACGTAAAATTTTACGATAAGGGGTTTCGATAAAACCAAATTCATTGATCCGAGCAAAACTGGATAAGTGGTTGACCAAACCAATGTTCGGTCCTTCTGGAGTAGCTACTGGACAGATGCGGCCATAGTGAGTGGTATGCACATCGCGAACTTCAAAACTGGCACGATCACGTGACAAACCACCTGGACCCATAGCGGACAAACGACGTTTGTGTTCCAACTCAGACAGTGGATTATGCTGATCCATGAACTGGGACATCTGAGAACTCATAAAGAATTCACGGATGGCACTGGTCACGGGACGAGAGTTGATCAAACGATTTGGTGTCACCTGTTCCATGTCGTAGGTACTCATGCGATCTTTAGCGACACGCTCCATACGCGCTAAACCAACGCGGAAACGATTCTGTACTAATTCACCCACTGCACGGACACGACGATTGCCCAAATGATCAACATCATCAGGCTCTTCTTGGGTAACATTCAAACGAATTACTTCTTTCAAAACTGCTAATAATTTATCCGCGGATAAAACACGATTTTCTTTTTGATCGTAAGCGGACGGATCACAAGCGATATCAAATTTACTATTAAATTTGTAAACACCCACGCGGCCCAAATCATATCTTTCAAAATTGAAAAACATCGCCTCGATCAGACTCTTAGCATTGTCGGCCGTGGCCAAATCACCTGGACGAATTCTTTTATATACTTCGATAAAACCTTCGCTCTGATTTTTTGCTAAATCTTTTTTGATAGTGGCATCCAAGAAATCAATGTTCGGATGATTGTTTACATCTTTAAAAAGTTCTTTCATTTTTTCATCATCCTCATAACCAAAAGCACGAAGCAACGATGTAGCAGCCACCTTACGTTTGCGATCAACTTTGATCCAAAGAGCATTGTTAGCATCAGTTTCTACTTCAATCCAAGCGCCACGATTCGGAATAATTTTGGCACCATAATATTTGCGACCACGAACATTTTCAGCAGTGAAGAACACACCAGCGGAACGGATCAACTGAGAAACAACTACACGTTCAATACCATTCACAATAAAAGTACCACGATCAGTCATTACTGGCACATCACCCAAATAAATCTCTTGTGATTTTGTTTGGTTGGTACGCTTGTTCACCATGCGCGCAGTAATGCGCAGTGGCGCTTCGAAGGTAACATTGCGCTGACGACAAACCACTTCATCAAAACGTGGTTCGTCTAGATAATAGTCCTCCAAATATAATTCCAAATCCCGACCAGAAAAGTCTGTGATCGGAGAAATCTCCTCAAACAATTCTTTGATACCAAATTTTAAAAACCAATTATACGAATCCTTTTGAACCTCGATCAAGTCGGGCAAAGGCATGGCATCAAGGGCGGTGGTAAAGAATTTTCTTTCCAAAGTCTTGAGCGGGAGGCGTTTAAAGAGAGACATAGAAAATTAAATTATTTAATTTTTTATTTATTTTTAAAAAAAGAGGTAATAACGCAAAAAAACGGCCAAAAAAAGAGGCTTTTAGATAAAATTTCCTTATAATTTAGCCAAAACACGCAAGGTTAACATGATTTTTGTCTTAATGTCCTTGCACGCAGCCCAACCGTTGGAATAGGTTGAAGCCGCATTTTTCGCTTGATTAAGCAGAAAAACAGCTATTTTTTCTCCTAAATCAAGAAGCACATAGATTTTATATTATTTGCCAAGAAAAGTCAAATTTTAGCGGTGGATAAGTCAAGAAAACAAAAATTTGCCTATAACTCCTCCCCTTTCTCACAACAAAAGAACGCCTTTAAAAAAGCGTTCTACTGGTGCCCAGGGCGGGAATCGAACCCGCAAGCCTTGCGGCGAGAGATTTTAAGTCTCTTGTGTCTACCAATTTCACCACCTGGGCAAAACCAAGAAAATATTATCACGTCTATTAAAAAAATTCAATACCCCAGGATTTACACGTTTGATATTTTTTGAGCGGGTTATGAAGTCCACAGACTTCATCCCTGAGGCCTCGTGGCCGAGGAAAGCGAAAAAATTATCAAACGTGTAAATCCTGATCCTATTATTCTTTTTAAACAAAAATACTTTCCTCCAAGGAGCTGCGAGAAGAATTGCATGTTTTAGCTAACGAATCAAATTATGAAAACGCTTAATCCAGACAACTTAATGTAAGGAAAAAGAGAGAGAGATTGTTTTTAAAATCCGATTCGGTTGAAACATCAACTCTACCGCAGCTCTTTAAAGAAAAGCACTCAAACATTATATCTGATTCACGCTCACCGTCAAGTGAAGCTGCCTGTTGATAACTAAAAATTACAATTAAATTATTTTCACTTCTTCTACACCCTCTTGAAAATTCACCCAGCGCGCTGCAGTAAACAGATAATCGCTCAAACGATTTAAATATTTATACAATTCTGGTCGTACGTTTTGTTCTTTACCAAATGTTACCAACTCTCGCTCCACGCGTCGACAAATTGTGCGGGCGTGATGCAAATGTGCGCCTGACAAACACCCACCAGGTAAAATGAAATTTTTTAATTCCGGTAGATCTTTCCAATAGTTATCAATATTTTCTTCCAACTCTTTTATTTCTTCTTCACCGATCTTAACCAAACCATCTCCCAATTTAGCTTGCAACGAAACGACCTCCGCTCCGACTTTAAATAAGTCGTGTTGAATTTTAACCAAAAATTCCGTTGGCAAAGCACCAAACAAATGCGCCACCACTTCGCCAATCGTAGAATTTAATTCATCAATCTCCCCCACCACCTGCAAGGTAATACAATCTTTGGTGACACGCTCACCACCTAAGAGTGACGTTTCGCCAGTGTCGCCGGTTTTAGTATATATTTTGGTCATATGATTTTATAATATACAACTTCACCCCATCACATCAATATCATGCGCCCCACTCTCATGTTGACCAGCAGCAGTTAACCGCACAAACGAAACATTCTCTTGCAACTCAGCGATCGTGTGTGAATTGGTATAACTCATCCCTGACTTTAATCCCCCTACCCATTGTGAAACAAGATCAATCACTGGCCCCTTGTATGGTACAAGCGATTCCACTCCTTCTGGCACCACATCACTCAAATCTTTCTTTTCCAAATTAATTGATTTACGCTTGTGGCTAACAGAAAAGCTTGCACTCCCACGACACAATTTAAATTTCTTATCTCCCCTCTTCATTAATACACCTGGCGACTCTTCTGTACCAGCCAACATCCCACCCGACATTATTGTATCCGCCCCCGCTCCAATCGCTTTCACAATATCACCCGAACGCTGTACTCCTCCGTCTGCAATCACTGGTACACCATAGCGCTTCGCCACCCGCGCCACCTCCATTACCGCAGTTAGTTGTGGCATACCACAACCAGTTACCAGACGCGTAATACAAGTCGTTCCTGGCCCCACACCCACTTTCACTGCATCTACTCCCGCTTCACACAAATCACGTGCAGCTGTTGCCGTTGCAATATTCCCAGCTACTATTTGCGCATCACCGACTGCAGCACGAATCTGCTCAATCGCCCGAATCATTAAATCCGAATGTCCATGTGCAATGTCTATCACCAATGCATCCGCCCCCGCATTGACCAGGGCAGTTGCGCGCTCGATAAAATCACCGTGTACACCTACTGAACCACCGACCAACAACTGACCATCACTATCTAGGTTGGCCAAAGGATATTGCATGACATGTTTAATATCAGAAAGAGTAATCAAACCAGTGATAACACCATCGTCATTTATTAAAGGCAATTTGTCTATTTTACAATCAGCAAATATTTTCTTGGCTTCTTCAAAAGTTGTTTGCGAACTAGCGATCACCATTTTTTCTTTTGGTGTCATAATATCTTGCACCAACAAAACATCTTCGTCGCCATCAACAAACATAAAGGACCGCTGAGTAAGCATACCGCGCAACCGATGATCACCGTTGGCTACCAACAGACCGGTGACACCAACCTCGGAGGCATACTTTCTTGCCTCTCTTACTGTACAATTGGGTGCGATAGTATATGGATCTTCCACGATAAAATTCTGTGCTCGTTTTACTCGTTTCACCTGTTCCACATTTTCCTCAATACTCATGAAGCGATGCAAAAATCCAAAGCCACCAATTCGCGCCAAGGCGATTGCCATTTCTGCCTCAGTCACCGTATCCATATTCGCACTCACAATCGGCACATTAATACTAATCTTTTTTGTTAACCGCGTACGTGTGCTTGCTTCACTACGCGAAACAAAAGAGGATCGTTTGGGAACAATCAGCACATCATCGTATGTTAATGCCCAAGGAATAGAATTTTCCATAGAAAATAAATAACTTAGAATTAGAACCTGAACATTTGATATTTAAAGTACACATCAAATGCCACTCCTGATTAGAGTGGCATTATATATTTTAGCTACAACCCGTGGTTCCACCACAATTCAAACATTTATAACAGGTTCCGCTACGCACTGTAGTATGTCCACAAGTTGAACATGGCGGTGCATCACCCATCATTCCTGCCAACTGCTGATCAACACTAGCTGTTGCTGCAGCGACCTCTTTTTTAAACAATTCCATCTGGTCCTTCGTTGCCTCTGGATCTTTCAAAATTATTTTTTCTTTTTCCACTTCGTCTTCAGTGTCTTCTTTTATCTCCGGCAATTCCATTGTTTTTTGCCCAGCCGCTTCCGCCATTAATTTTGCCAATTGCTCCACACGATTTTTTTGAATGCCCGCTGGTTTAACCTGAACAAAATCGGTCCGTCCCAAATATTCCATACCAAGTACCCGGAAAATGAAATCAACGATCGAAGTTGAAAGCTTAATATTTGGATGATCCGTCATGCCGCTCGGCTCAAAACGAGTAAAGATAAACTTGTCGACATATTCCTCCAATGGCACGCCGTATTGCAAGCCAGTAGAAATGGAAATAGCAAACAAATTAAGCAGACTTCTGAACGACGCCCCCTCCTTGTACATATCGATGAATACTTCACCCAATTTCCCATCTGGATATTCACCCGTGCGCAAGAATAATTTTTGCCCACCCACTTTTGCTTTAATTGTTAAGCCACTGCGTTTGTAAGGCATCTTACGCTGCTCGCCATGTATATATATCTGTTTACCATTTTCCGATCCATCGTGCGCATAACTAACCTGCATCTGGCTGTCAGAATGTGCTGGCATAGCACTGGCAACTGGCGTTGACATAATTTCTTTTTCTACTGACACAACTTCTTCTTTCTTTTCTTTTTTATCAACACTCTTACTCGACAATGGCTGAGACAATTTACAACCATCACGATAAATCGCGATCGCTTTCAAAGCCAACTTCCACGAAGCGTTGTAAGCAATCTTAATATCTTCTTCAGTTGCCTCGTTTGGCATGTTGATGGTTTTGGAAATTGCGCCCGATAAAAACGGTTGTACTGCCGCCATCATTCGGATATGACCGAGGTAGTGGATATAACGCTCACCTTTTCTTCCGTTTTTATTAGCCGTATCAAATACAGCATAGTGCTCCTGACGTAAGTGTGGCGCACCTTCAATTGTCATAGCACCACAAACAAATTCGTTAGCAATATTAATTTGCTCGCGTGTAAATCCAAGCGCGGTCAGTAGATCAAAATTCTGATCATTGTATTGTTCGCTGGTAAACCCTAAACGTTTCAAACACTCCTCACCCAAAGTCCAAACATTAAAAGTAAATGGTAGTTCAAAAACCCCCGCTAAACCTTTTTCTACTTTGTTAATATCTTCTTCAGTAAAACCTTTTGCTTTTAAAGACTCAAAGTTGATCTCTGGACAGTTGTGCAAAGTCGCACGACCCTTAAGATAATCAATTACACCACTAATCTGTGTATCGTTATACCCTAAAGTTTTTAACGCCATCGGTACCGATTCATTTACAATCTTAAAATATCCGCCACCGGCCAATTTTTTAAACTTCACTAAAGAAAAATCTGGTTCTACACCGGTAGTTGCACAGTCCATCAACAAACCAATTGTACCAGTTGGAGCAAGCAAGGTAGTTTGGGCATTTCTAAAACCATATTTCTCCCCCATCTCTAAAGCTTTGTTCCAACTTTCACGCGCTGCCGCCAAAAGATAAGCTGGAGCATATTGTGGATCAATAGATAACGGCATTACAGACAACCCTTCATACTCATCATCTGAAACACCAAAGGCAGCACGGCGATGGTTGCGAATCACACGCAGCATATCGGCGCGATTCTCTTCGTATTTAGGAAATGGACCATGTAGTCGCGCCATTTCAGCTGAGGTGGCATAGGATTCAGCAGTCATTAAAGCTGTCACACTGCCAGCAAAAGCCAAGGCGGTTGGCGAATCATATGGCACGCCTGCTGTCATCAACAGCGAACCAATGTTGGCATAACCTAAACCAAGCGTGCGATAGTCATAGCTACCTTGGGCAATTTCAGCGCTTGGATATTGCGCCATCAAAACACTAATCTCCAAAACTACCGTCCACAGACGAGTGACATAAGTAAATCCAGAAATATCAAAGGTCGCAGTTTCTGAATCATAAAGATGAGCCAAGTTTATTGACGCTAAATTGCAGGCTGTGTCATCTAAGAACATGTACTCACTACAAGGATTGGAGCCGTTAATCGTGCCCGACTGCGGACAGGTGTGCCACTCGTTAATGGTCGAATCAAATTGAATACCAGGATCAGCACAAGCCCAAGCAGCGTGTGCGATTTGATCCCAAAGATTACGCGCCGGCAACGTTTTACAAACCTTACCATCAGTGCGCCAAGTCAAATTCCAATCAATACCACTTTCCACTGCTTCCAAAAATGCTTGATTAACACGCACTGAATTATTAGAGTTCTGCCCCGAAACAGTTTGATAGGCCTCACTTTCATAGGAGGAATCATAACCAGCAGCAATCAAAGCCGCCACTTTTTTCTCTTCCAAAACTTTCCAGTTGATAAACTCCTCGATATCCGGATGATCAATATTTAAAATTACCATCTTGGCTGCTCGACGAGTGGTGCCGCCAGATTTAATCGCACCAGCTGCACGATCACCAATCTTCAACCAGCTCATTAAACCCGAAGTCGTTCCACCACCTGATAATTTTTCTCCCTTGCCACGCAAATTAGAAAAGTTAGTGCCCGTACCTGATCCATATTTAAACAATCGTGCCTCACGAATCCACAGATCCATAATACCACCCTCGTTCACCAAATCATCGCGCACGGATTGAATGAAACAGTTGTGTACCACCACGCCATTGGCCAAAAATTTGCTGGATTCCGTCTGAATATCATAAACCTCTTCCTCACCGATATAGTCAACTGACACGACTGTCTCCTCTGATAAATTTTCTTTGTTTTTCCCTTCCACTATGCTGTTTAACAATTTCAATTTCTCCTGTTTATCTTGCGAAACAAAACCAATTAACTCCTCGTATCTCTTTCTTTCTGAATAAAAAGCAATAACCACCTGATAACATTCGTGTCGATCTTCGCGACTATCATGACAAGGTACGATTCGAGAATATATTCCTAATTGTAACAACAACATTTGTGCTCCATGTGCCAACTCTTCTGACACAGTAGTCAAAACCACATCTCCGCTATTTCGATCATCATCTTTTCTCAAACGTACACTACCGTCAGCCTGAAACAGACCACGCAAGAAGACTGCCTTCACCCTGTTACTGCCCTGCCAAATCTTTTCTGGCACAGACGCTGTATAGACATTTTTTTCCAATTCAAAATTCTGCACATATTCGTCTACTTGCTTAGAATCACAACAAATTGTCCGATACAAGTCATCCACTGAACGTTTTATCCTTACTGTATAACGCCCGAAAACGTTGTTGAATAAATTGGTTACGCTATTAAACTCATCATCGTTGATTGTTATCACCCCAAATACCGTACTCTTCTTGTTTTTACCATATTTTCCATAATACCCATCACCCAAAACCCAACCTGCCAACTCTGCTTGGAACAAATCTAAATCATTTTCTTTAGCCACATTACTTACCTCTGCAGGCAAAGAGAATTGTTGCACTTTTTTTCCTAAGATTGTGGACAACTCACTCCAATCATATTGGCCACCATCTTTTAGACGTTTGTCCGCTGACCACACCAAATGATCGTCAGTAAAATCCAAATAATTTCCATTTTTTAAATTGGCACGATAAATTTTCTTGACACCATTGTTCTTTACCGCCTTCACGACAACATAATTTTCTCCATCGAATACTTTTATACCCGCCATATTGTTTTCCACCACATCTCCCAAATTCATTATGCCGCGATCGGTAAATAATTTTGTATCATAACGACCACAAGCATGCGGCTGAGGGTGAGAATATGAATCAGTAGCCGCCATCAACACTCCGGTAGTTGGATCAACGTAATGATGACCTTGCGAAGGACCGTTAATTCCATACGCCCAATATAAGCCAGTATTAAACCACTGCGGAGAATTCGGTGCAGTCATCTGTTTGATCAAAGTGTAAACTAGTTCATCATAAAAAACTTGTGCGTCACCAACGGAAGCGAAATAGCCAAACTTCTCTCCCCAATAACGCCAAGTACCAGCTAGCCGATGGGCAACTTGTTTAACACTTTTCTCAGGACCAAGCACGGGAGTCCCGTCAGTATTAAGCTTAGCATGACCATCGGCATCATATTGCGGGACACCGGCTTTACGAAAATATTTTTGTGCCAAAATATCAGTCGCCACTTGCGACCAAACAGTTGGAACTTCAACATCGTTCATTTCAAAAATTACCCGACCACTCGTTTCACGAATAACTGAAGCGCGTAACTCATACTGAAACAAATCATACGGACTTACTCCATCTTGCGTGAAGTGACGCTTGAAACGCAAACCATTTTCCGGAGAATATTTAAAATCATTATCGACTTTGAAAGTTCGCGTGGCCGTGGCAGTATGCATATGAGTAAGATGAATTTGTAAAAAATTATTTTTTATTAATTAAATTATCTGCACACCTGAACAAAAACTACAACTTGTGCTTAAAACCTTTTTTGACCACAACATGTTGTAAATCAGGTAAAGCTCATACATTATATCACACCCGTCAAACCACTACCAACAAGTCGTTTTTTGGTGTATTTTGAGAGAAAAAAACAAGGCGGCTGTTCCCCCTTGTCAAAGTTATCCACAAGCCGTCGCCCTTTGGGCTATGGCAATGCGAAGCGTGCCGTCGTTTTGGCGTTGCGAAGCACACCTTCGCCAAAATTTATCCCTCTTCTTCTACTCCGAGCGACTTTAACATCGTTACAACACTCTTTTCGGCTTCAATTTCCAACGTTTGATGGTCGCTAATTCGCCCCTCTTCTTCCAAACGAGCGATTTCTTCGATTAACAGTGCTTGGCGCAAGCCCGAAAGCTCGCCGCGTAAGCCTGCCAACTTCTTTTGCAAGTTTTCCATCGTCTTTTGATCCTGTTCTACTGAAGGAATTAACCCGTTGGCACTAATTGCCAACTGTGCCCGGATAGCTTGCACGGCTTTCACCACTGCCTGCATGTTCGCCAAAATATTCTGCATCTGTTGTTTGGTGCTTTTTACCTCTTTTGACACCAACTCGGCCCGCTCCTTGGCGGCCATCTTTTTTTCTTGTTCTTCTGCCTGTTTTTCGCGTCCTTCCACCCCTACATCACGCGCTTCGGCTCCAGTTTTACGAAATAGACCTTCCTGGCGATTTTCTAAGTCATTCATAGGACTACACTTTTTGACTAATAATCTAATTACATATAAAATATAACATATGGAAGAAAAAAATCCAAATACTGACGACCGTTTAGTGGCGGCAGAGGAAAGCCCAGAAGAAAATATTTTAGACCGAGCGCTTCGTCCTGAAACCTTGGCTGATTTTGTTGGCCAAAACAACATCAAAAAGAATTTAGACATCGCTCTTGCCGCTGCCAAAAAACGTGGCGATGTTTTAGAGCACATTATGCTCTATGGCAACCCTGGTTTAGGCAAAACCACCCTCGCTCATATTATCGCCCGTGAGATGGGAAGCAATATTAAAATTATCGCTGGGCCAACCTTAGAAAAGGTTGGTGACTTGGCCGCAATATTGTCCAACCTCCAACAGGGCGACATTCTTTTTATCGACGAAATTCACCGTTTAAACAAAACTATCGCCGAGGTGCTCTATCCCGCACTCGAAGACTTTGTCCTGGACATCGTCATCGGCCAAGGACCGGCGGCCCGCACCATTCGTATGCCGATTGCACCTTTTACTTTAATTGGTGCCACTACCAAAATGAGCATGCTCCCCGGACCACTACGCGATCGCTTCGGCCATGTCTATCATCTAAATTTTTACGAACCAGAGGAGATTGAGACGATTGTCAATCGTAGTGCCCGCTTGTTACAGATCGAAATTGAACCAGTGGCAGTCAAATTGATCTCCACTCGCGCTCGCCGCACTCCCCGCATCGCTAATCGCCTTTTAAAACGTGTCCGCGATTATGCCGAAGTGCACACCGATGCGGTTATCAACCAACACGCCGCCGACAGTGCTTTAGAAATGTTGGCAATTGACGAACTGGGATTAGACGAAATTGATCGCCAGCTTTTAAATACCCTAATCGAAAAATTTAATGGCGGACCAACTGGCTTAAATACCCTAGCCGCATCGGTCGCCGAAGAAATGGACACCATCGAAACTGTTTACGAGCCCTATCTGTTACAGTTGGGATTTTTGGAACGTACCCCACGTGGTCGCAAAGCTTCTCCTGCTGCTTACAAACATTTGGGACATATTGTTCCACCTACACAAACCAACATTAACGTTTAAAAACACACTATGATTTCCATCCCTATTTACGTTTTCCTCTTTGCCTATTTTTTCTTTTTACTAATCTTCCTCACCTTCTCAATCATTAACTTTACTCACATTTTTCAAACTGGCAGTATTACTTTTGTTAGTTTTATCGTAACTGCCATCATCCTTGTTTTCACCGTTTTCATATTATTTGCCACTTGGTTTTTACTGCAGAATGTAAACTGGACTGACACTTGGGAAATTACCAACTGGTTTAAAAGCGACGCGTCAATAATATACTAAAGATTTTTTAAAATTTTTGTTGAGGTGCCTAGGAAGCGTCACAGCGACCGCGGCACCGAAACAAATGTTTTAAAAAAGATAAACCTAAATATATATTCGCTAATATGAACTTAATAGAATTTATCCATAAAAAATCCTACGAACAAATCATCAAAACTGTGCGCCGTTCACCGGTTACATTTATTCCCTATGTTGCGGTGTTCATAATTCTAGCCGCGATGCCAGTGGGTGTTTTTTGGTTAATCAACACTATGTTTCCAACATTAATATCTGGAAACATTTTTTATCCTATTATGGTCTTGTTTGGTAGTACATACTACCTCTGTATCTGCCTTTTTTTCTATTCATATTTTGTCGCTTTCTATTTAGACATGTGGGTGATCACCAACGATCGTTTGGTTGACATACGTCAAATCAGTTTGTTCGCCAAATCGATTTCTGAGTTGGATCTTTACCAAATTCAAGATGCTACCTCTGAAATAGAGGGATTCTTTCCGTCCATTTTTAACTATGGCACACTTACTTTACAAACCGCTGGACCAGTCCCAAAATTTATTATTCACAACACCCCTAATCCACACGAATTACGCCAACTGCTTCTAGATTTATCCAGTGCAGACAAGCGGTATCATGCAGGGCAAGGGAAATAACAGACAAAAAAACAGAGACTAATCTCTGTTTTTTATTACCCAATATTTTAATACACCCGCTCCACCCCCACACCGGTATAATAATATTTTAAAATCTGATCATACGTCCAACCATCTTCGGCTGCACGACGCGAAGCGTCATAGGCACTCATGCCCACACCATGGCCGAACATACTTTTGCCCACATCATAGATACAATCAACTGGTTGTAACCACGGTTTGTCTGTCCCACCCCAAACTTCTTTCCACCCCCGAGTTTTACCGTTGGAGTTGCCGAAATATGGTGTAGTGACTGGGTTATTGTTGTAGGTTACCATCTCACCATATGTTGCCTGTGCCGCCTGCACCACCCGTGGCATCAACACTTCCGAATTGTAACCCAAATACAGTTGATCAACTGTCGTGGGAAAAACATCAAAACTAGGTTGAGCTGAAGAGACACCCGCTCGGATACTATTATATGCATAACTGCGCGCTGCCACCAAAACGGCTTTGATATATTCCATCGCTGCGCCATTAGATGTTTCACCAATACCGGCAATATATGCATCTAATGGTAATTCGTTGATTATATACGGCAGAGCACTTTTGGGAGAATAGACATATTCTAAAGTACCACGATAGATATTAAAATTTTTATTACCTTTCCAAGAAACCGGACGATTGTAGTTTGTTAAAGTAAAATACGCTCCTTTGTCTTCGGGAACAAGTCGGATAAAACCATGCCCGGAGAACTCTACTGCGCCACCCAGGAAGCTGTACACCCCTTGGGTATATGACAAGGTCGCTGTTTCATTTGGTTCCAACCAACCCTTCGACACACCATCTGCTAATACTTCATAACGAAAATTGGCTTTAAACTTTACTGCCTCATCTGTTTTATACAAACCCACCCGAACATTCGGTTCACTGATCAAAGTACGCGCTGTCTGCCACACAGTTTCTTGAAAATCACTGGGTGCATCCGCCAAAACTTTAACTGGCAATTCCAAAGTACCACCTGACGTCGTGTGATCATTCGCTATCAATTGAAAACGTAAGATGTAGTCACCAGCCAAACGCGGAGCACGGAAAGCGAAACCAAATTCTAGCGGAGCGCCCAACTTAATCACGTTGCTGCCTGATTCAATCAATTTGCGCGATTGCCAACTGGGATCAGAGATATTTGGTGCTGAAGAATTGTTTAGCGCAACACTACCCGCTTCCTGCCAAGTGTATTTGTTCCATTCTTTGGTGCCATCATTGGTATAACGTACGATAAAATTAACACTATCACCGCCGCGGGATATTTCCAAACTGCGCGCCGAAAAAGCTAGCAAATGTGAAACATATTCCCCGGTGTCCGCCGCCACCTCTTCACCAGCCGAGTTACCACCAGTACTAGATTCATTTCCTGTTGTAACAGTAGTGTCTTTTTCCACTCCATTCATTTTTTCCCTGGTTGCCAAATCCAAGATACCGGTAGGGCTGAGTTTGTTTTCGTTTTGATATTGCACCAATGCCGCTTTGGTCACTGAACCAAAATAGTTGGTGATATATGGATGATTAAAATATCCTAAATTTTTTAAAAATTTTTGCAATTCAGCGACCATACTATCAGACATACCCAAACTTA
The DNA here is from genome assembly GCA_964536725.1 of uncultured Gammaproteobacteria bacterium. Classification (GTDB taxonomy): domain Bacteria; phylum Patescibacteriota; class Patescibacteriia; order Magasanikbacterales; family GWA2-37-8; genus CAZHTA01. Next base: position 87,146 of record CAZHYJ010000001.1, on the reverse strand, counting down.
ATGTCTTGGTGAATTTTACCACTACTGCGCTCGTACCTTTCGTCACTTTAATTTTTAAGAAAAAATATGATCCCTGAATCCAGGTTTTGTTTTCTGCGACTAGATAAAATCTCTCCTGATAATCTCCCAACTTGGTCGGTGCTTTTAACTTTATCCGAAACTCACCAATTGCTCCCGGCTTAGTATCGGCTTTTAATTTTGCCGGCTGATCGTTGTGTACCCAACTGTTGCTGTCATAAAAAACACTAGCGCGATAATTGGGATCAACGGTATAAACTGAAACATAATTAGCACCCGTTGCCTTCCAAGTGGTCTGACCAGTATTTTTAATTTTCAAAATCACCTCTTTGGTACTACCCGCCTCCATCGCAACCGGATCGGCGATCGATTGGCTCACATACTTGCCCGCGTAGCTTTTGTCCCGAAAAGTTGGTATTTTAAACTCCGCCGCCGAGGCGACTGAAGTAAAGGAAAAAACTGAGAGAAAGATGATAAGGGCCAAAAAAAATCTTTGCATAAGTAATATATGTTACCTGTATATTATACCACACTTTTTAAATTGGCCTTTTTATTGAAAAAAAACGGTTTATCAGCTATACTTAACTTCATAAAGTATGCAAACACTACGAAAAATCGCTTTAAACACTAGTTTCCAAATTGGTGGAAAAATAATCAGCACCGTTCTTGGCATCGCGGCCGTCATGGTAATGACCCGCTATTTGGGTGTGGAACAATTTGGTTGGTACACCACTGCTGTCGGCTTTTTGCAATTCATTGGCCTACTGTCTGATTTCGGCTTTACCGTCACCACCGCCAACATGTTATCCGAACCGACATTTGATAAAAGAAAACTATTTAACACTCTCTTCACCTGGCGGTTTTTGACTGCCCTAATATTTAATGGCCTCGCTCCACTTTCGATTTTTTTCTTTCCTTATCCACCCCAAGTAAAGATCGCCGTACTAATTGCCGCCGTCTCTTTCTTTGCCCTTGCTCTTAATCAATCCTTCATCGGCTACTATCAAGCGAAAATCAAAACCAATTTTGTGGCCATCGGAGAAATCATCGGCCGTATCGCTTTGCTAGTTGGTGTGGTACTCGCTTTCAGCTTCAACTGGGGCTTCCTCTGGATCATGGCGATTGTTGCTCTTGGGTCAATCCTGAACTTTTTTTATCTCTGGTACAAAAGCGAACCCGTACGATTTTCTCTTGACCGAGAAATATCCAAAGCAATTTACAAAAAAATATGGCCCAATGCCACGGCGGTTATTTTCAACTCTTTTTATCTCCAGGGTGATCGCGTGATCCTACCGCTATTCGTCTCCCAAACTTTGGTCGGACTCTACGGTGCCGCCTATCGTGTTTTAGACATTGTTATCCAAATCGCCACTTTGATAATGGGAATAATGTTACCGCTCATCACTTTCGCCTGGTCACGCGAACAAACCGAAGAATTTAAAGAACGCTATCGCTTGGCAATCAACCTAACTGCCCTAGTACTGTTTCCTCTCTTAGTTGGCATTGTCATCAAAGCCGAACCAATTATGAGTTTCGTTGCTAGCGAAAAATTTATTGGCTCCGGTAACATCTTGCGCTACCTTGCCCTTTCCATTCTCGGCATCTGTTTTGGTGTTACTTTCGGTTATACCGCTCTCGCCTTAAACCGCCAACGCCAAGCCCTCTGGATTTATGGCAGTAACGCCATTTTAAGTATCATCGGCTATTTTATCTTCATCCCTCGCTTTGGAGTTTGGGGTGCAGTCGGCGTGACAATTTTTTCCGAAATATATTCCAGTCTTTTACTGTTTATCCTTGTAACCCACGCTAGTAAAACATTGCCCAAGATTCTCACCCTGGCAAAAATTACTTTGGCCAGTGTGTTAATGGGGGTGGTTGTAGTTAAATTTCCCGCTAACTCTTTGCTGATTAGTACCGCCGTTGGTATTTTATCCTACACATTACTTGTTTTAGGACTGAGAATAATCTCGTGGAATACACTAAAAATGATTTTGTCGCCAAATGTGGTTGCCGAAGAAGGCATAAATAAGGTATAATAGTAAAAGATTTTTAAATAAAAAATATATGGATTTTTCTAAAGTTCGCAACTATCTTTTTTTACTGTTACTTGCCGCTATCACTATCGCATTTTTATCTACCATCAAAGTGTTTGTCTACCCAATTTTTTGGGCAATGGTAATTGCCGCGATTTTTTATCCCGTGTATCGCTGGTTAAACACCAAATTAAAACACCCCGACCTAAGCTCTATTATCACTTTGGCAGCAGTTTTTTTGGTGATCGTCATTCCTTTTAGTGTACTTGGAACATTGGTACTCAAACAATCTGTTGATCTATACTCATCAATCAATGGAAATCGTGAACAGATAACCCAAACTGCTCAAAATATTACCCACTGGATACAAAACAACCCACTGACCAGACAGATCAATTTTAACGACACTTTTTGGGTAGAAAAATTTTCTGAAGTGGCACAAAAAACGACTACCTTCTTGATTGAATCAGCCACTGCTTTCACCCAAGATTCGGTTACTTTCATAATAATGTTTATCGTCATGTTCTACGCATTGTTCTTTTTATTGCGTGATGGCGAAAAACTTTTACGCAAACTAATGCATCTCTGTCCACTTGGTGATAACTACGAACAACAACTTTACAATCGTTTTACTTCTACTGCTCGCGCCACTATTAAAGGTAATTTAATCTTGGGTGCAATACAAGGAGGACTGGGTGTAATATTGTTTACCCTTACCGGCATACCCGGTGCGCTTATCTGGGGTATAATTATGATGTTGTTCTGCGTGATTCCAGGTCTTGGTTCGTTTATCGTCTGGTTTCCGACTGGAATGATTGTTCTTCTAACCGGCAGCACTTGGCAAGGAATAACAATCTTGGTGGTAGGGGCTTTGCTTATCAGCACTATTGATAATTTCTTACGACCCGTGTTGGTTGGAAAAGATATCCAAATACATCCTTTATTAGTCCTATTCTCCACACTAGGCGGTATCGTTGTATTTGGCGCTTCTGGTTTTATCATCGGCCCAATCATCGCCGCTCTATTTATGGCTTTTTGGGATATGTATGAGCAGTACTACCACAATGAGTTAAATAACAACTAAAACAAAAAATATATAAAAATAAAAAATGGCCATTAGGTCATTTTTTATTTGTTGCGGGTGTTAGATGACATTCGAACTTGCTTCAGAGATCGATTAAGATAAATTCTTTTAACTCTACTAAAATGGAGACTTCGGCCGATTACTTAAAATTGCGGGTGAACATCCAAAGCGGCACGAAAAATAAATGAAACTTTGTAATTATCACCAACCTTATACAATAAGCCAATTTTTTCCAATTCTGTCATAATCTCAAGATAATTATCTCCAAATATTTTATCTGGATTACTTATCTGAGCGCTACTCCCCCTTATTTTTTCTATATATGGAACAATCTTTATGTATTCATTTTTTGTTTCCTTGCCGTACTTTTCTTTAGATGCTGTAACTATTCCATGTTTAACGGCGGAAGGAGAAAAAAACCTCTCTTGTTCTATACTGTCGAGCTTAAATAACCTATTTTGTTCGAATATAACACCCTCTAAAAAATCTATTGCTGATCGTGGGGTAACTTGTCGTGCATCACTTAATCTCGCGTAAATCCAAGATAAGGAATCGGGTTTTTTATCTCCTGGTTCAATTTTTTTACCAAACAACGTATCCCAAACATCATTTCTAGTTTTTTCATTATTCAACTCCGCAATACTCGTTTTAAAATAAGTCCGCAACAAGGGAGAGATAAATAACCGTTTAAGCATTAGTTGCTGAATTTCTCCTTTAGTCCATCTCAGGGGTGTTTTAGTTGCTCTAGAAGTTATATGGGTTAAAGCCGGTAAGCTTTTAGCGACCTTGTAAGTTGAGATTCTCTTGAATTGATTTGGATTTAAAAGAAACTCAAAGATATCATCACGCAAAAAAATCTTAATTCTTAAAAATTTAAACGGACTACCCGCACTGACTTGAAAACTCTCATACGCTCTTAACAATCCCCTTAACGCAAAAAATTCGAGCCGACTACCATGCTCGAACACAACATCGAGGCGATCTAAAAGGACCCAGATTCTGATGTTGGTTTTTTTAAGTAACCCCTCCAGAATAAGTCCTATCTTATTTACATAAACAGGAAGATCATTTTTTTCTTTGTAAACATTGTTGTCTTTGTGTTCAAACTCCATTTCGGCTGTTGATGTAAACAACGAAGGCTGGTTAGCATCAGTAATTGCACTTACTTTTATTTTCTTGATTCTTTTTGAATTTATCGCAGCAATTGTTTTTTGCACTATCTCAGACAGGCTAGAATTACGGGTAATCTGAGGCACCCCTATTCTCGCACATTCTTTTATCAGTTCCTCTATTTCTGATTTACAGGATTTTAATTGCGCAGTAAACGAATCATTAGTTATGAAATCATTATAAACCAAATTAATAAAATAAATTTTCCAAAAATTTTCAAATTCCGACTCTGAAAAAGATTCAAAGTCTCTTTTAAATAAATCAAAAACGGCATTGCCCTGAGGCTCTACCCCCGTAATTAAATGAAGACGTGCCTTAGATAATAGAGGGTCTCTTAATGCTTGAGTCAACCTAAATATAGAGGTTTTGCCAGACCCCTTTGATCCTAAGATAAAATCCACTTTATCCGCAAGAAAATCGTTCAGTATTGGCGTCTCTACTTTGGCTGCTTCCAAAAAAGAATCCTGTTCGGCAACATTCGCGCCTATCGTTAACGACTCAATAAGATCTTTGTACTCCTCTGCTCGTATCATAATTAAAATAAATAATATTAAAATATACTTTATCATTTGTTTTTTTTAAAGTCAATTAAAAAAACACCCTTAACAGGCCTGTTATTGCTTAACGTGTAAACAACTAAGTAATCAAATAAACTCTTGAATAGCCGCTCAGTATGACCCGAGCTCGTCCAAACTGTCCGAATTGTCCGAAATGTCACATCCTAATTTATTCCTTAGTAGATGATGCCATTAGTCTTGAGGCGAGAATACTTAAAGCTTGATCTTTACGTGTGCCGGTGGCATATTCAGCCACATTCCATAATGCCGTCAGTGCCTCCTCTGATTTTCCAAGCTGATCTAAAGCCACCGCGCGAGCAAACCAACATTCTGGATCTTTCGGGTCAACCATAAAACACTTTTCGGTGTTAAGCACAACCGAAGCGTAATCTTCTGATATTAGAATATCATGTTGATTTTTTTTATTATAGTAGTTCAGCAAGAGCTTCTCTCCTTTGGTCTTCTCCCCGCTCTCTATTCTCCTGAACATTTCTTCAACTTCTCTATCAACCCTATCATTAGACCGACTCGTCCTCAAAAAATAACCGACACCGACAACCAATGCGATTATTATTGTACAGAGTACAACTATTAGATTTTTTTTAGATATAGTGATTTCCATATAAATATATAAAATTTGTTTTTATACCGTCTTAATCGTCTCTACCGTTTCCTTTGTTTTTCTTTTGCTCTTTGCGGTGTTCATGCTATTTAGACAACCCCAGATACTCTCTGGCGCAAGAAAGATACCGTGGGAGGGCAAGGGAATATGCTATGGTCTCAATTCCTTATTTTTGTCTTTTTTAAAACTGTTCAGATAAATCTGCGAAAAAGTACCAAACATACAAAGGCCAACACCCTTGACCAAAACACCGGCCCAATCACCGTTAAAAGATTTGCCCAATCCGCAGTTCTGACCAAAAAGTGGTTCTGATTCACAAATATAATCTTCCTCACTGGTAGAAAAAAAACTTAAAAGCAACGCAACGACCAAACAAATCGCAAAGAATTTTAACCCCTTCTCCCATTTTGGCCAAGTATGACTCTTAAACAACCCCCATTTAAATTCCCACATACTCTATAATTTAAAAACAAAAACGGACGATTAATTATTTAAAAAGTTGCGGATAACGAAATCTTGAAAAATAGTTGGATCTAAAAATATTCTTGGCACAATCTGCGGCATCCTGCTCTCCAAGTTCGGCACAAACAGAAATAAAGCTTATCTCTATCAGCCTGTCATTGTCTTTTATTTTTGTGTATGTCCAAAAAAACGTTACCCAAACCAAAAGTACGGATGCTAAAATTTTGAACCAGTTTTCTTTTATCCAACGCATATGAATAATTTAAAAAACAAAAACGGACGCCCGACCTGTGAAACAACAATCAGCGTCCGAAGATGCTTCTTGTGTTGATCGGAACGCCCGTTCCAATACACAAGAAGCTAAAAATATAGCTTTTTCAGCTTCGGACTTATAAGTATTGTTGTTTCACGCTTTTTAGTTTATCATACCGATATATACTGCGTCAATTATGTAGTTTAATTCACAATATGAACAAAGAAAAAGATGAAGTACTATTAGAATCTAAAAAGAACACAACCAACGGTTTCGAATGGTTGTATGCTTACTGGTGCGATATAAAAAAAATGGATTCATTCCAAAATATTGCAAAAAAATTGAGAAAAAAGTATAAGATACCACTGACAGGATATACTAAAAAAGAAAATTACCATTATCCAATATTACCAGACGGCTGGCAACACAAGGAAACTCTCAAAAGCTTAGATAATTTAATCAAAGACATCGACAAACTTTGTAAGAAATATTATCTTTACAACCAGTGTTGGAAAGAAATTCTGTGGGATTTTATTATATACAATCACACCGATTCTGATCTACACCATTGGCTTTATGATTATGACCTTTGTAGATTAGATGATTTATTGATGCAAAAAAAATATACTTACCCTTCAGACAAAACACTAAAACGACTCGAACAAAAAATAGACCACGACATTGATTTAGAGTTCCCAATTGCCATAAGAATAAGCCCCTACGCATCGATAAATGACATAAAAAATTTCTTACAAAAGAAAGAAAAAATTATCAAATTATACCAAAGCCATTATCGGAAAAAAGATACCCTTATTCATCATATCCGTCCAAAAAATGAAAAAATTTCCGAAAGAGACGAATTCATAATACAAAAAAGGGGTCGTCCATATAAAAAAATCAGCGAAATGCTGAACCTTATTTCTGAAGGAAAAGGCTGGCCACCAGTTGATATTGGCGGCATCGGCAAAATCATCTCCTTATCAAAAAAATACGACAAAAAGTGATATCGCTTTTTACTTATACAAACCAAAACGATTATTTTATAATTGAGCCACGTTACCCGTGGCTCTTATGTTTCCCGAGAAAGAAACAACTGAATTCCAAAATCTATATCTGAAACACTTTGGTTCGCCAATCACATCTTCCGAGGCTTCTGAGCTAGCGACCAAGTTTATTCAGTTTATGGACTTAATATATGGCGACAAAATCGACCAGGCTTTAACTTACTTTAAAAACAAATAATATGGATAATCTGCCAACAAATGAAGAAATAGAATTCTTGTTTAACGCATTAGATATCGAAAAGGAACGAGAGATGCTGCCCCACCCCACAGACGCGGAGTTGTTCAGCTGGTTTCCAGAAGCGCGAGCGGTCATCCAATTAAAAATTAATGAGTGGAAAGAAAAACGAATATTATTAACAAAGCACATTAATGAAATACTCGTTCGCATTAATGAGTCCCCGATGAACGCTTTTTCTAAACAGTTCAACAGAGACTGCGTAAAATATTTATTTATTCCGGAACTGGTTGAAATTGATAAGCATTTGTTCCGTCTCCATCGTCAACATAATTTTCTTCATGGTAAAAAACCAAGAGATGGTTTAATAACACAAGAACAAATCGACCAAGCTAACACTGTCCCAATACAAGCTTTGTTGCCTGGGCCATTTAGGAAATCGAGCAGGAACCTAGTGTGCCTGTGTCCTCTACACAAAGAAAAAACCCCATCCTTCACGGTATTCACCAAAACAAATACTTTTAAGTGCTTTGGTTGCCAACAAGGTGGGAATAGTATAAAGCTTATTCAATTACTCTATAATTACAACTTTAAGGAAGCAGTAAAAAATTTAATCAATAACTATTAATATATGGAAAACGATATTCTAGAAAAAAAATTAATTGAGGTTGAGGAAAAACAACAATTTCCAGAAAACAATCAAGAGGTCTCGAAGATTTTAAAACTGATTGAAAATTGTGGTGTAGAACTTTTTCACGACGAATTGGGAGAACCTTACGCTAACATCCCCCAGGGAAGTGGTTCCCAAACTATGCGGATTGGAAGCACACGATTTAATCGTTGGATGTCTAAATTAATTTGGGACAAAATGCACAAGGCTCCTAGAGGTGAAGTCAGATCGAATATCATCTCAATCCTAGAAGCTCGGGCCTGCTCTGATAACGGTACTATCCCCCTTAATATTCGAATTGCATGGGGTGACAATAACCTGTGGTATGACATAGGCAACGGATCTGCTATTAAAACCGATAGAAATGGGTGGCAGATTGTTGAACAACCACCAATCATGTTCCGAAATTTTAACCACCAAAAACAACAAACAATCCCAATTAAAAAAGGAGATATAAAAGAATTGCTTAAATTTATAAATGTTTCTGATCCAGAAAAGCAGCTACTCTTGTTGGTCTGGGTGGTATCATGTTTCATCCCTGACTTCCCCCACCCCATTCTGTGTATACATGGTCCGCAAGGATCTTCTAAATCTACTTTGTGTAAGATATTAAAAGATTTAATTGATCCTTCTCAATTAGACGCAATTAGTTTTCCAAATAAAGAAGTAGAGCTTGTACAAATGTTAGCTCACAGCTGGTTGCTCTGTTTTGATAATGTTAGCTACTTATCTGAAAGCTCGTCAGACACACTGTGTCGGGCTATAACTGGAGCGGGATTTGCAAAACGGTCACTGTTTACTAATGATGATGATTTTATATTCAAAATCAAGCGATGCGTCATGATCAATGGAATCAATTTGGTTATTGGGAAACCCGATCTCATGGAACGTAGCATCATTGTCGAATTAGACAGAATTTCTGATGATGGAGCAGGGCGAAGATCAGAACAAGAATTATATACCGAACTTACCGAGTTAAAACCCTCCATACTGGGTGGAGTTTTTGACACGATCTCCAAAGCATTGCTGATTAAACCAACTATTAGATTACCAAAAATGCCTAGAATGGCAGACTTCGCCAGTTGGGGTTGCGCAATCGCCGAGGCCTTGGGATATGAACAGGGAGCTTTTATGACAGCTTATGCGAATAACCAAAAAAGCCAAAATGAAGAAGTTATTGACGGTAGTTTGTTAGCTAACATACTAGTGCGTTTTATAGAAGACACAAACGAATGGATCGGTACGGCGTCAAGTTTGTTGAACTGCCTTAACGAGAAGGCTGCGGAATTAAAAACTGATACGAACCATGAAAAAGCTTGGCCTAAGTCCGCGGCAAAATTAAGCAAGTCATTAAATATCCTCAAAAACAATCTCGAGGATGCGGGTATTAAAATATGGAGAATCAAAGAAAAAAGAGAGCGGATTATACATATAAAGCTGATTAGAAATACCGACGGCGGAGACGCTGGAGACGAAGCTTCTCTTAATGCGGAGGATATTCAATTTTAATTATAATTATTGACGCCATATTGTAAGGCATGTTATTACCGTGGTTTAATGGAATTTTTAATTATTCTTATATGCGAAGCAACAAAAAACCACTAAGATATTTTCTCTACTGCAGAAAAAGTAGTGAGGGCGAAGAACGACAAGCCCTCTCTATCGATTCCCAAATTAGTGAAATGAAAAAACTCGTTGGACGTGACGGCCTTAAAGTCGTTAAGACATTCACCGAAGCCCACTCGGCCAAAGAACCTGGTGCACGCCCTGAGTTTAATGAAATGGTGGAACGAATAAAAAAAGGTGAGGCCAACGGCATCGTCTGTTGGAAACTAGATCGTTTGGCCAGAAACCCTGTTGACGGCGGTATTATCAACTGGATGCTCCAACAAGGTATTATCCAACACATACGGGCTTATGATCGCGATTATTACCCCACCGACAACGTCCTAATGATGTTTGTAGAGTTAGGCATGGCTAACCAATACATTATCGACCTACGCCACAATACGGCCAGAGGATTACGTACTAAAGCAGAAATGGGTATATATCCCTCACACGCCCCCACAGGGTACTTAAACACTCCAAATCTCACCGGCGGATCAAGGTGTATCTTGATAGATAAAGAGCGCTTCCCCATCATCCAAAGAGCGTTCCGAGAGATGTTAACTGGACAGTACACTGTCCAAGAATTATGGCGTGTAATAACTCATAAGTGGGGATTCCGTATGGATAACGGAAAACCGATCGGTCGTAGTACTTTTTACCGCATGTTCACTCTGCCGTTCTATTATGGTAGATATGAATACCCCCAAGGTAGTGGAAACTGGTATGACGGAAAGCATCCCGCGATGATAACCAAAGAAGAATTTGATCAAATACAAGATATTATATCTGGTCGAAATAAACCGCGACCGAAAAAATTCGATTTCGCTTTTCGGGGGCCATTACGTTGTGGCGAATGTGGAGCAATGATAACCGCTGAATTAAGAGTTAAGAAACAAAAAAATGGTAACACCCATGTATATACATATTATCATTGTACCAAACAAAAGAATCCCAACTGCTCACAGAGGTATGTCCAAGAAAAAGAAATCGAGGAGCAAATTACGGACATCCTGAATAGAATAGAGATACCGAATGATTTCTGTGTTTGGGCTTTGGAAAAATTAAAAAACGAAACTCAACAAAAAGAAAACGATCAAAATATTATAGTATCCAACTTAGAAAAATCCCTAGCATCTTGTCTCAAAAAACTAGATACTATAGTGGACATGCGTATTAACGGCGAGATATCTGAAACGGTAGCCAAAGAAAAAAAGGCTGAAATTAATAAAGAGAAAGAAAATTTGGAATATATATTATCTGGTAAAAATAACCAAGAGGATAAGTCTAAAGAAAGGGCGGGAAAGATTTTCTCATTCGCCCAAATTGCCAGAGAAAAGTTCCAAGAAAATAATATATTTACAAAACGCAGTATTCTGTCGGGTCTCGGTTCGAACCTATTACTTAAAGACGGAAAAGTGCTTTTCCAAGCGCAAAAACCGCTCGTGCTTTTAGAAGAGGCGTCCAAAGAAGTAAAAGAGATTAAAAAAAACTTCGAACCTCCGGAAGACCCTTTAACAAAAAGGACTCTGGCCACTTTATATGACCAGAGTCCAACATTGTTGCGGGGCCCGGATTTGAACCGGGAACCTCAAGGTTATGGGCCTTGCGAGCTGCCTGGTTGCTCTACCCCGCGATGTAATCTATCCCCTATTATACTCGCATTTCATACTTTGTCAACCCACGTTACCAAAAACTGTTTTATTATATCGCTTTTTAAATAACCTAGTTACTCTTTTATTTTTTCTATTATTTTAACCATCTCAGCGGCATGCTTCTGAATTACAGATTGATCTCGAAATTTTTTAGCAAACTCTTTTAATTTTTCCACTGTCTTTAAAAGTGATTTTTTGGTAGGGTTTTCAAAATCTTCACCAATATCAGTAGTAGCTTTTTTGATAACATCCAAAATATATTCTCTATTAACATTAGGATCACCTTCGTCTAAACCTGTGTCCGTACAATGTGCTTCATAAAAACACTCCACCATTGCATCACGCGCCATAGCTGGTGTTACGGGCTTGTCCAAGTCAATGTTATGAACAATATTGTTCTCTGACATACAATTAAGTAATATTATCAAAATAATTAAAACAAAAATACTGTTTTAAGTATACAGTATTAAAAATCTTTAAGCAAACAAAGAACCCCGCTGTTTAAGCGAAGTTTTACGGTGAGCTGCTTGGTGGAGGATGTTAGAACCTGCTTACAACAAATTATTCTCCAATTTTCCAAATTCCCTTTTCCAAAAAAGCTTCAATAGTTTGACGAGTAGCCTTGTTGATAGCGTTTGAATGTGATATTTTATTTTTTTGTGCGTACTCTTTAAGGGTAATAATATTTTTACTCTCTAAATATGCCAACCTCTTATGATAACTATTGGTCAAAGCACGGCCGACGATCTCCTCCATTACACCCGTCGCTTCATTGGTGTCAAACTCTTTGAATGCTTCATAATACATTTTTCTATCAATAAATTTAATATTTATCGGCACAAACCCTTCTCTGATCAATAAATAATTATTTAACACTCTACCAATTCGACCATTACCATCGACAAAAGGATGAACGTATTCAAAAGCTAAATGCAAACGTGCTATTCTTTTTATAACATTTTCTTGGCTCTCGGCATTGTACTCAGCTAGCATTTTTTCTAAGCGACCAATTATTTCTTTAGGATCAACTGCTATATGATTACCAACTCGCACCCACTCATTTTCTTTTCTAAAACGTCCCGCTACGTCTTCTCTAATATTACTAATTAACATTTTGTGTAACATCAAAATAACATCCAAATCGAGTTCTTTTTCTTTAGCTTTGGTATCTATATATGAGACCACACGTGCTAAATTTTTAGCTTCAAAAATTTCTCGCTCAGAAATATATCTGTCCAGATCTATTTGCAGTAGAATTTTTTCTGTTTCTTCAAGGGACAAAGTGCTGTTTTCTATAGCATTAGAATTGTAAACTTGTTCAGCTACTTCAGTTTCGCTAATTAATTTCAAAAGTGATTGTCTGCCAACAGCCGCTAAATAATAACGTTTACGTAAGTCGTTTATTTTATTGAAAACATTAGATATTTTAGCCATATACTAACTTAAATGTAGAATCTAATACAATTATAGCATATTTTCACTATTTTGTCAATATAACCGTGAAAATATATAGAAAAACTACTTTTTTCACGGTTTAAAGCAATAAAATATGACTCTTCTCTAATACCATATTAAGAAAAAACTCCACTGTTTAAGCGAAGTTTTTATCTGAGCTCCTTGGCAGAGGATATTAGAACCAATTTAATTATAAATTAATTTGTTATCTGTCTATTTTTTATAAAAATAAATTTATTTATTTTACACCAGCTACTTTCTCAGACGCTAAGAGCCTATCAACAAGTTCCACAAAAAATGGCTGGTGATCAGCCCGGTTCCAAGGTTCGTTTTGTTTGTAAAAATCAACAACTTTACCAGCGTCATTAACTTTTACATACACTTTTACACCATGCTGTCTTACGAAGAAAAAACCAGTAATGGCACGCAACTTGCCTATTAAAGTATTCTTCATTATTTCAACAACATCTGACCCTATTTTTATATCAAAATTATCATCTTCTTTTTCAAACGGTTGAATTGCTATACCCTGAGGAAACCTATCGCTGGTCCTTGATAAAGTTAAAGTATTATACAAACCTCGTGGTGTAATTAAGATACCACTTCCACAGCCTATCCCAACACTAAATGGCGCTTCTGTCTTTTGTCTTGAAACTCCCAAACCCTCAAAGTGTTTTTTTTGTCTTCCCCCTAATTCAATACCTGTGATTGCAGACAAGCTTTCCAAATTTAATATTGATTCTTCTGGAACACCAAACAAGCTTATTCTTGGTTTATTTACTTTTTTAGATAAAAAATCAACCCACTCAGTATCAGTATTTTTACTCGTTACATGTGGCTTATACTTAGCATACTCTACTGCCAACTGATGCACATCCATGTATGTATTATCTTCGTCGAGGTAATCGGTTGGTTCTGAAGCATAATACAACAACGGCTTACTTTCCCCAATCTCTTTACCAAACCTCTGAAACATATTAGCCAATTGAGAATAAGGTATGTGTTCTCTTACGCCAGGAACCGCATCAAAACCGCAAAACGGACAACCTTTGGAGCAACCAAAAGTAAGTTGTATAGCTAATAAATTTGAAAAAATAATTTCAAGTTCGTCTCCAGTAAACCTTTTTTCCAATTCTAGTGGTAATGACTCACTGTTTCCAGGATATAACTCTTTTTTCTGTCTTACAATATCATCAACCATCGCGCGCTGATCATTTGTCAACCACTTTTCCCAATAACTAAACATAGCAACCAAAGCATCATCCTTGGAAGCTCTTTGCAAGTATGCTTCTAATCCCCCAGATTCTTCAAGGTGAGTAAAATAATCAACCAATTCTTTTGGTGACATTTCAAGGACCCTTTCACGCGAAAGTTCTGTTGCACCGATTGATATGCCCTCATTGTTTGGCCTCATATTTTTCTTTTGCTTTTTTTAATCGTTCCTTAAATTCTGGCAAGCTAGCCAGTTCTTTTTTTAGTTTAATTCTATTCTGAACTAATTTTCTAATTTTTTTAATCTCTTCTTGTTTGTCCATATAAATAATATACCATATTAGATTACCAGATATTTACAGTTTTTTCAATCGGTTCTACTCTTGCCATTTTTTCTCCAAAGGGGGTAGTAAATATCAGAACCAAAAACTCTGCCAGATTTAGCAGAGTTTTGAGGTTTTTGAAAATCTGAGCTGCTTAGTAGATGATGTTAGAACTGCTTTGATAAATAGAGAAGTTTGTGCAAACAGTTAAATTAGCCATTTTTTAGCCTTAATCTTGACAAAAATCCCTTTTTATGCTATACCATTCGGTTCCTAATAATGGAACGCTGTTCTTTACAAGACACAGTTCCCTTACATCATCTGCACTAAAACGCGGTGTATTTTACGTCAGTCTGGCGTTAAGTATTCCGCGCTCTTAGGGCGGGTAGTGAACCAAGTGCCGGCAACCAATCCGGCCACAATGGAGGTTTTCCGATGGAATTCCAGAGCAAGTGCGGCAAGAAGGTCATCGTGTCCGACCAGACCCAGAAGCACCTCGAGGCGCACCCCGAGGCGATGGCCCTCCTCGAGGAGGCGATCGGCATGGTGACCATGCCCGAGAGCGGGGGGTTCCTGCTGACGACCATCGACATGGGGCGCATCGTCGGCCTCAACGGCTGCCTCCCCGTCGTGGACAACGGGCAGATGTACTTCGCGTTCCGCAAGGGCCGCGACGTGCCGAGCCACGTCCTCGTCGGGATCGAGAAGCAGCCGACGTCCCTCTTCACGGTCATCGCGGGCATCTCGGACGACGGCACGTCGTGGCAGCTCTACACCAGCTTCCCCGGCCCCAGCGCCCCGCGCGAGCCCCACGACCCCGGCGTCATCGACAACAACGCCGCCGAGATCGAGTTCTGGACCCAGAACGGCCTCGTCCACGACGAGAACGTGATGGGCCCGGCCTTCGTCTCGAGCTGGGCCGACGTGCTCGGCTACGTGCGGGTCATGCGCGCGCAGAAGTCGGCCGATAAGCCGGCGTAGTCGGTCACACGGCCGGCGCGCTCGGAGGGGAACTGTGTCAGTGCTGTTCTGAAGACCGCAAGGTTTGACGAACGCACTCGCAACGGGGGTCGTGACGCAAGTCTTGACCTCCCCTCCGATTATCATTTTTATTTATAGAAGTGATTGAGGAATAAAAAACTCTCAGAATTACTGAGTGTTTTTTGTTTTAGTTCGACTCTTCTTGTGGGTATAACAAAAAACCCCGCTGTTTAAGCGAAGTTTACGGCGAGCTCCTTGATAGAGGATGTTAGAACGGTTTACCAAAATAAATTGGTTTCTACCTATAAATTTAATTGACCTCATTTATACTCGCGCTTTCCAAATGAGCCTGTGAAATAATCAATGTTGGTGGAGATAATTTTCCATTTCCAAGATACTTGCACCAATAAATATTATCCAGCGGAATCGGGGGATTTAATGTTTCTTTGATTTCAAAAACAGCAGATTCCACAACTCCATCTTTATCCAAAACAAAAGCATGAGCTTTCATTTTTCCATCCCATGATTTTGGAAGTTCTAAAAAGTCATTATTGATTTTAAAGGTGGCACTATTCTCTGTATAGCTTTTAATAATATAGTTATCTTTCCAGACAAAAACTTCTCCCCAAGATGGCGTTGAATTAAAAAAACATTTAGGGTCTGGTGGATTTATAAAACAAACTTTATTACTATCCGTAATTCCACTTTTAACTTCACCTATTAATTCTCCATCCCTAAAAAGCATAAAAACGCCATCGGGCTTTTCTTCAAATTTATAAACATGATTATCGCAAATAACACTTTTTTCCATGACCCAATAATTATCCATTTCCTTTCGTAAAATCACAGCCTGGTCGGGGTCGATTGGGCCTTCGTCATTCTTAAGAAGTGGTGTCCATTCCAAAGAAGAAGAAAAGTAAATAGAATATTTTTCAAACACTCTTTTGGCTGAATCAAAAATTTTCAAATCCAGGAGGCCGTCATCTTTGGCTTTCCACAATTTATCAAACTGTTTCCCCAGCTCTTTTGTAATTTTTCTTGAAAAAACCTTTGGCCACCTGTATCTTTTGTATTCTTTTACCAAAAAATAAATAACAAAGACCAAAATTAACGGAAAAAGAATGCTATACATAAAAAGGTTAAAATAACAGGGGTTCAAAATAGTAGTCATTATGATTAACTATACCAAAAAAATAATCCTTTTTCAATCGGTTCTACTCTTGCCATTTTTTCTCCAAAGGGGTAGTAAATATATGTACCTTATGCCAAATATCAGAACCAAAAACTCTGCCAGACTTAGCAGAGTTTTGGTGTTTTACGAAAAGTGAGCTCCTTAGTAGAGGATGTTAGAACTATATTTTTTATACAAAATTAAAAAATACACTCACAAAATAGGTGTATTTTATTTTTATTTTACCCTATCCATTCCTTAAAAACTTCTTCTGTGCATGTTCCAGTTGCAATGACCAGCTTTGCAAGATCCTCAATATAACATTTTTTTAACTTATTTTGTTTAAATGGGATTGGGAAAGGTCTCTGCCAGCTCGTATACCTAATTACCCATTGATGATTACCTCCAGTAGTGATTGTAAAGCCATTTATTTGAGCTAACTTTTTCAGCAGCTTTAAAATTTTCTTTCTTTTTACATCTGCAAATTCACCCATATTCTTAAGATGCTGGACAATGTTGGTTTTGATAGAAACCAAGAGTTGAATTTGTAATGCTTTTATCTTTTAACAGTTCTAGCTGATCTGGTTTAGGAAAATATCTTTGATAACCACCAAGATAAGGAATATACTGTGGGGGGATTTCGTAAATAGCGTAGATGGCATCATTTACCATGTTTATAAAATCTTTAGCATTTTTACCTTGGGTAGTAAACTCATAACCATCTACATTAACATGGCCAACTATAAAACCATCATCTTCTCTTTTCCAAATCACCTTAACATCCTTTGGTAATTTTTGGTTACAACAAACATGCACCTCTTTTATCAAATTATTACTCGGAAATAATTTCACTCTGAGATTAGCTAATATTACGTTGATTCTATGTTGTAGTGGTGACAAATTCCCCATATAAGTTTAGTATAACATTTAAACACAATTACTAAAAAATGTCAATATTTATAAAGCCTACTCACTAAAAAGAACCCACCACATAACACATCATGTAAAATTGAAGAATATTCACTATCTATAGTATACAACCCTTTTTACATTAAAGCAACACCATCATCCATCATGCAAAAATGGTGCCAAATAACCACTACTCAAACGAAGTTTTGTATTGATAACTTTTAATCATCATTTTATGCTATGTGCACTATCAATAATTTTCAAACCATCTTTAGTTAACACTTTATATCTCTGATCCATTGGGACCCTGACAGTTTTTTTGTACTTAAATAACGGACCAACAAGCTCGTTGTGAATTAACGCCATAAAATCCTCCGTGTAAGCACTGAGGTTAGACATACTACCCCATACCGTCTCTGCTCTTTCTTTGATATCGTTGCGATTAAATGTCTCCCATTTTTGAGCGTCAAGAATCTGTAAATAACTAATATGTTTGTAAACTAAATCTTTTGTAATAGTATATTCAGAAAAAAGAATCTTTGCCGATTGTTCAAGGTCTGGCATTACATGTAACCACATTTCAACATCTCTCCAAAATTGTAGATATGTGTCATTAAAATTTTCATTTAACGACGCTAATTTATTCCGATATTCAAAAAAGATCTGTATAGCGTTCTGTTGTCCTTTCCACACATCTTCCTGCCTGTTCGTGACTTGCCCAAGAATTTTTGTGGAATCCATTAGAATAAATGGCGGGCCCACAAATATTTGGCTACTTAATTGATTATGTGTGCTATATATAAGTCCTCTTGACGACCAAAATTTTTCATAAACCCTATATTTTGCGTTATCTTCCAAATTTTTCCGTTGTTGTTTTAAATTTAGGTAGTAGACGGCAAACCAGCCCGCTATAGTTATTAAAACTAAGAATACTTGTGCTATAAGGCTAATTTTTTCCATATTATTTAAACAAAAATCTAACCAACTTAGTAAACCACGATTCGCTCACTTTAACCTCTGCTTGTTTAGCAGTTGATTTAACTTCAACCTGTTTTACTACCGGCTTAACTTCGGCGGTTGTCGTAACTGCCTTTTTAATATTAGTGGCAGGTTGTTTATACTCCGGTGCCGGCGTGATATACCCACCAGTCTCGCTAAAATGGCTTTTAATGGGCTCTTTTGGCTGCGGGAGTGTCTTTGCCCTATGACAATGATATTCGCCCGTAGAAAGCCCCCATTTAGCACAATTTGTGCGACAAGTATGGCAACCAGAAGAATCCGTGCGTCCGGGGTGGGCCAAGGTTACCGATGGAAGAAAAATGAATAAAAATAGAAAAGTTAGATAGGCCTTTTTCATAAAGTGTTTTACGGCTTTATGTTAGCCTAACAACATGGGTAAGTCAACCTAATTTAGAAGACACTCAATAATCTCTAAAACAGACTTTTTTTGTTATAGGCCTGTTGTGAAGGAGTTGCTGCAATTCTTGTTTCGTGTATTTTAATGCTTTCGCAAATTCTTCAACCGAAGATGTTTGTTTTACTAGAAGATCTCTTGGTTTTCCTTTCAAGTTAATATAGCTGTTATATTCATCAACAGAGAAGATTTCAACCCAATCACAAGGTGCTGTCGGCTGATTATCGGGTGCAGCCACCAGACACAGATCTTTCCAACGCTCTTCTCCATTAACTATTTCTGTCGGAATTAAACCCTTGCTTTCCCAATACTTAATAACAATTTCATTATCATAAGGGCCCATTGTGGATTCACTATATAAATTATCATCAAACCTAACCATGGTCAGATAATTCTTTTCGGCCAAGGCTTTTTGTAATTCCTCATCAGTTAAGACTCTTTTTAAGTTTTCAATTGGAATTACTATGGTGTAAAACGTTGAGAGGATGGGCATAGTACTTGATACAAATTTTTATTCAATGCTCATTTTTGTTGCAAGTTTATGCATTATATATGCCAAACTGCCAAAACAAACACATGCTGCTCTATCAAATATTGTCCAAAATAAACCAGGCCACCGGTGTTCGTTCAATAATAAAAACTTCGCCCAAAGAGGCGCTTCATAAAGTTGTCTGCCAAGACCATCATAAATCAGCCCACTTGAATCTACCTTAAAGATGGAATAAGTTATAAACCCATAAATTAGCGCTACCGCGATAAATATTAGCATCATCGTCCAAAATATATAGAGAAATATTTTTTTCACATTTTTTAGGCTTTAGTTACTACGATTATACAGATATCCAAATCTATCAAATGTTTGCTGCCGGTGTAACGCTTTTAATTGTAATTATAGGCACGCATTGACCACTAAAAACGGTATTGTAATAATCGTCGCCAATGCCGATCCATTCGCCGACTATCTTTAAAACTAGATCATTTTTATCCTTATACTCCTCGGGTATTTTTTCGCCATCTGGTAGATAGGCGGCAAACCTTGGGTATTCAACTCCTGCTTCTATACTGGTAAAAGACCCTCCTTGGCAACTCTCTAGACAACCATTCATTTTGGCTAACCAGACAATCTGTTTTGGTTTTTTAAAAATTTCTATATCTTTATAATTTTCACAGTCTTCCCAGCCATTATTTACTTGTTGTTCTACTGCTTTATTATTGGCTTGTGCGTTTACGGTAAGTGAATTTGAAAAGCTGTTTATTTTATTGTTGTTATAAATAACAATACCAGCTATTGCGACAACGCCGAAAAAGAATAATACTATATATTTTTCGTGCTTACCTTTCATAAAGTTAATGTACCACTATAACACACTCCAAATAATGAACCTACCTTATCTCAAGAAAAAAATAACAAAAATACCGTAAACAGAGTTGTAAAAATAAAAATACGCTTAATATATTTTTGAACCAGATACTCATGTTTTTCCCTTTCTTTTTCTGTCTCTTTTTTAATTGAATTCCACCCCAAAATAGCTCCCGTTGTTAAAACGATTGTATATAGTATGACTTCTCCTGTCATTCTGTTAGATAAAAAAGTGGCAACTAAACTAATAGCGAAAAAAGTCAATAAAATTATTGCCAATGTTCGTGCGGTAGATTTATTGTCTTTAGGTATAATAATGGCCAAAAGATAAACAATTGCTGACATTGTTAGTAGACCAGAAAAAATTACGGTCAAAGTGCCAATACTATTAAGTCCAAAAAGAAAATTTGTTATATTATCAAACAATTTTCCAATTGGGCCGGAACCAAAACCAAAAATCTTTTCAAATATAATTATTGGTAAACGCAAAAACCATAAAATAAATCTTACAATCCAATCCGATAAATAAACAATTGTAAAAACCACTGGTATTATTGAGAGCCAACGAAGAATAGAGGTGTGTTTGTTCATATTTTTATTATTGTTTTGGGTAAAATGTTTATTACGCACAAATGGTATTATCCAATCCTGACCTCTAACACATTTTTCAATGTTTGTTACAGTGTCTTCAAGCGTATTTTTTCCATTGGTGTTAAAATTATCAATTAACTCTGCTTTGGCAATACCGATTGCTGTATTTAGCATGAGCTCACCCGGTGAGCCGCTGTAGAGTATATTTACCGTTAAGTGGTGTTTGCCAGCAAATACCAAAGTATCTTCAGATTTATCACTTTTAAGCCACCCATTACGAGACAAAACAAAATTACGCATTGATAATTGGCAGGCACTAAACCAGTTTTTATCATTATCACAATAATCCTTTAGGTAATAGAGTTTAATAACACTACACAATTTTTCAGCGTACTCATTGATTTGTTTAACATCCATAATTTTGGTGCAATTTGGATAAATCCTAATCTATTTTTACTGTCGTCGGATATTTGCCCCAGCAAGAAGCTTGCTTGCCATCTGTTGAAATACTGAAATCACAATTCACAACATGCATTGGGCCAAGATCTTCACATGCACACTCACCGGATTGATTATATATACACTTAACTATATTTTTACTCCAATCCAACATAATAAAATCTAAAGTATTTTCCCCGCGACACTCAACTTCACCATTTTTAACAAATTCTCTATGACTGAACGTACTAAAAAAATTTAAGCTGGCTTCCTCTCCTGGTAATAAAGCCTTTTTTAATCTACCTTCACCGGAAAATTCAGTTCTGTAGGTTTTCCCTTTCAGATCAGAAAGAGTACATCCACAGATACCTAGATTTGTAATAAACGGGGTTACATTTAGATTTTTAAGTTTAACCTCAAACTTCATTCCCCCAGGTGGATCATCTGATTTTCTGTTCGGAGGAGTTAAAATTGTAACATTATACCATTCATCATTAGCGATTTCTTTTGGTTTTTTTTCTAAATTTAAATTTTGATTTTGTAGTTTTTTGTTTTCTACCGTTGGACTAACTACTGGTTTATTATTAACCGCCTGTGCCTGTAGCACTACTTCTTTTTTGTGAGAGGAATTAAAAATTTTCCAAGAAAAAGGATTCCACCAAGAAGCAAAAGCTACCGAGGGAAACATGATTGCTACCAAGAATAAAATTAGAAGATATTTCTTCATATTTTTCGCGTAGGATTTAATAATTAGGGCTCGCCGAGAGAACAAAAAAGGCCTCCCGACACAGCGACAAATCCTTTCGGACCTGCCTCGCCCCCTTTCGGGAGTGAACCTACGCGAATAAGTGCTGGTCAGAAGACCATCTTTATTCGCGTAGGGTTTGATTACCATATCCTAGAAAAGAATCGCCAGAAGTCTCTAGGGGTTAGGTATTGTAATTAGTAATTTGTCTTTGTAGTTAAGCTAATATATACTAAATTATAATATCATAATATTACAGCTTATTTACCCTCAAGTCAACAAAGGTATAATTTTTAAAATTACCATATGTTTGAAAAAACATATAAAGAAAATTTGTTTATAATGAAACTGCTCGCAAGTCATCCAAAATTTTTGGAGGATGTTAAAAAGATCAGAAAAAAAATAAAAATTCCTGTACATGGATTTGATAATGAAATACTAAAAAAACATTGGCTTGGCAAAAACCTAAACGCGCTTCCCCCAAACAAAAGATCATTATTGGATGAGAGCGGTCTTTTTTATAATGCAGAAAGTTTAACAAAAAAATATCAATTACGGTATAATTTTTTGATTCATATAAAAAATTTTATTATTTCTAATAAAATAGATGCTCCTAAAATTAACTTTGCTGTTTCTCTTGGCCCAGACCCTAGCGGAAACAGATCTAATAAGTGGGTATCAATTAAAGCATATGCATCGCTAACAAAAGAAGAAATTAGAGCAGCGACCAAAAAATTACTACAATTACAAAAAGAATTTTTGCCATCAAAGGTAACGCTGGATTTAAGACCCAAAATTGATATAGATTTAGCTATAAAAATTGAAGAGGAAATGCGGAAAAGAAAAAAAGAGTGGGTTGAACACCCCAGTATGTATCTATCAATACTAAAAAAACAGTATAGTGAAACTGAATATGAAAAAATAAAGAAAAAAAATGGATATAAAGTAGATAAAAAGTTAGAGCAATACACCAGTAAAGAAATAGCTAAAAAGTTTTTTAAAAAAACAAGTAAAGCCTCACTTGTAAGAAAAATCTACTCTGTAATTCAAAAAAAGAGAAAAATGTTATTTGGTGACTGATTTTAATTGGTGCCAGTTATCGTCACACTACTCAAAATTAAGTCATATATAATCACACTATAACCCAGTGTGATTTTTAATTATGATCTTGTCCGAGGACGAAATCCTAGAATTTCAAACTCTTTGCAAACGACATGGCAAAGAAACAACCAAGAAAGAAGCGTGTGAAATCGGGATCAAACTTCTCCGGCTTGTTGAGTTAGTTTTTCAACCCATAACCAAAGCAGAACATAATAAACATAGCTTAACTCCAAAAAATAATACATAAATATGACAAAAGAATTAAACGCCGTTGATAATTTACGTCATTGCCCAAATTTTAACTCCTGTTCTCAAAATCTTTGTCCACTGGATCCTGATTTAAATTTAAGAAGCGGTAGCACACAAGACAAATGTCGCTGGATGAGAGAGACCAAGAAGAACAAAATAGCTGGCCGAGAGTTTGTGAGCGGAGGGGCTGCTATGCCGAATGCTATCTTAAATTTTGTGCCACAGGCTAATTTAAAATGGCTTAACAACATATCCCAAAGTTAAAAGCCCCGACTTATTTCTAACAAAGAAATAGATCAGGACTTTGAACCTTATCGTATGAGGGCGCACCCATAGCGCTGGCTAAAACGATATAAAATAAAATTTAGCAGAGATTATGGGCGACCGACCAAACGACCGATATACCGAATGAGTGAAAAATTTTTCACTTAAAATGACCAAACTAACCAAACCTTTGAGTAAAGACGAGACTCTTTACGGGAGGGACAGGACAAGTAGGACATTCGGGTTGAGGGAGTGCAGGGAGGGAGAGGGTTATCTAGGGAAGGGTGATGGTAATAATATGTCAACAAAGTTACAAAATAATAAAAACAATACAAAACAAGTTCGTATTGATAAGGAGTTGCATAAGGAACTTAAAGTTGTTGCCGCCTCCAAAGGTTCGGTAATGACGGATATTTTAAATTTAATTATTAAAAACTATCTCTATGAAACAAACCCACACCAAGAAGGAAACGACTTATAGCACCAAATTTCTTATAGAGTGTTTAAATACATTATATCTATCAGACGATTTTAAAAAACCTAAAAAA
Source organism: uncultured Gammaproteobacteria bacterium (assembly GCA_964536725.1). Classification (GTDB taxonomy): domain Bacteria; phylum Patescibacteriota; class Patescibacteriia; order Magasanikbacterales; family GWA2-37-8; genus CAZHTA01. The sequence continues at coordinate 63,017 of CAZHYJ010000001.1, read as the reverse complement.
CTACCAAGGTTTAATATTCAAGAGATACGTTTTATAAGGGATCTTATCTTTTGCAAACCAAATAAATTAGTATTTTTTTATATTGCAGACTATGTCATGAACAACACAATTGTGAAGCGCCTTCCAGCGTTTAATGGGCCTTGTTTGCGGAGACTACGTTTTTTGCATAACTACATAGCAACATTAGGCAATGCCAAAGAGGCGGCAATTCGGGCAGGATTTAGTCCCAAAACAGCAAAACAACAAGGACATCGCCTGTTGAGAGAGATTCAAGGGTTTGAAAGACCGCCATAATTCTGTTTACTTTGGTTTACTTTTTTAAGTCCAGATAATATAGAAATAACTAAAATCATATGCTATAATATATCCGTTGACCCAACCTATAATCTATCCGAAGGTTTTATTTTTTGATATCACTGCCATAAAAGGGCGGTCTGCCAGCGATATCATTCCTTCGGAATGTATAGAGTTGGGTCAACCAGACCGTCCTTTTATTTATTATTAAAATTAAATTATATGTCATTACGCTATATCATGTATTGTAGAAAATCTACTGATTCCGAAGATCGTCAAGTTCAATCTATTGATGATCAAAAAAAGGAGTTAGGATATGAAGTTAAAAGAAAAGGCTTAAATATTATCAAAACATTTGGCGAATCAATGTCGGCAAAGAAACCAGGTAGACCACAATATGATGAAATGATGAAAATGATAAAACGCGGCGAAGCAGATGGTGTGGTTTGTTGGAAATTAAACCGTCTAGCCAGAAATCCAATTGATGGCGGTGAGATACAATGGCTTTTACAACAAGGGATAATAAAATCAATTGTTACGCCTGGTAGAGAATACTTACCCACCGACAACATATTGATGATGGCTGTTGAGTTTGGCATGGCCAACCAGTATGTCCTTGACTTAAGCAAGGATGTTAAGCGAGGAATGAATACAAAAGTTGAAAAAGGATGGAGACCGGGCATTGCTGCTATCGGATATCTAAACGATAAAGCAGGAGAAAAAGGTAAAAAAAGATTATTTAAAGACGAATCAAAATTTGAGTTGGTAAAAAAAGCCTGGGGGTTATTGCTAACCGGCAACTACTCCGTTAATCAAATTCATCAGATAGTATGCAATGAGTATGGATTGAGAAACAAAGATGGCCAGCCATTATGTTTAAGTGCAATGTATAAAATATTTACCAATTCTTTTTATTGTGGTGAATTTGTTTATAATGGAAAAATATACGAAGGCAAACATGAACCAATGATCACGAAAGAACAGTTTGATTTGGCACAAAAAATATTAGGGCAGAGCGGAAAACCACGGCCTAAATATAAAAGGTTACCTTTTAATGGAATAATCCGTTGTGCTGAATGCGATGGTATGATAACTGCCGAAGAAAAATTTAAAAAGATGAAGGACGGAAGTATTAAAAGACATCTTTACCACCATTGCTCGCATAATAAATGTGGTAAGACATGCAGCCAAAAATCAATAACCAGTGAGGAAATTCTAAAACAAATTTCTACCTATCTAGATGCCATTACTATACCGGAAGAATTTTTGCATTGGGCTGTTGAAATATTAAGGAACAGAAATATTATTGAGGAAAAGAACCGGGAGATTGTATTAAAGGCTCAACAAGAAAATTATAACAACTGCCTTAAAAGCATAGATAATTTAATAAATTTGTTTATATCACCGAGTAACGCTGACCGAACATTTTTAAGTGATAACGAATATAGAGAACAGAAAAATTCCTTAATGACGGAGAAGGCGCGAATTGAGGGTGTGATAAGAGAAATTGAGACAGGGGTCAATGAATGGGTAGAATTAACGGAAGGTGCTTTTGAGTTTGCCACCTATGCCAAAATCAAATTTGAGGCCGGAGACATACAGATTAAAACCGATATTTTACGAACGCTCGGTCAGAACTTTTATTTAAAGGACAAAAAACTGCATATTGAACTGCAAAAACCATACTTAACTTTGCGTGAAGGTTTAAAGGATGAAGTCCTTCAAAAGGCCATGTTAGAACCGACAATTTATTGCGAAGATAAAAGAAAAAACAGCTCTTTTCAAGCTGTTTATTCACATTGGAGCGGGTAACGGGAGTCGAACCCGTGACTCGTCCTTGGCAAGGACGCATAATAGCCGTTATACTATACCCGCAAGTTTTATTTGACGACTTATAATATATATTTTTTGAACAAAAATGTCAAGTCGACCCTCTGTTTATTGGCCATCTAAGAGCGGGTAACGGGAATCGAACCCGTGTCACCAGTTTGGAAAACTGGGATAATAGCCATTATACGACACCCGCAAAAGCGCTAGTATTATATATTATCCACCCCAAAAGTCAACTCCACTCGACTGTTAATAAAAAATATGCCGGTTTTTAATCGGCATATTTTTGTTTAGATATTTTTAACGATGTCCGCCTCCACTGCGTCCACCAAACCCACCCCGGCTACCGCCGGAACTACGCTCTGGACGTGGCTGCTCAACGTATCCTTCAGGACGAGGCAACAGAGATTTCATACTCAAATTCACCCGACCTAAATTATCCACTTCTTTTACTTGTACTTTTACTTTGTCGCCAAGCTTCATCACATCACTTGGCTTGTTAGTACGTGCCCAAGCGATATCACTCACATGCACCATACCATCCTTACCAGGCAAAATATTGATAAAAGCACCAAAGTCCTCCATACGAACAACTGTGCCTTCAAAGATTTCACCAGCTGCAGGCTCACGAGTTAAATCATTAACCCATTTAATCGCCTTTTCCATTCCAACCGCATCACTCGAAGTAACAAATACTCGACCATCTTGTTCAATATCAATTGACACACCAGTCTCGGCGATAATCTTGTTGATCATCTTGCCGCCTGGACCGATAACATCGCGGATCTTTTCTGGGTCAATATTGATTACCACGATGCGTGGGGCATATTTGGACAATTCAGCACGATGTGTTGGCATAACTTTGCCCATCGCTTCTAAAATTTCCAAACGGGCGGTACGTGAACGACTGAAAGTGGTATCAACAATCTCCCAAGACAAACCATCGGTTTTGGTGTCCATCTGTATTGCGGTCACGCCATCTTTAGTACCAGTAATTTTGAAATCCATTCCACCTGGTCCGTCTTCTACATCTTGTAAGTCAGTGATAATCTCATAGCGACCATTTGGTTCACTGGCCAAACCCATCGCAATACCAGCCACCGCTTTTTTAAGCGGCACGCCAGCATCCATCAAAGCCAGGGACGATCCACAGGTCGAGGCCATCGAACTCGAACCGTTCGAGCCTAATACTTCAGATACAATACGAATCGTATAAGGGAAATCAATCTCCGAAGGCAACACTGGCTCCAATGCCTTCTCCGCTAACGCTCCGTGGCCGATTGCACGGTTCCCTGGACCACGTAACGGACCGGTCTCACCATAAGTGGCGGGAGTGTCATTATAGTGGTGCATATAGCGTTTTGTGCCCTCTTCTTCCATTGAGTCTAGAGTTTGCACATCACCAGGAGCACCCAAAGTTACGATCGATAAAACTTGAGTATCACCACGCATAAACATACCAGAACCATGAACGCGTGGTAACAAACCAGTCTCCACTTCTAAATTACGTACTTGGTCTAAACGACGACCATCCAAACGCTGCTTTTTGTCTAAAATTCTTTTAGTGATAAATTTCTCCACATAAATTTTTATGCGGCTCAAAATCACCTTCTGCACTGCGGCGTCAGCTTCTTTAGCCACCATTAGCTCTTTGGCAGCATCAGTAAATCGATCTACCATCACCACACGTTCTGCGCGGTTAATTTTTGGTGCATCAAACATCCATTCATCTACTTTACTAGCGATAAAACTTTCAACATCCTTCTCCCACAAATTGATTGCCACTTCAAATTCACTCTTTAACAATTCTTCAATATCAATCTTTGTTTGACCAATCTCTTTTTGAATTTTGGTAATAAAATCCAAAACTGGAAGCAGGTTCTCCGCACCAAATTTCATTGCGGCAATAACCTCGGCGTCAGGAATATCATTACAAGCTGCTTCTACCATTACCACTTTGTCTGGATTACCCGCTACGACAACATCGAAATCACTTTTAGCACGCTCCAACAAACTGGGGTTTAAAATTAATTTACCATCAATGCGACCGACGCGAGCACCAGCCAAATTTCCCTTCCAAGGAATAGAGGAAATAGTCAGCGCCAAAGCTGCCGCCACCAAAGCTGGCACCTGTGGATCGTTTTCCATATCATATGACAGCGCAGTCAAAATAACCTGCACGTCATTACGCATGCGTTCGTCAAACAACGGACGAATTGAACGATCAACCAAACGAGCGGACAAAATTGCATCCTCCGTTGGTCGACCTTCGCGTTTGATAAACCGACTGCCTTTAATTTTTCCCGCAGCGTATAACTTTTCTTCAAAGTTCACCATGAGTGGGAAAAAATCAATCCCATCACGAGTTTGACGACTCATATTGGCAGTTGCCAAAATAACCGTGTCGCCGTAACGCACTACACAAGAAGAATTGGTCTGTAAAGCCAATTTTCCTACCTCAACAGAAAGGGTTCTTCCGCCCCATTCCATTGACCAATTTTTGACATTCATAAATGTCCTTTCCTGAAGATGATTCGCGCGCACAAGACCAGATAAGTGGTCTCTTTGTCCGCAAACCATCTTCTTAAGAATAAAAACTAAAGTTTATATTTTTTGCGCTCGTTCGGAAATGAAAATAAAATTTTCATTTCACTCACTTCGCTTAAAAATAAAGTGCTAAACTCTTTTTAAAAAGTTTAGCGATCTATCCTTAAAATTTCTTGGGTCGTAACATCGGCCGAGCGATTGGGCGCGGCATTGTTGGGCGCACCATCGGACGCACTGCCTGTGGACGACTGTCAGAGATTAAAAACTTGCCTTTTTCTTCAGCCAAATCCACAAAGTCATCCACTGCCTCTTTCAAACGCGCAGAAGTAGTTTGGCCAAATGCCAATACCTCTACTTGTTTGCCTTGATTAAATTTCAAATATTCGACTAACGGCAAATAGTCACCATCACCCGATACTAAAATCACTGCATCTAAACTGGAAGACAGCCGAATCGCATCCACTGTCAAACCCACGTCCCAGTCGGCTTTCTTCTCGCCACCGTAGAAAATCTGCAGTGGACGTTCTTTGGTTTCGATACCCAGGTTGTAGAGAGCGTCAAAAAAAGGTTGCTCTTCTTTACCTTCAGTTCGAACCACATAGGCAATGGCACGGATAAGCTTCCGACCACCAATTGCCTCTTTCACGATATTACCAAAATTTACTTTAGCACCAAACAAGTTTTTGGCACTATAGTACATATTTTGTACATCAATAAACACCCCAACGCGTTGTTCGGGGTGTTTTAAAGGATGATTTTTTTTATTCTTTAATTCCATCTTTTTCCTCCACTATGTCAACCTCTTCTAAATCTTCAATTTCAGCGACTTCTTTACCAGAAGCATCTAACTTGGTAATTGTACGAGGTTGTTTGATTTTTAATTTTTTAGCGATAATTTCGTAGCTTTCTGGGTTATCTTTCTTTAGATAACGCATCAGACGACGACGAGTACTAACCTTACGAAGTAAACCACGACGAGAAGAATGATCTTTGTGATGGCTCTTCAAGTGTTCGATCAATTCATCGATTTCTGAGGTTAAAATGGCGATTTGAACCTCGCTCGAACCAGTATCCCCAGCATGGGTCTGGAATTTCTTGATAATTTGCTGTTTCTTTTTGATGTCTAACATACATGCGATATTGTTAACCGAGCGCATTCCGGGCATGTCCGGCAGGGTTCGGCCCCGATTAAACGGGAATAATTATGGGGATACTATAGCGGAAAATGGGGAAAGTGTCAATGGGCACCTCAACACAATTAATATTTCCAAATACAGATCGAAGGATCACCAAACCCAATATCACAGGTGCTCTGTCCCCGCGCTGCACAAAAAGTATTTAGGTTAAACGAAGAATTTGGTAAACACTCTTTTTGCATACCAGAAAAACAATAAGTCTCATTGCCCGTTTTACATACCACAAGCCCAAAATCGTCTTTCACTTCTTGTTTTTTACAAAAACTAATTAATCCAGCATTATTTGGCTGACAATTAGACAAACCACAACCTATCACTTCGGAACACTGTTTGTCTGGAGCAAAATTTCCTGAACATTTATCACTTGTTTGCACGGTACAACCTGTCAAGCAACAACCTGTTTTGTAAGTACAAGCGCCTGTCTCTGGATCACAATTTTGATTAGAATCACAATTCGCTATCGCACACTTATCAACACTTTCTATACAAACACCCCCTGTACAATCCTGATCATCTTCACAATCATTATTACTACCACACTTCAGTCTGCATTTACTATAATAACAGGAATGCTGCTCTCCACAATCCGAATCAGACTCACAAATATCAGTGCTTTCTCCAGTACCAATATCACAACAAATCTCATCAGAACCAGCACAGGTTTTTCCTGATACTTCTTCACCGCCCGCCGTAGCACACTGAGACAAATCATAGCAAACAAGTGATGGACCGGAACATACGCTAGGAATAGTTGGCTCACCACCTCCACCCCCTCCACCATTCGCTCCTACCTTGCCTAATATGAAATTCGTAATCGCATAAGCCGCAGAGATAATCACTACACCAATAATCGCTGCTTCTAATATGTTTTTTGCCTTAGTAACGTGCTCTTCATTGCCCTGGGCCGTCATCCAGCGAATACCCGCGTATAGTACTAAGATAAAAAAAGCGATGTACACCAAAGCCAGTGCAGAATTTATAACAGTTGTTGTTATAGACTCCGGCGTGTCGGTTTTATTGTAACCTGCCTTAGCACCCGTCACCTCTAATCCAAAATTTTGCGCACTAACCGGCGCTAAACCAAACAAAAAAACCGTCAATAAAAATAACGGCAAAATTAGAAGAAAACATTTTTTCATACAGGTTATAACTTTTATTTACCTCTAAATAATACCATAACTTGATTTATTTGTAAAAATACAATATAATCCTCTTGTTGAATTGCCCTTATAGTTTAATGGATAAAACACGACCCTTCTAAGGTTGAGTTGTAGGTTCGATTCCTACTGGGGGCACACCTTCGCTAAAGCTACGGCGCTGCGAAGCACAGACAGTTGAAAAAAAATACATAATGCGATATAATCAGAACTGCAACAAAGTCCTGGTAGGGGTGTCCTTGGTATAACGGTTATTACGTCGGTTTGTGGAACCGACAAAACGGGTTCAACTCCCGTAGGACACCCCCACCCGGATTTTCAAAAAAGAGACTGATTTTATTCAGCCTCTTTTGTTTTTAGTATTTTTTCCAATATCTCATCCGTCCCGATTGGGAATGATAGTGCTCCAATTTTTTCCATAGTTTTTTTGTACTCCGCCTCATTAGCAAAAAAATAACTCACCGTCTGCGCCAGCCGGTCGGTATGTGGTTCATACTTCCCCACACCGTTTTCCACCACAAAATCACGATTGCCTTTTTCTTGTCCCCAGATATAATTGGTCAAAACTAATGGACGCCCAATCGTTAAAGATTCAAACACTACTGCTGGCCCAGCTTTACCCACAACCAGATCGGCTGCCACCATTAATTCCTCCATATTTTCTGCAAAACCCATTGCCCATAATATTTTATCAGGATACTTTTCTTTTAACGAATTTACTTGATCAAGAAAACTTTGCTCACGCCCACACACGACAATCAACCGAAAATCATCTGACAAATTCGTTAGCGCTCGAACAACCTTACCTCCATTAAACAACCCGTCACCCCCCGCCGCCACCAAAATTATTTTTTTATCCAACGGTAAACCCAATTTTTCTCGCACCACATTTTTATCTAATCCACGTGCCTGTAAAAATTTATTATTAATCACCGGCGCCACTACTGAAATATTTTCTTCCACAATACATTCGGACAATGCCATCTTTTTTGCCAACTCGGAAAAAACAAAATATTTAACATTTTTTTCATAAAACCAAATTTTTGGCACTGTAAAAGGATCGGTCACCACCGACCAAACTTCCGTCTGCGGACTAATGCTTTTTACCGCCTTTGCCAACGGTGGAGTGATGAAAAAATATAGAGAAATCACAATATCAAAACGCCCATCTCTTACTAATTTGTTCACATGCTTTTGATTGCGAAACATTTTCACCCAAATACGTCTGACCCACAAAAATTGGCTCGCCCAATAAAAAATCCACCAGAGCAAAATAAAATGACTGCTGTTTGTCCATAACCCATATCCTTTGGTCAATATCCAATGGGAAAATCTACCACTATTCGCACCCGCATCAACCAAAACAGGCTCGGCAATATCGGCATATTTTTCGGTAATTTCACGCGCTAAAGCCTTGGCCGTACCGCTATGACCACCACCAGCGTTGACATAAAATATACCAATTCTTTTCAACATACTAAAATTCAAAACCCTCCTTTTAAAGGAGGGTAATTTTTTAAGGACACTGTGGTTGACCGGGCAACCCGCATTCTATTCTTGGTTGCTGGATAATATAGTCCGTATTCTCAAAATCTGTCCATTTACCAGTGACCAATCTAACCACCATCAAAGTGATAGAATAGGCGGCAAGAATAATCGCCAAACCGATAACTGCTTGAAATAATAATGTTTTTGCTTTGGTTACTTTTTCTTCATTACCACCAGCAGTCATCCACAAAAACCCAGCATACATTGTCAAAACGATAAATATTATTCCCAAAAATTCCAACGCTGTGCGCACAATGTTGGCAGCGATCAAGCGTGGATCTTGCGCCACCCCATACCCAGCACCTTTGTCCCCGCCAGCTGCCTGCAGTTGCTTGGTAATCTCAGACTGAGTGTCAGATTGCGCTTGTGCCATCGTCAAAAAAAACGCACTTCCCAAAAAGACTAAGGCAACGGATAAACAGACAAAAAATTTTCGCATAATATTAAAAGATAATTATTTTCCAACTACTGTACCCTGTGCATTACTCACCATATAATTCACCACAAAAGTCGTAATGCCGTAGGCCGCCAAGACTATAATCAACCCAATAACTGCCATTTTCAATATGCCGGTTGCTTTTTTAACTTGCTCTTCATTGCCACTCGCCGTCATCCACAAAAACCCAGCGTAGACAGTTAACACCAAAAATATTGTACCAACAAAAGTCATCGCCACTTTGATAATTCCACCCACTCTTTCTGAAAGTGCAGTTTCACTGGCGTCACTTTTACTATACCCCGCCTGAGCCGCCACACCAGGGGTTAGTTCGTTGATTTTTGGCTGAGCAAAAACTGGGGCGGCAAAAAACAAGACACTCACGGAAAACAGGATGCTTAATATTATTTTATTTATTAGTTTCATAAAAAATATTAAAAAACTTATTGAGCTTTACAACAGGCTTTATCAGCACAAGTGCCAATTTGTTTTAAATCTGGTGATACATCCGTACATCCAGAATTAACACTACAAACACCGCCGGCAGCAGCACAGCTAGCTGCGTCAGTCACTGATACAGAACCACCCCCACTCAACCTATTAGTTACAAAACTGGTAATCGCATAAGCAGCCATTGTAATTACCAAACCGATAATCGCTGCGGTAATAATATTTTTTGCTTTAGTTACTTTTTCTTCACTACCACTCGCCGTCATCCACAAGATACCAGCATAGACAGTGAGTATTAAAAATATCGTACCAACTAAAGCCAATACGCTGGCGATAATTGTACCAACAGATGTCTCTAGATTAGCCTGCAAACCGGTTTGATTGCCAACTGTTTGTAACTTGCTTCCCGCCGATCCCCATTGGGCAGAGACAGCAAAAGGGAGAAGAATGAGACCAAATGATAGTAATAAAAGAAATTTTTTCATAATAATCAATAAATATTAATTACAACAAACGATTTCATCACCACCACACAATGCAGTATTACAGCTAATTTGATTATTACCGTCTGGATCTGGTAACGCTTTACATGCCGCTATTTTATTCACAATAGTATCGGCTTTTTTTATCGTATCAGCACTACACTGATCAACTGGCTTACAACTATATCCACTATATGGTTTGTATCTCTTGTCATTCTGACACTGCGTTGAATCTACAACCGGGGTTGTAACAGAACTTCCACCACCCCCACCCGTACCTCCACCACCAGAACCCAACCTACTAAATACAAAATTAGCAATTGCATAAGCTCCGGCCACCAATACTAAACCGATCACCGCCGCTTCGATAATATTTTTCGCCTTAGTTACGGATTCGGTATTGCCCATCGCCGTCATCCAAACGAAACCAGCATATAAAACCAAAACGAAGAAGATAATACCGATAAAAGAGAGTGCCATATTGATTATCGAACCAATAACAGAAGGTATGTCGTCTGATTCCATAATTTTTTGATTCAAACCCGCCTTACTAGCCGCTGTATCAGCACCAAAATTGTCGGATTTGTCACCAGCCGCATAAGCAAACCCCGGGGATAACAAAACCAAAGCGAGAAAAAACGCAATTAATATTTTTTTAATATACATATTTATCTTATATATTGGACACTGGAAAAATATTTTCTTTCCACTGGCCAATAAACCTACTTCCCACAGGGGGTTGCGCGCGCGAACCCCCTGTAGAAAGATAGAACTTATTGTAAATTTGTACCAGTTGTAGCGTTGACCAATTGATTGATGACAAATGAAGCTAAAGCGTAAGCGGACAAGATAATAGCCAAACCGATCACACCGGAGAAGATCCATTTCTTTGCCTCACCAACTTTTTCTTCGTTACCACCAGCGGTCATCCAAGTGAAACCACCGATCAAGATGATAACAACGGCGACGATACCAAGTAAGCCCATGGCTGCACGAATAATACTAGCGATAGTACTACGTACGTCTCTAGAAGCAAGGCCGGTATCAGCAGCGTATGAAAGCCCTAATGTGACGGCGGAAACATCGCCATAAGCCTCCACAGCGGCAGTACAACCATTTGTTCCAACTGCTACACCAGGAGCACAAGTAGCGGCACTAACATGAACAGGGCTCATTATAACACCCAAACCAGCCACCAACATTACTCCCAAAACGATAGTTGATAAAATTTTCTGCATATATTCACCCCCTTTCTTTGTATTAAAATTTACAAAATAATTATACCACACCTACTATTTCTTATCCAGCCAAAGCTTTCAGTACTGTTGTGAGGAGAAAATAGCTGCCAAGCACCACCACCGCACCAAGAACCGCCCACATAATCGTGTTTGAACCAGACTTAACTTTTTCCGGATTACCAGCGGCGGTGAGCCATGTAAACCCACCCCAAACAATCATAAGCAAAACCAAAGCCCCCATTACCCCCATCGCGGTTTTGATGATGTTGCCGATGATTGCACTGATATCGGTACCTCCGCTTTCTAGTGGATTATTTAATTTTACTGTTTTATCAGGAACAGTAGCGCTGGGGTTGTAATCTGGATTGGCATTTTCTCCGGATTTTTCTACTACATCCATTTTGCAAGCAGCTGGAGGTGCGGTAAGGGGGCCTAGACGATCACACTCTGTTGGGCATGGAGTACCATCTTTCTCTAGTTCTTCAACAGTATTAAATACATCACATGTCTTACCGTTTACCTTCTGAGGAAAATCTGAGTATTGACTTGCCGAACAATCACAGTAAAATCTCTCTGTAGGTGAACCACTACTACCCCCCATACTAGTTTTGTAAATATTTGCTGGAATTTGCGCCCAAGCACAAGAAATATTTTCTTCAACAGCAAAAGCAGCAACAGCTGGAATACCAAATTCATCTAATAAAGATTGTTTAATTTGGCTCGTACTACACCGCTCTTGTTCAATGTCGTCAACATAAATTTGAGCGTTAGAGCAACTAAATGAAATGTATGCGCCACCCAAAATCTCACAGCTGCCTTGTATGTCCGCTTCGGTCACTCCGGTACTAGGCAAAACCAGTTGCCCTAAATCGTTTAACGAAGCGGTTCCTCCGCATATACAACCGCTTCCCTCACCTCGCACAAAACTTCCAAAAGGCAATAAAGCTGCTAATATCACAAACAAAAACAAAATCTTTTTCATACGTAAATATTATCCTACAACACTAAATACAAATTTAATAATCGCATAACTCGCTAATACCACTATTACACCTAATGTGCTCCATACTACAATTTGTTTAGCCTTACCAGTGCGCTCACTGTTACCCATAGCAGTCATCCATAGAATACCAGCATAGACGTAAAAGAGTAATAACAGCGAACCGATGGCCATCGTTAAAAAAGATATGGCACGACCGATAAAATCATTGATACCAGCAACACCGGTTTTATATTTCATTGGATTAAGGGCGCTAGCAGCTTCACTAGCAAGAAGATCTTTGGTGTTAGTTTTGTCTACAGCCACAACCGCCTGGTCTCCGCATATACCAGACTCAGACAATGAAGTTAAAGTAGTTTTTGCAAAATGCTCAATCCCAAAAACAGAAACATCACAAACTGGTTTTTTACCAATAGACTCACCAACAACTTCTTTGCATTGTTTTGATTCTTCGGTCGGACCATCATACACACAACAACAACCTTTAGCGCTTATATCCTCACAACTCAAAGAATCGACAATTTTAAACCCCTCTTCCACAGTGTCTTTTGGCCAAATAAAATTACCGTCTATATATTGTTTTATGGTTTTACACTTACTCCTGTCAAAATTACAAAGACAACTAGGATAAATAGGCACTTTTTCCCAACCAGCTACCACCCCCGGAATGTTACAGCTGCCGCCATTAACAAGACTTCCGCGAATCTGGTCCACTTTTGTGCTATTCAAACCATAACTATCCATAGAAAAAGCTTCTGAATTGTTACGAAAATAAGCCGTCTCAAAATCAGAACCGACAACAAAACCAACTAGTTTATCATCGGATATCCTACGACACACAAAATTAGTAGTTTCCGCTCGCAAAGCAGACAGCGGAACAAACAAGCCAATACTAAATATAATAACTAAAAATCTATAACTAATTTTCATAAAATTATTTCAGTTTAAATTGGCTTTGGACATCGACTGCTTCTCCTAAGAAACTTACCAACATGTACGCACCAAACATTATCACTAGACCAATCACCGCGGCCACAATTATTCCGGTTCCTTTCTTAACTTTTTCTGCATTACCTTGAGATAGAATCAACGTAAAACCACCATATACAAACATAATTAAAGCCAACGCCCCAATAACAGTAAACAAATAACGAGCAAACTGGATTAGAAAATAAACAAAAATAGAAACATCGCGACATTCTTTTGATAAATTATCCTGTAATAAACATTCTGGTATAAAAGAACTGCTGATTCCACGGAAAGAAGACTGTGTTTCGGTTGTTTTCTTACTATCTACCTGCCACTGTTTTAACATGCCACTACAAGCAGATTCTCCTCTGTCTGTAATACCATTGGAATCAGCAAAAAATTTACAAACCGTATCTCTCCTAGATGATTGTTTAGCTAAACAATCTTTTTCATCAGCTGTCATGTTACAATCAGCCACCGGATCAGTAATTGATTTGGTTAAATCACTACCACAAAAACAATAACCATTCTCTGCCCTTGCCACCCCCGGTGCAAACAACATCACTACCCCCACCAACATCACTAAAATTAACCTTTTGTTTTTAAACATATTTTAGATGGTTTGATTGATCTTTGCCGCCGCGTTATTTAAAAGTGTCCGACGCCATTCTGTCGTGCTTTTATCATCTGGCCCAGGTACCAACCAATCACGCAACAAATCGTTGATCGCCTTTACCGCCGCTTCGTAATTACTGCCCCGATACCAATTTTCCGCAATCAAAACATCAGAAACAAAAGGTAAGAGTTCTGTTTTTTCTTTTTGCGCAGAGATGAAAGCGCGTAATGCTGTTGGTCGACCGGTAGTAGTTAAGTAATCTTTAGTAACAGTGGAGTGTGTTAAGAAATCAATCAAATTCCACGCCTCATTTTGTTTTTTGGATTTACCTACCACTGTTTGTATCCAATAGTTGGCAACATTCACCGGTTTTTCTGAATTCAACTGAAACAATGGCAACACTTCAAAATTTAGTTGTGGTGCGCGTGCCTGAATTTGTGCATAGTTATAACTATAACCAAAGAAAAATCCAACTGACCCATTGACAAATTGATCCAGTGCATTACCCATCGTGTCATTCCAAGCATAAGTATCACGCGTGGCATTGGCATAATCGGTATAAAAATTCAACACGGCCATTGCTGGTGTTTCTTCGTCTCTCCCACCAGAACCCAAATTAAATTGTGCCTGTCCACTTTTTGCAGAAAAAGCCACACCACTCTGACGAAACAAAGCATACAAAATATCATCCGCACCGGTAATATTACTTCCCGTTCCAAGTGCTGTGCCCGATTGGATTATCTTGTTAGTTTTTTTGTCGTATTTATTAATTTTCTTTACTGCCGCCTGAAATTCATCCCAATTCTTCGGTGGTTCCGGCACACCTGAGCGATCCAAAATATCTTTATTATAATACACCGCCATCGTATCAAGCGATAATGGCAAACCGTAAATCTGACCACCAATCACTACGTCATCTTTTACCACTTTGACATACTCCCGATCAAGACTAAGCAAATTCACCATCGCCTTCGGGTTGTTATTTACAATCGTCTGCGTGCTAAATTGCCCTTTTTGCACAACAACCGTAGTGTCGTTTACTGTCGCTGGCATTGGTGCCAACTTACTCTGAAAAGTTTTCAACCAACGATTTTTTATAGAGATAATGTCCGGCCCACGATCTTCCGCCAAGGCCTCCACCAAACGCGGATACAGATCTGCCTCACGAATTTGACGAATATTTACTGTGATTTGCGGATGAGTTGCATTAAACTTCGCCACTGACGCGCGCAATGCATCAACATCATCAAACACTGTCCAGTATTCCAATGTTACTGGTTTGGTTAATTGTTGTTCGGTAGTGGAAAGTCCCTTACACCCAAACCCAAGAAACAAAAACAAACCAGCAACCAAAAAAGTTGTTAGCAAAGAAATTGATATTTTATTTTTCATATTCGATTAGGAGTGAGAGAATGAGAATATATCGCTTTAGCGAATATAATCAAAACTATTTTATTCTGCTCTAATTATATCACACTCTTCAAATATTTCCCAAACTCTTTCGACAACTTCGGATCACGCAAAGCAAAATCCACATTAGCCTGCAAGTAACCCAGTTTGGAACCAGTGTCGTAATATTGACTATCCACTACCTTGGCGTAAACCGGACGCTTTTTTAATAATTTAAAAATTGCATCTACCAACCAGAGCTCACCACCTTTACCAACCTTCGTCTTTTCCAACATTTCAAAAATATCAGGGGTCAAAACATAGCCACCGATACTGCCCAAACGCGTCGGTGCTTTTTCTGGTCCGGGCTTTTCTAAAACATTTTTAACTTTCCAGATAGATTTTTCTACTTCTACACCATCAATCACACCATATTTAGTGGTGCCACCATCATCAATTGGATAGGCAGTCAACACTGGATCGTTATACTTTTCAAAAGTTTCTATCAACTGTTTTAGGCGCGGCTTTTTTGGTGCGTAGTGAAACTCATCGCCCCAAACAACTGCAAATGGCTCATTACCAACCACACTTTTAGCACACAAAACTGGTGTACCATTGCCATACGGGCCTTTTTGACGAACAAAGATAAAGTTCGCCATATCCGCAATCTTTTTTACCTCTTCCGCCATTTCTTCCTTACCTTGTTTTTTTAACCAATTTACCAATTCGTAGTTTGGACTAAAATGATCCTCTACCGCACGCTTGGATGGACCGGTTACCAAAATAATGTCGGTAATACCAGATGCCACCGCCTCTTCTACCACATATTGGATAATCGGTTTATCCACCACTGGCAACATCTCCTTGGGCGAAGCTTTGGTGGCTGGTAAAAAGCGCGTGCCGAGACCAGCGACTGGAATAACTAATTTACGAATTGTTTGTGACATACTAGCAATATTACAACTTACTTAGAGACAACACTAATATCCTAAAAATATATAGTTACAAACTGCAAGTTGGCTTGTTAATTAGCCAGTCAGGTTTTACGCACAAAACACCCAACTTGTTTAAATTAAAATTTAAATCATTGTACGCACCCCATCTATCTTTGCAATCCGAGTTGTTTAAAACAGCAAGAAGGTACTTCATATGAGCACCATATACACTTATACTATAACCACTATCTTTATTTTTATTTTTTTCAACATTCCAATCTGCATCACCCCCACTACCTTCTAGGTCAGGGTTTTGCACACAATTATTGCCTTCTTTCCTTAAATAAAAATGCCCATGGCTAATAAAGTGATAAATCTCATGATAAATTACTCCAGCAGCATGCACCTTGGTCGTTGAGTCGGCAAAAAGCGATCTGCACAACTCCACTTTACCGGATGGACCTGTTTTTGCCCCTTGTTCACAATTAGAATCTTCAAAATAAACACCCCAGTCTTTTGCGATTTGAAAAACATCAGGCGCAGTGTATTTAAGAAAAGTTATATACTGAACCACTTTTTTAAGATCTGCCTCGTTAAAACATTTTAAAACATTGTCCCAGTAAGCCATTTCTTCACACTTTCCTGTATTTATCTTGCTTACCAAATATGCTTTAAAATTATCCGCCACCCCCCCGGAATAATATATAACTTCTACTACTTTTGCTGCGGAAAGATCATTTTTATTTACCAAACTTCCCTTACCCTTTGAGTTTAAGAGGTAGTAAAAATCATTCTTATCTCCAATATCTGAAAAATAATTTGCCAAAAAGATATTTTTACAATACTGATTTGAAGAACTGTCAATCAACTTCTCCTTTCCATCTAATACAAGATAACAACCATCGGCGTGAAGTATATTAGCATTTACATTGTTAACCACAGTTGGTGAGATAACGCGAGACCTATTTAATTGCAGCGGCAATGTTGCTAGAGCTACTGCCCCAGCCCCGAACAAAGCAAACACCGCGATAACCATTTTTGTTCCACTCACTGTTTTTGTTACTGTAGAGGTCAAAGTTTGCATACTCTTTTTTAGTTTATTACTTTTCATGTTTATATTTATAATAAATTAGTGAATTTCGCCTACTTTCATCTCTGTCCAATCTGTCACCACTTCTTTTACATGCTGCTCATCCACAATCGGTAATTCCTCTACGCGATTTACTGAAACCTTTTTGGCCGCCCCGTGGAGAATAGCGGCTGCTTGTCCGTGGTTTGACCCTTTTTCAACATTTACCATCGCCGCTGCCTCATCCATCACGTCAATTGCCTTGTCTGGTAAACGACGTCCTTTAATATATTCTTGTGACAAACGGACGGCTGCTTGCACCGCTTCATCCGTAATTTTTACTTTATGATAATCCTCATAATTCTTTTTAACACCCTGCAGTATTTGTACTGATTCCTCCACACTTGGCTCATCCACCAAAACTACCTGGAACCTACGATCCCAACTTTCGTCTGGTTGGATATATGATTCGTACTCTTTTTGAGTAGTGGCGCCAACCAACTGTAAATTACCACGTGCCAATTCCGGCTTTAATATGTCCGAAAAATTTACCGCCCCCTCCGCGCCTTTGGTTTGCATTACAGTGTGAATTTCATCGATAAATAAAATGATGGTGCGATTAGAACTTCTCAACTCCGCCACTATTCCTTTTATTCTCTGCTCAAATTCACCTCGATATTTTGTACCGGCCAATAATTCTGATACTTGCAATGACAAAACTCTTTTGTTTTTTAAAACATCTGGTACATCACCGGCAGCAATTTTCACTGCGATTCCTTCAACAATAACGGTTTTACCAACACCGGGAGGTCCAACTAAAATAACATTATTTTTGGTGCGACGAGTAAGCACCTGAGTAACTCGTGTGATTTCCTCCGCTCTACCAATCACCGGATCGATTGTCCCTCGTTTCGCTTGCGCGGTTAGGTCAACCGCATACATATCTAAATTTCTTGTCCCTTGTCCAGGAAAACTTGCCACCGATTTCTTTTTATACAGATATAACGCGATAAATAGAACTACCGCAAAGATAATATATTTCCAGTAAGGAGAAAGAGCACTCAACAAGTTTGAATCTAGCATATACTATGTAATTTTTAACCTAAAAAAACTCAACCAATTTATCTACCCACAAGTATAACAAATACCTATTCACACTTCAATGCCGCACCCTAAAACCAAAACGACAAAATTAACAAAAAAACGGATTACCACTATGCAAAACTTTTACCGGTATTTTATATTTATCTGTAAAAGCCTGCGTCTTTATACTTTTTTCTTGCCATTTAATATCATAGGCCGATAGCTTACCGCCCTCTTTGATCAACAAATCCACCTCGCTACCAGAGCGTGACCGCCAAAAATAAAAATCTTTTTTATTGCCCGACAGCATATTTTCTTTATACATCTCCGCAATCACCCAATTTTCCCAGAGCGCGCCGATATCCGAACGCATCGGACTATCAGAAAATTCTTTTAACACGGCGTTACGAATGCCCACATCATAAAAATATATTTTTTTACTTTTAGATACCTCCTTGCGAGCGTTCGTACTGTATGCCGGTAAGCGAAATATGACAAATGACTGTTCCAATAAATCTAGATATTTTTCAATAGTCGCGCGCGCTAAACCAAGGGAAACAGACAATTCATTTATTGATACCTCGGAACCAATCTGGTGCGACAGCAACACCAACAGACGCTTAATCACATCTGGATTTTTAACTTCACCCATTTGTAAAATATCTTTCCACAAATAATCATTCGCCAGATTCAACAGAATATTTTCTTTGTCGGCTGAAGCTACTACCTCTGGATAGCTACCATATGCTAAATTTGACAACAACATCGCTTTGACTGCTGCGGAAAAATTTTTATTGACCGCTTTCCAGTCGAGTGTGGGTAAATACCAGTCCGCGGAAGCGATAATTTCCTTAAATAGAAACGGTGGTAAAAATATTTTTTCATTTCGACCAGTCAAACTTTCTGCTGCTTGATCTAGCAAATTTAGGCTAGAAGAACCCAGTAAAATAATTTTAAATGACACACCAAAGTCATACCACCCCTTAGTAATTCTGCCTGTTTCCGACAATCTCTGCGCCTCGTCAATTATCAAATAATCTGCATTAATATTTCTTTCCGCTTCTTGTGGAGACAAAGACGATAAAGCCAAAAATCTATCCTTGTCGACAGTGATGTCCAAATTCAAATAAACTACTTTTTTACCCTGCAAAACATGTTTTACTAAAGTAGTTTTACCAACTTGTCTGGCGCCCAATATCAGCAAAATCTTTTTGCTTTTTAGGTTTTTTTGTGTGATTTCTTCCGCTTTTCGTGCTATATACATATATAATAGTTAATTCTGCTACCTGTAGTATACAAAATATACCATCATATGTCAAGAGCGCACTAGTTCAACGCCTCCCAACTAATAAGGTTGTACTCCGAACCCACCGGAAAACCCGGTGGCGGACCATAGGTCAGATTCGCATCATAGGTAGAATTAGTATGTTCATAGCCAGAAACCACCGAACCACCACCCGAAACCCAACTCCATGTCCAAAGCCCACCCGAGATTATTGACCCATACACTGTCAGACTATTCTTGGTATCACCAGAATAAAAATATCTCTTCGCCGCACCATTTTGGGCCAAAATCACACCATTAATTTCTAAATTATCCGGAGAATTATGTGGTATCAATACATTCTGCTCCGCCATCAAACCCAAACTGTGATTTCCATCTTTTGCTAGGTAGGTTAAATTATCATTGATAATAATCGACTTACCAACCTTTGTACCCACCGTCGCCCGCCCATTCACAACCCCGTCCACCCATACTGTATCCTCTACATATATATATCCATTCGTTGGCATATCATATACAGTCGCCGTTCCTAAGGTTTTTATATCCACACAAAAAGAATAAAATTTGTTGTCGCCCACATCTTTTCCATTGTAACAATTAGTACTATTAACTTTGTAAATATTTATCTTACCATCATCCCTAAACTGCAAACGCCAACCCTGTTTGCCTGAAGAAGTTAAATAAATACCGCCCGCAGCATTAGCACCATCATACACTTCGTCCAACTTGTCTGTTATCGCCGAAAAGTCTTTTGCTGGCACGGGAAAGCTCCAATAGCTTTGAGGACCACCAGATCCCCAGATTCCAGGTTCTTCTGTATTTCCGCAACCAATATGTGCTTTACAGAGATATGTCGGCACCGCCGAAGTAATTGGGGCATCCCCTGTTCCATCAAATCTAATACCACTATTAGCATGTAATTTCCCGTGTATTACCTCGTCATCACCAATCCAGACATCACCATTAGTTAAAAAAGCATAATCGGTCAGAGCAGGAAAACCAACCCGCGCACGAATAATACGTCTACTTCCGGGCTGAGAATCTAACCAACCCGTCGATTCAATCGTTACCACTGTTGAACCTGAAAGTGGTGGTGTAATGATCAAAGAATACCGCCCAATCACATTACCATCTTTATCCTGATACTCACGCACATACGGCCCGGGTTGTCCGGTACCGTCGGTATAATCCGTCTTGTTATGTGCCAAATGCCAGCGATAGTAGCTGACCCCCGCCTCCGCAATCTGAAAAGCCATCTCGCGATTTTGTTTGTGGGTCGATGCACTGTTTTCCAAAATTGCGTATCCAACAATCCCGCTCACTAGAAGCGTAAAACTAATCGCTCCAAATACCATCACAAACAAAAGCATGGAACCACGATTGTCTGTCTTAAATTTATCAAACATACTAATTGCTTTTCAAATTTCTAATCTCCACTTTTGATTCGATAACAAACGGGGCTGGCGCAACATTAGGTTTTTCCTCCAACATTAATTTTATTCCCACCATTCGCACGGCAGTAATATTGATCGGTGTTGTCATTGGCGTACCCGAAGCACTAGAATAATTTTGATCGTAATAGTAAAAAAGCGAAGAGGTGTTGGCAACATCATTTACTACTGTAGTAATCACTTCATTTGTTCCGCTATACACCATCGGATTACCAGTTGGTTTGATAACACCTTTTTGAAGCAATTTTCCAGACAAAAAATATCGCACCCGTTCGCGCCAAGTGTCACTATCAATATTGCTATAAAAAACAATTGTACTGGTGTTAGCCACTTCAATCGGATAGGCACCAATACTCGAGACACTGGCGCGACGCAGCTCGTTGGTAAAATCTTGGACAATCTTTCGCCCCTCGTTTTGTGTGGATAACTGTTCCCAGACTACATCCCTCCCGTGCATTCCCCACAACAGCAAATTAACAATACCGGTAATTAAAAGTAAAAAAATACCAATTGCAACCAGAACTTCAATCATCGTTAATCCTTTTTTATTTAATTTAAACATACATTAATCTTGCGTGGACAAATTTATTATCGCCTCACTACGACCAACAATTTCTACCAAACCAGAGTTGGTACTATAGCCATTACGGCTAACCTCCAATGTATATGTCGTGGCAGATAATCCGTTGAAAAACACCTGCCCCGGAGGAGTACATTCACTGGTAAAAGTAATCGCCACTTCAGAAAGCAATGGAGTGTAGTGGTTGTTGTCTGTGGAAAGAAAAACTTTATAGCGTAAATAGCGATTACCACTCAAACCAGCATTGATCACAGTATCAGTAGTGGTGTAAAAAGTAGCTGACGTGCCGTCCGGTCCAAGAAAATCCCAGGTCTCTGGTGTGCTGGAATTACTAGTAGCCAACTGAAAAACAATTGGATTCGTTCCGGTTTCGGCTGGCTGATTGATTGGTTCCCAAACTAAATTACGCAAATTGACCCCACTACCCAAATCAAAAGTGGATGATTCTAAATATCCACTGCTTAAATATATCCCCCCAACTTTACGTAGTTTTAAATCGCCTGCTGAAGAAGTTTCCAAATTACCATCGTCCGAAAAATATTGATTTTCCGTAACATAATTCACCTGTCCACTACCACCTGACCAATCGGTCTGACGCGTATAACCCAGACTAGTAGCCAATGTTTCATCATAACTTCCACCCACCAAACGTACTGTTGCATCAGACAACGGCAGCCCTGTACCAGCGTCTTTTACCTGTACTAAAAGTGAGTTGGTAGTATGAGGGCGCAATATTGCGTAAAATTCTTGATTTAATCCAGGAGTTAAATTAAACGGCAATGCTGGAATCGTTCCGGCAACATCATAGGAAACAGTGGTGGGAGTTAAATAATATGTGTCCCATTCTTGGTTGGGAAAATTTTTATTTCCACTACCGTCAGTAGTAAAATTTTGACTAAACTTATAAATATTCGGATCAGTACCCAAAACTTTGGTACCATGCAAATTAAAACCAACACCACCAATCGCCGAACAGATTGGATCAACCGAGTGCAGATTGATACTACCCAAACGATCAATGGAAAAACTTAGCTCCGTTACATATTGACTAACAACATTGGCCGGTGGTTTTTTAGGGTTGGGATTATCTATCGAAGCCGCCACGGTATAATCAGAAGAATAACCATTTTTGGAAACAGTAATATTGTAACTTAGTGTGCCGGTTGGAGTGTCAATAATTCGAAGCCAACCATCACTACCAGTAACATCATCAATGACCACGTTAGGTGTCCTTGCCGTATTGACCACATGAACATTGGCTCCGGCCACGTCTCCACCGGTTGCGTCAAACACCTGTATATATAGATGACCGTTGGTGCTGGCACCTTCTAGATTTTTTGGTGCAATTAAAGTACTTAAAATAGTTGGTCGGGTCTGGGTGCAGTTGGCACAAATTACTGACATCTCTACTAACTTGTAATCTCCTGGTGAAGTGTCCACAGTTGGAGTACCGGTGGCCATACCATCAAATGCATCGTCAATATTGCGAACGGTGGTCGTAAACAAAAAAGTTGTGCCATTACGAACAATACTTTTGGTGCGTGGTAGCACACCTTCCGGTATACCATTAACAATACCAATACTATCAAATGGAATATTGCGAACCGACTCCAATTCTTCAGACAACAATGCCGTCTCCAAAATTTTCAAACGTGATTGATAGACAATTTTAAATACTAAAGAAATTCCACCATAAATTCCAAGCGCAAACAACAAAAACACCGCGGCCGAAACAACCGCTTCAATTAAAGTAAACCCTTTTTGTCCTCCCAAAAATTTCATGGGTATATTATACCACAAAAGTGGAAGTGAAAAAACAAAAAAACTGAATTATGGTTTGTAATTTATGGTTAACACTAAACTATAAACCATGCCTATATAATTAATACGTTGTTTTTTGATTGATTTTACGTTAAAATATATTTGATTTAATTTGAGCACAACAAAGAGGTATTGACAATATATCATAAATGATATATAATATAAAACGTATGGAGGAATACAAAATAAAATTTTATATCAACAGCCTGACAGGCAGAATTGAATTAGTGGATTATTTGGATAGTTTACAACCAAAGATAAGCGCAAAGATCTCTAAGTATATTGAATACTTGCGGTTGCATAATGGTTATTTGGACGAACCATATTCTAAACATATTATCGATAAAATTAGAGAATTAAGAGTAGATTTTGGCAGAGAAAAACATAGAGTTTTTTATTTTACGATAATTGGTAAAAGAATAATTTTGTTAAATGCTTTTAAAAAAAATACAAAAAAGACTCCACAAACAGAAATTGATAAAGCAATTAAAAATTACCACGACGTTTTAAATAATTTGCAATTATATGACTAAAAATACTAATAATGATTTCGATTTTTATTTAAAAAAACAATTGAAAGATCCGGAATTTAAGCGATTGTTCGATGAATATGGTAAACAACTAGACGTCGCTTATCAAATTTTACAATTGCGTAAAAAGAAAAAGATATCACAAAGCCAGTTGGCTAAAAAAATTGGCACCACTCAAAGCAATGTAGCAAGAATGGAAGCTGGGAAGCAAAACTTTTCGACAAATACATTGGTGCGGGTGGCGGCAGCGCTAGGGAAAGAATTAGAAGTGAGATTTGTATAGCAACACAATTTTAATCAAACAAAAAACCATGCAAATGACCAGCATGGTTTTTTAAACCTCTCATTATTATGATGTAAACTTATACACATCACCTAAAATCACAAAATGTGATATAATACTCTCATCACAAACTATGCGCCGAAGAATGTACCATTGTCAGCGTCGCCAGACACGAGCGCCGCTCAATTTAAATCCACAGATCAGTCATGGGCTGTTGGCGATTTTTTTGTTTATCATCGCGGGTTTAGCGACCTTGAGTTTTTTCTCACTCGCTGGTGTCGCTGGGCAGTTTATCGACTCCCTACTCGCTCTCCTCTTCGGGCAAGTCCGATATTTCTTCCCCATAGTTTTAATTACCTCCGCTGTTTTGTTAATTAAAGATATTGAATACAACTACCGCCATACCCATACTTTGGGGGCGGTACTTTTTTTCTTAAGTTTTAATGGTTTGGTACACTTAAACAAACCCGTAGACGAAATGGTGAGTATCGCTTTCCAGGGGTATGGTGGTGGGTTAATTGGGTTGGCATTAGGTTGGCCAATCGGAAAATATGTCGGCTATTGGGGCGGTCTGATGATTTTAATTGGCCTATTGCTAGTCGCCATTATCTTTCTTTTTAACACCTCGCTCGCCCGCTTGGTTGAACTACACAAAAAAGCCTTCTTGGCTTTTGGTTGGGTAGGCAAACAACTAATCGGACTATTTGCTGGTTTCAAAAAAACCGAAGATGTGAAATTTAGCATTAAGGGCGACTATCAGGCTGGCGTTGCGACTGACGAAACCGAAGAAGAGGTAGAAGAAGAGGAAGAAAAACGCATTTTCAAACAAAGGTCAATAAACAAAGAAGATAAAAAAGAGGAAGAGGAAGCCGAAGAAGAAACAGAGGAAGTTCCAACCGTCGGTGTACCTCGACCAGTAATTAAAGACCTCCCTGATTTGGATATCCTATATACATCAAAGAGCAAACCCTCTGCCGGCGATATCAAAGGCAACGCTGAGGTAATTAAAAGCACTCTAAGTAATTTTGGTATCGAAGTAGATATGGGCGAAGTACGCATTGGCCCAAGTGTGGCACAATACTCTTTCAAGCCAGCGGCGGGTGTAAAATTAACCCGCATCACTACATTGTCAAATGATCTGGCGTTGGCCCTAGCTGCCCACCCTATTCGCATTGAAGCACCAATTCCTGGTAAATCACTCGTTGGTGTGGAAGTACCAAACCAAAAAGTGGCGATGGTAACTTTGCGTGAATTGTTAGAAGCACCTGAATTCCAAACTCGCCCACACAATATGATGATCGCGCTCGGAAAAGATGTGGCTGGCAAAGTTTGGTTTGCTGATCTCCCGCGTATGCCTCACCTTTTAGTAGCGGGTGCTACTGGCTCAGGAAAAACTGTTTGTATCAACTCTATTCTTTTAAGTTTGATTTATCAAAATACCGCCGAGACTCTACGCTTCATTATGGTTGATCCAAAACGCGTGGAGCTCACTTTGTACAATGGTATTCCTCATCTTTTGACACCAGTAATCACTGACTCGCACAAGACTGTTAATGCTTTGCGTTGGACTATCACCGAAATGGAGCGTCGCTTTGATGTTTTGGCTAAAGCTGGTAAACGCGATATCACTTCCTACAATCTTACTGCCACGGAACAATTACCACACATTGTTTTTGTTATCGACGAATTAGCAGACCTGATGGCCACTGCCGCTTCCGAAGTTGAAGCTGGTATTATACGCATCGCCCAGATGGCCCGTGCGGTTGGTATCCATTTAATTGTTGCTACTCAGCGCCCGAGTGTTGAGGTTATTACCGGTTTGATGAAAGCCAACATTCCAGGTCGTATCGCTTTCTCCGTCGCTTCCATCATTGATTCACGCACAATTTTAGATTGTCCCGGTGCAGAAAAATTACTTGGTCGTGGTGACATGTTACTCTTAACATCCGACATGTCTAAACCACGACGTATTCAAGGCGCCTATGTTTCCGAAGAAGAAATTGACCGCGTGGTAGAATATCTAAAAGGCGATGAACCACCTACCTATGACGAAACAATCGTTGCTAAAGGCGGTGGTGAAGGTGGTAGCACCGCCAGCATGTTTGGCGGACCAAACGATGAACAAGATTCTTTATTTGAAGAAGCCAAAAAAACTGTGATTGAATCTGGCAAAGCTTCCGCTTCCCTATTACAACGCCGTTTACGCGTCGGCTATGCCCGTGCCGCTCGCCTCTTGGATGAATTGGAAGAAGCTGGTATAGTAGGACCAGCGGAAGGCGCCAAACCCCGCGAGGTCTTTGTTGAACATTTACATCTGGGAGCAGAAAAAGAGATCCCCGAAGAAGAACAGACCATGGATGCCGGTGGAACCGTTTTTGATACTCCCGAAGAAAAGACCGACGAAGAAAATGTCTAATTGTGTCAGTTTTTTGCGTTAAAAAAATCACCCCTCCTGTCCGCCTCGGACAGCTTTTGCAAGAAGCCCGCCTCAAAGCTGGATTGACTTTTTTTTCTTTGGAACAAAAAACACGCATTGCGGAAAAATATTTACAAGCGATTGAAGAAAACAATTTTTCCATTCTGCCACCCGCCCGCGCCTATCGCCTCGCTTACATTCGAGAATTCGCCAATGCGGTTAATTACAATTCCGAAAAAGCGGCCTATCAGTTTATCAATGAAAATGGTTTGGGTGATATACAGGTGGCTCATCCCCAAAGTGGAATAAAAAAATTACAAACACATCTCACCTCTTGGTTGGTGCGTAGTATTTTAATTATTGGTATCATTATAATTTTTGTTGGCTATCTTGGTTGGCAGGTAAAAGGTGTGCTCACCCCACCCGCGCTCAACATATATACACCGATTGAAGGCTCGATTGTCAGCCAAAATGAAATATTTGTTGCGGGCGATACGGAAAAAGAAACACACCTTACTATCAACGGACAAGAAATACGGGTGGATGAGCGGGGAAAATTTAACACCAGCCTAAATCTTTCCACCGGGGTAAACACCATCACTATTACCGCCACCAAAAAGCACGGTAAGACTATTACTATCACTCGTCATGTGGTCGTGAAGTAATCCCCAATTTTATCCCCTTGCCATTAAAACAAGTACCCGATATAATACGGGTACTTTTAATATTAAGTTTAATTTATGGCAAAAGTTAACGATGAAGTAAAGAACAAGTTAAAGGCCGCCCAATCGGCTATTGAGCAGATTAAGTCCAAATTCGGCGAAGGCGCAATCATGACCTACGGCGAGGGACACACTATGCAGGTAGAGGCGGTTTCGACCGGCTGTCTTTCTTTGGACGTCGCTTTAGGGGTAAAAGGCATGCCTCGCGGCCGTATCACTGAAATCTATGGCCCAGAATCTTCTGGTAAAACCACCTTATCCCAACATGTGATTGCGGAAGTGCAAAAGATTGGTGGTATCGCTGCTTTTGTAGATGCTGAACATGCTTTTGATCCAGATTATGCCAAAAAAATCGGTATCAAGGTAGATGAACTTTTAATCTCCCAACCAGATACTGGCGAACAAGCTTTGGACATCGTGGAAACATTAGTTCGCTCCAATGCGGTGGATATTATCGTTGTGGACTCTGTTGCCGCCCTAGTGCCACGCGCAGAAATCGAAGGTGACATGGGTGACTCACACATGGGTCTGCAAGCACGCTTGATGAGTCAGGCTTTACGCAAGCTTACCGGTATTATCAGTAAATCCAAGACGATTTTGATTTTCATCAATCAGACTCGTATGAAAATCGGTGTGGTCTATGGCAACCCAGAAACTACCACCGGTGGTATGGCTTTGAAATTTTACTCTTCCATCCGTGTGGAAATTCGCCGCGCTGCTCAGATTAAACAGGGTGATAAAGTAATTGGCAATCGCGTGAAGATCAAGGTGGTAAAAAACAAAGTGGCCGCACCATTCCGTACTACTGAGTTTGATATCATGTACAACGAAGGTATTTCTTTGGCTGGTGACACACTTGATACCGGTGTACTATTTAAAGTAATCGACAAAAAAGGCAACAGTTACACTTATGGCGACGAAAAACTTGGTGTCGGACGCGAAGCGGCCAAGAGATATTTGAAGGAACACCCAGAATTGATGAAAAAAGCCTACGCTGCCGTTTGGGACGCAGTCCAAAGTGGTGAGGCGCCAGAAGAAGAGGAAGCAGATGATGATGCACCACTGCCAACAGAGGAATAAACAGTTTAAAATCCGACCATTGGTCGGATTTTTGTTTGGCTACACAAAGTTGGTGTTTTTTTATCTGTGCATAACTGTACTTGTTATGTGTAATAAGATATTATATAATATGGAGTAAATGGGTATGTAATTACAATAATTTTTAAATTGAAACATATGTACGAATTACCAAAATTAAATTACACTTTTGACGCCTTAGAACCAAATATTGATGCTACTACGATGGAAATCCATCACGATAAGCACCACCAAACTTACTGCAATAATTTTAATGCGGTGATGGAAAAATATTCGGAATTGGCGTTGGAATCAGCCGAGGATATTATTAAAAATTTAAATTCCTTGGATGTGACTGAGGAGGATAAGAAAAAGATAAAAAATCAGGGCGGCGGATATATTAACCACAATCTGTTTTGGAAGATAATAGATCCAGCGAATGTAAAAGATGAAAATTTAGCGAGTGAAATCACCGCCGAATTTGGCAGTGTGGAAAAATTCAAAGAATTATTCACCCAAACCGCCACCACCCATTTTGCTTCCGGCTGGACATGGTTGGTGCGTGACGAAAACAATAAACTAAAAGTCTATTCCCTCCCCAATCAAGACTCTCCGCTCACACAAGGCCACACCCCGATTTTAACGCTAGACGTCTGGGAACACGCCTATTATCTAAAATATCAAAACCGCCGCGCGGAATATATTGCGAATTGGTGGAAGGTGGTTAAGGTGATTTAAGGATACAAAAAAACTACCGACCACAAGCCGGTAGTTTTTTTGTTTACTCTTATGTTTATAAAAGCGAAATCATTACCTTTGTGTCTAACGCTTTAGCTATCTTTCCCAAGAAAACCAAAGAGGGATTATAACTCCCCGATTCTAGACGCGCTATTGAAGATTGTTTGGTGCCGATTTTTTGTGCTAGAGCAGCCTGCGTGTAACCTTTGGCTAGACGCTTCTCAATAATACTTTCTATCAATGCAAATTCACCACCTAATTCTTGGTAGGCTTTACGCGTTGTTTTATCTTTCAAGAGTTGTTCTTTAATTTTTGTATAGGATTTCATAGTGTTTGTAATATAACATATATGTTATATTATGTCAAGGGCCAATAACTTTTGCCGCGCAATAATCAACTCTTTTTTAGGCATTCTCTGAGACTTCTTAACAAATCCATGCAAGATTACTGCCCTATTGCCACTAAACGTATAAACCAAACGAATTTCCTGCTGGCCTCTAATCCGTAATTCAAATAATTTATGTCCAATATTCTTACTATGTGGCATTCCCAGCTGATTTCCAAAACGCTCCAATAAATCAACGGTGTGTAAAACTTTAGCGATAGTTGGTTTTTCCAGTTTTGTTAAAAATACTTCGATTGCCTCATCAAAAAATGTAACCTCCATAAAATCATTTTGATTATACAAAATATAGTATAACAAAAATCGCCTGGTTTGGCGATTGTGTTTTGTCGGGGTGACACGACTTGAACGTGCGACCTACTGGTCCCAAACCAGTCGCTCTACCAACTGAGCTACACCCCGATGCGGTGCCGAGGGCGGGGATCGGACCCGCGACGCAAGGATTTTCCTTGTACTGTTTTCCCAGATTACTCTGGGTGTCGGACTATATCATCATCCCGTACGATTCGGGAGTTGGGCGCTAATGCGAGATTATCGTTGACACTCACTCGCTAGTCTCTACACCTTCCAAGAAATATTATGTCATCTTGGCTTGGCTCGGGATTACCCTTCGTCCCAGACGAATAGGGATTCCCCGAATTCACCCAATTTTTAACCCTAAATTACTCTAGGGTGGACCGAAAACCAGTCCTTCGCTCTACCACTGAGCTACCTCGGCTTTTGTGGTCAAATTTTGACCACTAGTGGACCGAAGGAGATTCGAACTCCTGACCTTCGCCTTGCAAAGGCGTTGCTCTACCAGCTGAGCTATCGGCCCTAATCCACTAAAAAGCAAAATGAGTATACCACATAATTGTCAGAATAGTCAACAAGTGTTAGAATATAGTAAATATAATATATCTACTATGTACCAAAATGAGCTAATCGCAATCGGCCAGGTGTTTCTCGCTTTACTCCTCGGCAGTATCTTAGGCTGGCAAAGAGAACGTTGGGGCAAATCTGCTGGCCCACGTACCAACGCCCTCGTGTGTGGTGGTTCTGCACTTTTTACCATCCTTTCACTTACAGCTTTCAGTGGTTTTCCGGCCACTGTTGCCGCTGCGGTAGTTAGTGGTATTGGTTTCTTGGGTGCTGGCACCATTCTACACAAAGAAAATCGTGTCGAAGGCCTAACCACCGCTGCCAGCATGTGGATGGTCGCAGCAATCGGTATGGCTGTGGGTACGGGAAAATATTTAATCGCTACTGTTATCACAATTTTTTCTCTGATTGTACTCATGATTGACGATCGTCGTTTCCACAAAGATCACGAAGCAAGAGAATAACAAAAAAGCAAACAAAAAATCCGGCCTCTATGGTCGGAATTTTTTTAATTAACTTTTAAAACTTTAAATACACTGCTCCGAACCAAAACAACAAAACCGTATAGAGCCAGTCGATGTGCCAACGTTTAAATATGTTTAAAATATACAAAGCCAATACAAATGGATAGCCGATCACCACAAACGGATTTTTTAAAATACGTCGATTGGCTAATTGTAAAAGCGACTTGGCGTCTTGAGTAGAAGGAATGGCGTGTAAACCAATCGCAATCGCCAACCACAAAAACAACCACTCACGCCAACCATATGGCTCACCCCATTGAGAAAACAAAAACAATGCTATCAAACTATTCACAATGAGCGGTCCAAATGAAACCAAAAACCCAGCAAAAAACTTTTGTGGTTCATCGTGTACAACATATCCCGCCGTCTTACCAAACTGGAATAGTTTTATCTTATGAATCTTCACTCCCGCAAACACACAAAAAATCGCATGCCCCAATTCATGCATCATCACTCCCGGTGCTGTTAGAAGATTGTACAAGGTATACAAAAATTTCACACTACTTTTTTTCTATAACTTCCACATGATTAAAATACCAACTAAAAAATACCAGAAGCCAAAACAAAAAGGCTAAGTCATTTTTAAAATATGGTACATCCACCAAACCATGTACTATGAATCCTGTCCACACTGCCAACCAAGTTGCACTAACCAGTTTGTTTTTGTTCTTTCCTACCCAAACCAAAACACAAATTAGCAGTCCCGTGAAACCAATCATTCCAAACAAACCTGTCTCTGTCCAAAAGTTTAATAAAATATTGTGTGGGTAAATTAACCGCTCCATCACTTTGGCATCATAATGTGGTTTTTCAATCTTGCGGAAAAATTGTCGGACACCGGCACCTAACACAAAGTTCTTGGGACTGGCGGTAAGAAATTCCCCGCTATCACCCCATAAAACAAGGCGATTTTTTGAGGCTTGATCTTGAAACAATATCGCGGTGCGAATATTTGGCACAGTCAAAGCAACGATAATGCCTAACATCACCAAGCCAAGAGAAATCTTTCGATACCCCAAACAAAACAAAAAAACAATCGTCGCTGCCCCCAAACCAATCCAGGCACCTTGCGAAAAAGATAGAAAGATTGCAACCAAAAACACCAGAAGTGATATTGACCAAAAAACCACCTGGCGGTTTTTCTTTTCTTTGTATGTGTTAATTACCAACCACACCACCACCGGCACCATGGGCAACAAAAACAAACCCACCGCATTCGGTGAGGTAAAAAAAGATGTCACTCGCCCATCCACAACATCGTTCCACAAACTGGGTGGATAGAGACCAGAAAAAAACTTTTGTAATATCGCCACCAAAGAAACTACCAAACCCGAGGACAACAAACCAAACAGTGGCAGTCGCCAGTTTATCTCTTTACTACGCCCTACTAAAATCAAAAACAAAAACATTGGTTCAAAAAAATATGCGCGCCATTGTCCGAGCGATTTAAACCACATGTCGCTGGCGATAATCCCGACAATCGAAGCAAGAAAAAACAAAACAAAAAACAATCCAAACCAACGGTGAGTATTAAAAAAACTTTTAATCATCGGCCAATCTTTGCGACCATAGACAACCGCCCAAGACAAAACCAATCCACCCCACATAATTTCTAAAACCGTGGTAGGCAGACCAAAATATCCTAGTCTGATTAAATATGTTGGCAATGCCAAACAAAAAACTGCCAACGCCCATTGCCAGCGCCAGCAACAAAAACCGAGAAAGATTAAACCAAAAACAATTCCAAGAAAAGAAAACATAATCACCATTTAAACTTTTTTGTTTTCATTAAATAATCCAGATACAAAATATTGTAAGCGATAAACTCGTTGGCAATACTGCCGTCCAGCGCCATTTTTACCGCCTGACGCATAGTAAAAGCTTGTACGGTAATTGGAAAATCCTCATCACCTCGAGCTGCAGACGGATACAAATCTTTGGCTAGATAAATATGTGATTCCCAAATTGTATTACTATTAGCAAAACGTTTACGCAAAAATTTCCACTTTTTTGCTCCCATACCGGTTTCCTCGCGCAATTCTCTTTTGGCGGCAACCAATGGTTTCTCATTACCGTCAATCCTGCCAGCGGGTAAAAAATATGTGTAGCGATTCACCCCGTGACGAAATTCATTAATAAGCAACAAACGACCTTTTTTATCAAAAGGCATTATCACAACGGAATGCGGACGAAAGCTATATTCAAACCGCTTGGTCGAACCATCAGGAAAAATAACATCTCGCTGTTTTACCGTGAAAATTATTCCTTCATATTTCGTCTCCCACGGACCATGTTTTACTGTAGCTTTTGGCATATGTGAAAATATATAGCGGTTGTAGTGTAACGCAAAAAGGACTTTTTTACAAACAACAAAAAATCCTCGGCTAAAAGGATTTCTTGTTGTTTTTTCCCACACCAGCAGAGAATTGTGCTAGAGCGAATAAATTGAGGAGAGTCAATTTAGACGCTCATATTAAAAGCAAAATTTTCTGCTTGTGTGGGATGGCGAGTGAGTGCTAACTCCTCGCCAAACCCGAGTTGCAATATTTCAAAGAACATAATCTGTCAGCAGACAGATTTGTAATTGGTGTACTTTGCAGTGTACTCCCTGAGCACACTGCAGTACTCCCTGCACCTACATTCGTTATAGCACACCCACACCTGTGGTGTAGGGTGCCCACCAGCCCCGTGCCCCGGAACTTTCCCTGTGGCCTGGAAATCCTCTTCCAAAGAATCCGCCGTCCATTTGCACCCCATATCACCTCCCACCAGCCATATAGGCTAATACTGGTACTGGTCCCAACTTTGGGTACAGACGGCACTGCCGCCCTGCCAGTTTCGTTTAATCCCCGTCACAATTTTTAAATATTTTTTAAAAACTATGATGGAAGGAGGTTCATGCAAACCCCTATAAATTATTTGTAATAAAATTATTTACTATAGGGGAAATTAAATTGTCAAATTGTGTGGGTGGGCGAAACGCGACTTGCTATCGCGCTCGCCCTACAGGTCACCTCCTGTGCGGCCTCATGAGATACACTCCCACGAGGACCAGCAACATCCCGAGAAGTGCGGGTGCGAGGTACAGGGACATGGCCACCGCCTCTCCCATGCCGAGTTTATCGGCCATGGAGAAGACGGCATACAGCCATGTGTCCTGCATCTCAGCCTGCTGATCTGCCCAGTACACCTCGTACTGGACGAAAAACAGCAGGCCACCCACGACAACTGCACTGGCAGCGACCGCGCTACGCACGATCACCGCCAGCACGCCCAGGAAACCGGAAACGAAACGAAAAAAATTTTCCATACATCTCCTAAAAGTTGGTAACCCCACTGCAATCCTCAAAATATTTTTGAAGATTATAGTGGGATGGCGAGTGAGTGCTAACTCCTCACCAAACCCGAGTTGCAATATTTCAAAGAACATAATCCGTCACCGACGGATGCCAGTTTTAACGACACTGGCAAACGAGAAAATCGCGTTTGTGTTGTCCCCCTGCTTACGCGTGTGTGGCAGAGTGGTTAAAAACTACTTCCGACGGGCGGAACCACTGAAGAGTCCGCTGAGGTCAACCTTCTTCAGGTCGACCGGCGTCTCGGGCTCCTTCGGCATGACTGGGGCGACAACGACCGGCACCGTAGCCGGAACCGCCGCCGACTTCTCGACCACCGGCACGAACGCCGACGGCGAGCTGTCGAAGCCATCGAAGGCGTCCACCGGCATCCTCCGGCTCGGCTCGGGCGTCGACTTCCCGGCCACCACGATGGTGACCGAAACGTACCCGCCGTGGTAGCCACTGGCGTGGACCACAGCGGTGACCGTCCCCACCGCCCCGTCGATGCCGATGTTCCCCTCAACCCAGCCCTTGCTGGAATCGAGAAGAACGAGCTGTGCGCCCGGGTACTGGATGATCGCCTTCGGCGACTCCCAGAACCCCTCAGCCATGGCTCGGCGGCTCGGACCGCCGAACGAGACCACGACGGTCTCGTTATCGGCGACCACACCCGCAGCCTCAGCCGCGAGGTCGAGCGCCTCCAGCTGGGCGTCCACCTCATCCAGGCGCTCGGCGGCCTTCGGCCGCCAAGAACGCAAGAACTGCATGGCGCTCGGCACGGACACGCCGAGCGCCATGGCGACGTCACCCCAAGTGTCGACCGGCTTTCCACAGCCAGTCGCACTCCGGAGCCCCTCAACGAACCGGCCGGTTTCCCAGCCGTCACGTCCGGAAATGGTCCGGACACCAGTCGCGATCTCCAGTCGGTAAGTGGTGTTCGACCACTTACCGTTCTTCTCGTAGTCGGACCCCCGAACGACCACGAGGCCGGGGATCGTTTCCCCGGCAAAACGCGTGATCTCCTCCCCCTTGATCAGGAGAAGCCAGGGGCCACGCCCCCGACTTCCATCTCCGTCATTCCACTTGATTTCGGCCATTTTCTAATTTCCTTTTTTTCTCATGCCTGTGCGAAAGAGTCGCCTAACTCTTCGGACTGTACGGAAACCCGCATCGTCCTATTCGCGTTGGCGTGAGCCCTCTCGCCGAAGCGAGCCACAACTAACTAAAAATATTTTTTAATTAATTGTCACTCGCTTTGTGATATCTATTTTCTACAAAACTTTTTTAATTTTCTTAGAAAATTTTCTTATAGCTTTTTTTATTTTTTGTTTGTTGGTCATAAATATTTTTGTTAATTAATTCTTTAATCCCCAAAGAGTTTCAAGCCATTTAAAAATCTTTGGGGATTGGCGACGTGCGGCCGCCATCCGAATGCTAGACAAATTGTTTTTCACGGAGTTGCCCTATCTCCGATAACACTACACCACTAGACCACCAGCTGATGATCCGCAATGTAGCCCTCGACGGCGCGGATCGCGCCGTCGCTGACCTCATCGGGAACCTCCAGCGGAAGCTCCCGACAGGCCCATTTTTCCCGCCACCAGGTGACCGAAACTTCGGCCACCTGCTCGCCATCGGCGTTCTTCACGCCGACAGCGAAAGTGCGCGGGGCCACCTGGCACACGTCGTACGTGCACTTCATAATGTTCCTCCGATTTATCCCACAGCAACAGAAAATTATACTAGAACGAATAAAATGAGGAGAGATTCTTTTTACTCATTTATAAAAATATAATTTTCTGCTTGTGTGGGATGGCGAACACAGTTGTGCAACTGCGTTCGCCTATAGGTTAAACTAAGAGGTGGGAGGTTTGATGTTGGGATAGCATTCCCGGCAAAGTTGCAAAAACATCTCGGGGATGTTTGCAACATCGCCACAGACCGGACACTTCCACACATCATCTCTTTTGAGATATGGCGAAAGTGCTTCCAGCGGAATGACATCCCTCAACCATTTTTCGTGTTTCCCACAACAACTCAGCAGGTGATGCAGTTTGAATCCAATCTGAAACCACCTGTAGAATGCTGTCACATTGGGGAATCGTTGCGGGAAGTATGGGAGTGGTTTTTTACCGCACACGAAACATTCCCCGACCTGCCCAAAATGCCCCAATCCAGCATTTTTCTCCTGCTGGCCCAGAGGCTCCTCGCCAAAAACCTCCTCCTTCGGATCATCCCTAACCCTATAAATGGGGCTGGTAGATCCAAAGAACATGTAGAGAGAGAACACATTGTACAGGGTTTTCCCCTGCCTCCTAAGGCACGCTTCGATATGCTCGAAGCGTGCTCCGAGCGTGGCGAACGAGTCCAAAAAGGACATCACCACACCCATCCGGACCCTGGTCGACCCGCACGTGGGACAGAGTCTTTCAACCCTGCCCGCAGTTCCGTGCGGGTAAACGTGATAAAAACCACACCGGCAGGACAAGCTAATGTGCGACATCTCATTCCTCTTTTAATTAAACCCACTGCAACCACCAACATTGTTTTGGTAATTATAGTGGGCCGGCGAGTCGTATGTGTGCCATACGCTCGTCGACCGAGTATCTTGTAACAACTCCTTTACGGCGAGCTGAATTTTCCGGTTAAGGCCGTCAGAAGTACATAAACCCCGACGGCTCCCACTTGGCCCGCAGACCAATTTTCAGATCGGGGAAGCGGGCCTTCACTTCCCCGATCATCCACACCACCGCCTCGCGGTTCGGTGCGGACCAGTCACAGCCCCGGACTGGCTTATACAGTCGCCAAGTCCAGAACTCGCGGTCCGCCCGGCCACCACGGACGATTTCCTCGGCAAGCCGAAGCATATCGTCCAAGGTGGTGGTGCCGAAGATCGGCGTCCTGATGTCCACCAACACGCCGTTTGACGACAGGATATCCTGCGTCTCAACAGCGCGGTAGAACATCTTCGCGCCGGTCCCGTTGACCAGGCCGGTCCGGAGATTCATTTCCTCCGGGACAGCCTTAAGGTCAATCGCCGCCGAATCGAGGTACGGCGCCATCCGGGCGGCGAAAGCCGGAGAGCTACCGTTATGCGCAATGGAAATTTTGGCACCATGCCGAGTGCGCATATACTCAGCAATAGCGAGCGACTCCTTGGGGAACACGACCGGATCGCCTCCGGAAAGACGAACCGTCTGCCCCTTCTCCACCGCGTCGTCGCACACGCGGTAGATCTGCTCGATACCGGTTTCAACCGCGGTGACAATCGAGCCATCGTCATCGCGGAAAGCGCCGTCGCGCTTACAGTAGGGACATGCGAAATTGCACGCCCCAAAAGAAATAATTCGGGCCAGCGCGACCGCCAGCCCGAAGGCCCGGTAGAAATAGAGGGGGCGGACTTCTCCACCCACCTCTCCGTTGTGCAGGAGAACTTTCATTTTCCTTTACCTCCACTTAAAAAATGAAAAAAATTCACTCCCATTAAATTTCAAATTTCAAAATTTAATGGGAATGGAGAACTTGTGCAGTTCTCATCCCGAGCACTTCGCCCACTAGAAGATAGTGGACTTCCCCAGCATACTTTTGGAAGCTGAGGCATTTGATAGGTGCCGACTCACCCGCGGTGTTCCAACCAATCCCGCGTCGGCGACGGGACGGCTGCATACCCCTTTAACATCGGATCGTATTGATAGACCTCGATGTCAAAGTGGTGCATGCCCACTAGCTGCCCCACAAGGCAGCTGAGGGCCACCGGACCGGACAACACGAGTTTGATCCGCTCGCGCTGTCCGGCGCAAACCGCGGCGTACATGGCGCTCGCCAGGCGCCGGTAGTCATCGGGGGTGGCGAGCGTGTTTCCCCCAATGACTGTCTCGGCCCGCACCAGGCAGTCCAACTGCCCGAAATGAGCCTTGACCGCTTCGGAGACCGGTCGCCCGATCTCCAAAGCCACCACGTGCAGGCCATCGCCGTTTCCGGCGTACACGGCCTGGCGGGCCTTGCGAGTCTGCCACCACGCTCCGCCCGCCAGAGCGAGGGTGGCGAGCCCAGTCACGGGCTCAACGAAGTTCCACCCGCCCGTGAGGGCGGATAGAACCCCAAAAATAATGCCGATCGCCACGAGGACGACCGGCGACACCAGCCTCTTCTCGAACTTGCTCATTTTTTCCTCCTTTTTTGAAGACTGAATGAGCATCCAGACGCCGGTGCTATTCCGACGATTTGAGACCGAACAAAATAATCTTACTACTTTTTCAGATTATTTGTTCACTCCTTTTAACCACTAAAATATTTTAGTTTTTAAAAGGAGCGGGCGACATTGTGCTTGTCACCTCTACTCCGAGCACTCCGCTTCTACTCCCTACATTTCCAAACTAAGTCTGGACATACAGAAGTGAAGCGGCCATTAGCGTTGACCCCCACGCTTAAGGAGTATTCTTTTTTGTTAACCCAGAGAACACACAAACTCTGGTGACCACCGACGCGTTGGGTTCAGCTTAGCAGCTGAACCCCTTCGCGCCGATAATCTTCCCCTCGCTGTCGCGGATGGCCTCGCCGGGCGAGACCAAATCGACGCGCGAGGGAAGCGCGTCGATCACCAGCCGCGACACTACAAACGTAGTGCCGTCGACCGGCTCCGGGAGCCCGACGGGGGCCCCGAGGGTAGTCTTCACCACCTCGGCCCCGTCGAGCTCGCCCACCACCACCCGCGTGGTGGTGAGCCTCACCAGCCCCTCGGACGGGAGCGTGAACACGCTCCCGTCCTTCCGCTGGATGACCAGCGGATGAGGGGTAAGATTCACGAGCTTCGCCATTTTACACCTCCTTGGTGTTC
This sequence comes from uncultured Gammaproteobacteria bacterium, assembly GCA_964536725.1. Classification (GTDB taxonomy): domain Bacteria; phylum Patescibacteriota; class Patescibacteriia; order Magasanikbacterales; family GWA2-37-8; genus CAZHTA01. The sequence continues at coordinate 23,912 of CAZHYJ010000001.1, read as the reverse complement.
CCTCGGCAGACCCACAGCATGGCTACTGTGGCGAGGTCAGGTTGTTCACCTGAAAATTTTTTGTCTGCTAGGATCAATATCCCCAAAGAATTTCAAACTATTTAAAAATCTTTGGGGATTGGCAACATGTGCTTGTTGCCTTTACCCGAGTACGATGAAACTGTCATCGCGCAGGGTTTTGTGGTGTCCCACTTTGTTTAGACATCGGCCGAAACCATCGGCCTCCCAGTTTACCCCCTGGCAAGGGTCTGGAGCCTTCCACCCCTTTCCTTTAGAAAAGGACTTCGTCGTCCCCAGGTCTTTCGAACCTGAGTCCAACGGGGAAGTGTTTCAAGTTGCTCTTCACAACTTCGAAACACCTGTGGTTGGGCTTATGCGCCCAAACCACAGCCCGAGAAGCCTCCAACAGACGGTCCAAGACCATCTGGAAGACCCACTCGGGTTCCACCCCTCTCTTCAGGAAGAGATGACGGGCAGTCCGGAAGTCGTTACACCTCCAGACATTCCTGAGCTCCATCCGAACCAGATCGACGTCCCATTTCTGGTCGCGATCGGTGCAGATGGAGATCATGCCCGCCCGACGGCACAGCCTGAGCTCGCAGAGGTGACCAAGATCACCCTCCTCGAACTCAAAGCTGAACGCGTCGGAGAAGTCGTCGATGTACATAAAGCTCATCGACAACCCCTCTTCCCAAAAATCTTATTTCCCGGCTTCGTTGATAGGATCACTACCAACTTCTCCGAGTATTCGATTTGTGGGATTGTGTTTGATTTATAATCGGCTCAAACACGAAGCCTCGCATTCCACAGTTGGAATACTATTCATCATCACCCGTGTGATGACGCTTTCACAAAAAACAAAAAATGTTGTTTATTTCCTCTGAAAGATTAAATTGTCAAAGTACATCGCTCACCAACACAACATTTCCACAAGCTTCCGATACGTTTTGCAAAACCTCTCTCCGTTTTGCAAACTTCCTTTATGTAGTAGCGACTGTTCCCTACTCAATCGGTCTTGCGACTGATTAAGAAGGAACGCACTCGGTACTACTTAAGTCTCACAACTTATGTAGACAGATCGCGAGCGTCTCTTTCCAACTTGCGTCGAAAACGAGAACTTACTCCACCTGTTCTCATTAAATGAATGTAATGAGCAAAAGTGAGATGGGCCCCGGCTGAAATATCGCTATCTCATCCGGGCAAAACCCCATTTCTAATTACCATTAGGACTCTCTCCTCGATACGCCATAGCTTTAGCGAAGGCGATCTTTGGTTCCGCATGGTTTCATTTAGAAACCCGGGCAACCTTGTCACACTGGCAATGAGAAATTTGTAAAGAACTATTTAAAAACGCACCTCTTGGGAGAGATGCGTTTATTTCAGTTCTATATATCTATTTACTCTTTATATCTCTAAGGCTCTCTCCAGCGCTTAAAGATGTAAGGTTTAAGTTGTAATGTGCCTTGTTGAGCTTTTTTAGCTTAACGACATAGTATATCACGTATTGAAGAATATGTCAATACTAGACTGGAGGATTATATCTGCTCAATCTTTATTTGCCTTATTTTAGCCAAGTTGTTTATTGTATAATATGTAAAGTGACTACTTGACAAAGAAACGCAGTTGTGCTACAATATATGTATAATTAGCTAAAAAACAGGTATATGAGCACTATACAAGATACTTTGGTCAATGCCGGATTTGAGCCAAGTGTAGCCAAAATTTACACTATTTTAGTGGAAAACAGCGAGCTCACGGTCAATGAAATAATCAAACGCAGCGAGCTTTCTCGTGCCGGCGCCTATGACGCCCTTAACCTGCTTTTGGTTCAAGGATACGTCGAATACCGCAAAGAGGGCCGAAATGCCTATTACAAAGCCCTCCACCCCAACAAGCTATATGCCATGGTAGAGCAAAAAAAGCGCAACGAAGTGCTTTTTGAGCAAGAAATGGGCGAAACAATCAAAACCCTGATTGGATCATTCAACCTTTCCAATAACAAACCGGGGGTGCGGTTTTTTGAGGGGGAGGAGGGTTTAAAAGAGATATATCTGGACACATTAAAACAATCCGAAACAATCTATGCCCTACTTTCTCCTACCGCTGTTAAAGACAGTCTGAAAGATTGGCTTAACAATTTTTACGTAAAACAGCGTGTAGATAAAAAAATTGAGGCGAAAGTTATCGCTCCCGCCTCCAACGAAACTGACATTTACCACCGGGAAGATAAAACAAACTTCCGTGAAACAGTCGTTATTTCACCCACCAACTATCCGGTGGAAATCGAGATTGATATTTATGGGCAACAAAAAGTCGCTTTCATTTCTTTCAACGAAAAAGAAATGGTCGGATTCATTATTGATAGTCCGGCCATTTACAAAACAATGAAGACTTTGTTTAATTTAAGCTGGGCGCAAGCAAAAACTTTTTCTAAGCCGCCAACGAATAGCTCATCTTTGCCTCCCCCGACTCCCTAACTTTTTTTAGAGTGTAATAAATATTAACATCATCCTGACCGGTGGCCAATTCTTTTTTCTCAACCCTCTCAATTTCAAAACCATTATCTTCGGCCAGCTGTACAACATCTTCGTGTGAATAGGCGTAGCGCGTCGCAAAATTTTTACCATCGGGGCTGTCATAAATTGTACCCTCACGAAATTTTGTGATGCCTCTTTGTTTCATTACCCGCGCGTACTCAGCGCATAGTTTTTTATATCCACCAATGCTTCGATCAGGGATATCAAAAATGAACTTTCCGCCAATTGGCAACAAACGATTGGTCTCGGCAAATAATTTTTGCTGACCGGGCAATTGATGTTCATGCAAAATATTTCTTCCCAAACTATATATCACATTAAAATCTTTGGCCTGTAAACCAGTATTTTTCCAATCTCCTTGGGTCACCACCAAACTCGGATTCTGTTCACGCACCAACGAAACATGACGAGAAGAATAGTCCAAACCAACTGCTGAGACCCCACTCTCGGCTAGTGGTACAAACAACCTGCCCGTGCCACAACCCAAATCTAACACCCGATCACCTTTTTTAACCACGCCTTTCATCATCGCCAACTCTGCTTCATTCATCGCTTGATTAACTTTGTATTCTTCAAATTTTATTTCTTTATTATAGAAATCACCCAGATCGCGTATGGCTTTGGCATCGGTAACAACTGGAGTGATAAAACTATATGCCAACTCAATTGCTTTTCGGATTTCCGCCGATTGGTTTTCTTGATAAACATCATCCAAAACCGCACGTGCTTCCACATCGCCAACGGCGTTTACCATTTCGATAATTGCTTTAGAAACAACTGCCTCCATACAGCTCTCTGGACTTAGCCCACGATCTTCCGACTCAATATCTTTCAAAATATCAGTGTAAGAACCCGCTTTGTTATTTTTAAAATATTGCGCTGAGAAACCAATCAAACTATTAGCACGACTTAAAAGGGATAAATAAAAACCTTTTTCATCAAAACTGGGCGCGACCCGCTTGATGCGTGGAGCTATTACCTGGTAAAAATTATCAGCATATTCAACAATTTTTAAATGATCCGCCAGTATTTTTGCCACTTCGTTTTCATTACCACTTTCAACTAGTGTTAGAATTTGTTCTCCATAACTCTTGCTTTCGGCACAGCTCAAGAAGGCTGGCACAAGAATGTTGCCCAAACTATTTTTTTCTTTTAAAATGTTTTGTAAACGTAAAAAATTATCATTGTCTTTTTCTGCCAAAAAACCAAGCAGGTGAACCTGGTAGCGTAATGGCAAATTGGATAAAGAGATGCCTAAATCTTGTTCAATCATCTGACTGAAACGAGGATTGTGCAAATGCTGCATTAACAATGACAGGTCTGGAGAATCTTTGCCGAAAGGATTAACCTTTTCATCCTGCAGCACAGAATCAAGCGATGAAAAATGAACTTCTTTATTTTGCTCTCTCGCTTTTGCTTGCCAACCATCAACTTCTTTTGTTATTTCGGTAATAAATTTTTTTCCTTTTTTAACTATTTTTTTCAACAAACTCTCCGTTTCAGATTTCTTTTTTTGTAACTCAACCTCTAAATTTTCTTCGAACTCTCTAACTTTTCTCTGTGCAATATTCCAATTTTCCAAATGCTTATTGCGTAAAAACAAATAATCCTCCACCAAACCTTTGTGGTCACTGGACATTTTCGCAACAACCCTCTTTTTCTCCTCAGCACCAAATTTATCAGAAAGAACTGAGGCGGCAAAACTTAACGAACTGGCCAAAATACCAAAAGCGTTCTCAGTATCATTTTCAGACTTATTATTTGGATTGTAATAACTTAAAAACTCCCGCCAATTTTCTACACTAAAATTAGGATTTTTGTCTGCTATTAGTTTTTTTCCTACAATATAAAATTTTTGTAATAGTTCCTCAGAGGCTGCTTCATTATCATCTTCAGCTCTTTTAAATTCTTGACTACGATATTCCAATGCTTTTTTTTCAGCAATCTTAGAGAGATTTAACCCTTCTACCACCCTCTCCCATTCTTCTTTGGTTAATACGGACGATACCTCTTCCCAAGCACCAGCAACTGCCTGATTGTCTTGATCGGATAAATTAATTTTTTGTTTTAAACATCCTCCTGTAATAAAATCAACTAAATCCCTGATCGTTGTGGAATTAATTAATGCATCAGTATTATTTTTGTGCAAGAAAGAATGCAGCTTATTAATATTTGCCCTTAAGACATGCTCCCTTTCTTCTTTAACAGGAGCTGTTTCCTGCTCTTTTTTTTCATAAACACCATAGAATCTCGCTGTATTACTATGATCAAAGATTGCCACCATATCACTGGATACACGCCACATCTTGTTTTCGCTAGTCACCTGCACGTCTGGAGTAATTTGATCCATTAGCTCCGACGATTCCTTCTTCAAATCTCGATTCATCCCTTTTCTTAACCTACTATTACCTCGATCGCCCCTATATTGCGCCACACCAACGGAAGGGTTGTTTTTTTCCTCTTTTAAAGTTTGTTCCGCTTCTTTTGAAGCATACTCCACAAAAGCACAGGGATAAAGCAGATTGATGCCTTGAATAATTTGGTGAACTTTTTTTACTGTCTGACGCGCCCAACTCCCATTTGCAATAGCATTCGCACCGACTGACTCCATAAAATTTAAAAAATCCAAAACCTCCGAAATTGGTTTGTTTTGCCATTTTTCTAAAATAAAACCAACCACTTCTTCTCCACTAAAGGCCAGTTCATAGGACACTTCCCCCACCATTTCATTACCAAACCAACCTTGAATTTCCGGAATACGAGTAGCCTTAGTTGCTAAACGCAACATATTTTCCATTCCTGTGTGATTGATTAAATTGGGGGTAAAAGAAAAAAGATCCTCGCTAATTTGCGACACAAACCTTTGTATTTTTTCTGTCTCACCTTTCTCTGTGGATTTTTCTCTAATAAAATCAATTAACTCCTCTAAAAATAAAGCAGCTGCATCACGAAATTTTTTGGGTAGCTTGCGCGCCAACAAGTTTTCCCTTTCTCCCACCAAATCCGCTATGTATATTTCCAAAGGGTTTAAAGCTTGCAACCCACTACCCTCAAAACCTTTCCCTGCTTGATATTTTTGCAAAATAAATTCCCTAAGAGACGGCCTTAATTCGGTGGGGTCTTTTTTTTCTATCGAGCCCTCTTTCATTATCAAACCTCTCTCCTCCATAATTTTAATAAACTCCTCATCCATAGAACGATATTTTTATTACGTCTCCCCTCATTTTACCACCCCACCAGCATTTTTTCAACCCTTGTCCACCCACCGACAATATGATATAATATTAACGAATTTTACTGTAATTTTTTACTTTATGCACATCTCCTGGCTTGGCCAAACTTGCGTCAAATTACAAACAAAAAACCTCGATGAAGACGTGGTGATCTTGATCGATGGTTACCGACCGGAAAAAGGTGATTTTCCCCGTAGTTTTACCCCCCAAATTGCATTGTATTCGCATGGCACAGAAAACGCCGCCACCCTATCACAAGACCCTTTCGTCCTAGATACCATCGGTGAGTGTGAGGTTAAAAATACCGGTGTATATTGTTTCCCTAGCGGTGATAAAAACAATTTAATCTTTAAAATTGCCAGCGAAGGGCTTTTGGTTGTTCATTTAGGAAAAATTGTTAAAAAAATCGACGATTCATTGTTAGAAAAGATTGGTAACCCAGATATTTTGATTTTGCCTGTTGGTGGCAAAGACGAATACCTTACACCTGAAGATGCCGCTGCAGTTGTTAGTGCCATTCAACCGCGCATCGTAATTCCAGTTGGATTCCAATGCGACACCGAACCAGGCGTTTTACCGGTAAGTGAATTTATCAAAGAAATCGGCCTAAAAGTAGAGGCAACCGACAAGAAATTAATTATCAAGAAAAAAGATTTACCTGCCGAAGAAACAAAATTAATGATTTTGGAGAAAAACTATTAAATTAAACAAATATGGCGCGCACAGCAAAAAACAAGGAGGGGCGCAAAGCTGAAGAACAGGTAATACCACCAACTGTCGATGAAAAGTTAGAAAAATTCCGCCAATCACAAACAAAAGCAAAAAATTGGTTATGGCTCGGTGTCATTAGTATCTCAGCCATCATTTTTTTCTTTTGGGGCTGGTCACTGATTAGCAATCTTTCCTTGTTTAGCTGGAAGAAAACTCAGGAAAACAGTTTGGTGAAAAAAACCCAAACTGACTGGAACGAAATCTTTACTAAAACAGCAAAAGAAGAGCAAGAAAAAAAACTATTAAAAGACAAACTGGGAGTGGTGCTAGATGAAATCAAAAAACAGGCCGAACTCGATCAAGCGACCACTACTACCAGCACCATTATTACCACCACAACCTTACAAATTTCAACTACTACAACATCTACTATTCGTTAAAAATATTTTATGCAGGACAAATTGTTATTACCAAAAGGAGATATCGGAAAATTGGAACCTATCGCCATTGTCGACGAAATCCGCAAGTCATATTTGGAGTATGCCATGAGCGTTATCGTCTCACGCGCACTACCAGATGTGCGTGATGGTCTAAAACCAGTACACCGTCGTATCCTTTACGCGATGTGGCATATCGGCCTGCGTCACACAGCCAAATTCCGCAAATCCGCTCACGTAGTCGGTGAGGTGATGGCCAAATATCATCCGCATGGTGATAGTAGTATTTATGATGCCATGGTGCGTATGGCTCAGGAATTTTCCATGCGCGCGCCGTTAGTCGAGGGCCAGGGTAATTTTGGTTCCATGGACGGGGACGGCGCGGCTGCTATGCGTTACACCGAAGCTCGTTTGCAATCCATCGCCGAGGAGATGTTGACTGATATTGAAAAAAATACCGTTGGGTTTATCCCTACCTATGACGGTTCACACAACGAGCCAACTGTCCTGCCGACCAAAATGCCAAACTTGCTTTTAAACGGCACGATGGGTATCGCTGTTGGTATGGCCACTTCCATTCCACCTCACAACCTAGCAGAACTTTGTGATGCTATCACTCTTTTAATTGAAAAACCCAAAACAACTATCGAAGAATTGTGTGAAGTAGTACGCGGCCCCGACTTCCCTACCGGCGGTATTATCTACGACAAAAAAGCAATTGCTGCTGCCCACATTACTGGCCGTGGTGGTATTGTTGTCCGTGCTCGTGCAGAAATTCAAGAGACAAAAAATGGGCAGTACCAGATTGTGGTTACTGAAATTCCTTACTCCGTGAACAAATCAGAAATGATTGAAAAGCTTGCTAACCTGGTGCAAGAAAAAAAGATGGAAGGCATCCGCGATCTACGCGATGAGTCCAACAAGGACGGCGTGCGCGTGGTGATCGAATTAAAGAAAGACGCTTATCCACAAAAAGTTTTAAACCAACTTTACAAACAAACTGATTTGCAAACTACTTTCCACACCAATATGTTGGCGTTGGTAGATGGGTTGCAACCACGTGTTTTGAATTTGAAAAACATCCTAGAAGAATTTATCAAACACCGCCAGGTCGTTATCCGTCGCCGTACTGAATTTGATTTAGCCAAAGCTAAAGACCGCGCGCACATCTTGGAAGGTTTGAAAATGGCGCTGGATAAAATTGACTTGGTAATCAAAACCATTCGCGCTAGTAAAGATAAAGAAGAAGCTAAAGTAAATTTAATTTCCAAATTCAAATTTACTGATCGCCAGGCCACGGCCATTTTGGAAATGAAGCTCCAACAATTGGCCAACTTGGAAAGCCAGAAAATTGAAGATGAATTGAAAGAAAAGAAAGCGATCATTAAAGAATTAGAGTCGATCCTTGCTTCTGAAACAAAAATCTTGGGTATTATCAAAACTGAAACTACTGAGCTGAAAGAAAAATATGGCACTGAGCGCAAGACTCAAATTGTCGCACATGGTGTTAAAGAATTTACTACCGAAGATTTGATTCCGAACGAGCCAACTATCATCATGGTCACCACCGATGGCTACATTAAACGTATCGCCCCTGATACTTTCCGCCAACAGACTCGTGGCGGCAAAGGGGTAATCGGCGTCACCACCAAAGAAGATGAGAGTGTTGAACAGTTACAAGCCACCAACACCCACGACAACATGTTGTTCTTCACTAATCGTGGTCGGGTATTCCAATTAATGGCCTACGACATCCCCCAGGGCAGTCGTACTGCCAAAGGACAGGCATTGGTAAATTTCTTACAACTTGCACCAAATGAAAAAGTAACAGGTCTACTTGCCACTAGCGACATTACCCAGATGAAATTCTTGGTGATGGTAACTCGCAAAGGTTTAATCAAGAAGACTGCCATCGAAGATTTTGCGAATGTTCGCCGCAGTGGTTTGATTGCCTTGAAATTAAAGACTGATGACTTTTTGGAATGGGTTAAACCGTCAACTGGTACTAGCGAAATAATGATCGCCACTAAACTCGGTCAAGCTATTCGCTTCCGCGAAAAAGATGTACGCGAAATGGGTAGAACCGCTGCTGGCGTACGCGGCATGCGTTTGAAGAGCGACGACGAGGTGATTGGTATGGAAGTAGTTGACCCAAAGAACAAGAGTTTAGAGTTTTTAACCATCGGCTCGAATGGTTTGGGTAAACGCACTCAGTTAGACGAATACAAAGTACAAGGACGTGGTGGTAGTGGTATCAAAACCACTGAAATCACCAAGAAGACCGGTCCGTTAATTAGCGCTCGCGTGGTAGACAAAGTAGACGCCGACGAAAAGGATTTGATTATTATGTCCGCCAAAGGCCAGGTAATCCGCTTACCATTCAAATCCGTCAACACCTCCGGACGCGCCACCCAAGGTGTTCGCCTAATGCGCTTTAAAGAAGAAGGTGATCATGTAGTGAATGTGACGATGCTATAAAAAAATCCCAACACAAAAAAACAGAGACTAGATTGATCTCTGTTTTTTAATTTTGGATTGTATCTGGGGCGATAAATCTTTCTTAATTCGATATAGCTCGAACTTAGAAAAATATTTATCGCCCCTGGGAGGAGTAGGTCTCCCAACCACTTACACTGAAGCACTTACTCCCACCTACTCGTGAGAGGTGACAGCCGAGCACGGTCGGCATTACCCAAGATCCGAAGATGCTTCGACCGCCGACATGTCATCAGGCATACCAGCGATGGCTGCGCGCAGGTTGACCCGTACACGAGCCAAGTCCGCGGGACTCGACAGGTTGAGAAAGGCGTTCGCCCAGCGAACCAGGGGTCTCGAACTGAAATCATAACCCTTCTCCTCCTTCACCGCGCGCTCGACGATCGGTTCGATCAGCTGTCTGGCCAGATCACGCATGCCAATCTCCTCAAAATCGAGCGCCAAACGACACACCGCTCGTTCGTCTGGATCAGGCGTGTCGCGCAACTCTTTCAGACGACGAAAGAGCTGCGGCAGGAGATCAACAACCCTGCTTACCCCATCGACCATACTAACTGACGGCCGGAGAGCAATAGCCATGGTGCACCTCCTATGAATTTTACCCGTGCCCTCGGCGCGAATCGAACGCGCATCACCTCCTTCGGAGGGAGATATTTTATCCATTAAACTACAAGGACCCACTAATTGTGATATTTTAGCTTTAAAAGCCACAAAAATCAATACCACACCAAAACTAACCCCAATTGACAAACTACAATAAATAATGTATAATATAAACGTTAATTTTGAAATTTAATCGTAATTATATGGGTTTACCTGGACACAGACGTACTTCAGGCGACAAACGCCGCCGTTTAACACACCGTGCTTTGAAAGTTACTGGTGTTAGTACTTGCCCAAAATGCACAAAACCAGTTAAAGCACATTGTGCTTGCGCTTTTTGTGGCACTTACAAAGGCAAACAAGTACTTGACGTTGCTCGTCGCACTCGTCGTACCGACAAGAAAAACAAGAAGAAATAATAAAGGTATGTCTAATCGCCATTTGGCAAGAAGCATCGCCATGCAAACTCTGTTTGAGTGGGATTTTCGTGGCCAACCAACGGCGGCTTTACCGGCAATTACCGAACACAACCTCCAAGAATTCGGTGTGGGGTTAGAAACCGAGAAAGATTTTGTACAAAAATTGATTGATGGCGTTATCGACAACCAAAAAGAAATTGACGCCTATATCCAACAATACGCCCCAGATTGGCCAGTAGAACAAATCACTGTCGTGGATCGCAACATCTTACGCCTCGGAATATTAGAATTAAAATTCAACAAAGAAAATGTTCCCCCAAAAGTAGCTATTAACGAAGCAATCGAATTAGCCAAAAGTTTTGGTGGACCAGCCTCAGGAAAATTCGTGAATGGTGTCTTGGGTGCAATGTACAAAGATTTAACCGGCGACAAAAGTGTTTAAAAAAGGGTATTCACCCTATATTTATTAACATCTCTTGTCTCCTATTCCCTAATTTTTAAGGAATATGAGATAAGAGATAGTACAAACTCTTATGGAAAACATTATCGACCTACCAGAAGTAAAAGAACGCAACTTTTCCTTATTAGAAGAAAAGATTGGCGTGAACTTTAAAAATAAAAACTACCTGATTCAGGCTTTAGTACACCGCTCTTATCTAAACGAGCACCACGATTTTCCTTGTGGACATAATGAACGTTTAGAGTTTCTGGGCGATGCAGTTTTAGAACTAGTAGTGACAGAATATTTGTTTAATGAATATGGTAATCCCGAAGGCGAATTAACTAACTGGCGTGCAGCATTGGTAAATGCTAAGGCGCTGGCTGGGGTAGCCTATGAAATCGGCATGGAGCCATACTTGTTCTTGAGCCACGGCGAATCGAAAGACGCCGGCACCAAAGCGCGTGACTATATCATGGCCAACGCCATTGAAGCTTTGATTGGTGCAATATACATGGACCAAGGATATGAGTATTCTAGTAAGTTTATCCACCAATGGGTGATTAGCAAACTACCATACGTCTTAGAAAATGGCTTGTACATGGATTCGAAAAGTCGTTTCCAAGAATCTGCCCAGGAGATGGTGGGATTAACACCTAATTACCGTGTTCTTGAAGAGGAAGGACCAGACCATGCAAAGAATTTTAAAGTAGGTGTATATCTAGATAAAGAATTGATTGCCACCGGCGTAGGTATGAGCAAACAGGAAGCTCAAACCGAAGCCGCCGATGCCGCAGTAAAGATTAAGAAATGGAAAGGACCAAAAATTGATATTATCAAAAGAAAACCAGGCGATCCTATTTAATCGCCTAAACGGGCCGCTAGCTCAGCTGGTAGAGCAGATCCCTCTTAAGGATAAGGTCCAGAGTTCGATCCTCTGGCGGCCCACAAAAAACCCGCTCCACATGGCGGGTTTTTATACAAGTATGTCTGCCCCTATTTTCAAACGAGCGAGCAAAATGAAACACATTTCATTTTCGAGCGAGAGCAGAAAATATGCGGCGACGAAGTCGCCCTTATAGTTCAATGGATAGAATATCAGGCTTCGAACCTGAAGATGGGAGTTCGATCCTCTCTGGGGGCACACCTTCGCTTAAGCTACGGCGTTGCGAGGCACAAAAAAAATATACCGATTTGATTCGGTATATTTTTAAAATATATTTTATTTATTATAGCTATTCCATTTTTCCTGTGATAAAAAGTAGGTACGTTTCTTTCCTTCACCCCAATCCACATGCACAAAACAAATTACTTTTATATCATTGCGAATTAGTTTTACATTATCTTTAGCCTGCATCAATAAATCTAAAACTTTTTTTGCATCAAAATGGCAGATACCAGCTGCACCACATGGCACATGAGTATACAAAACAACGGTATGAATATTTTTTAAATCCACTGCAATATTAATATGGCGCTTTAAAACAACTGCTTCCTCTTTATCCGGCCACTCATTAGACAAAAGTAGTGCACTGCCATTAAGGGCAAAAATATGTGCTCGTTCTTTGCCTAATTGTTCTCTTGCCAAAGAAGCGATGTGACTGTAATAATCAAAAAATTGATCGCCATCAGCACAAACTACTGCGATTACACCGTTAGACAAATCCAATGATTGTGGCGCCACCTCTTCCAAAATATTTTCCTCTCGCAATTGATTAAGATAACTTTTATCCTCGGCACTAAAATGTCCCATATACAAAATATTTAATAACGGTCGTATGATATAAAAAAAACGGACAAATGTCAATATAAAAATACCTCGCCTGATGGCAAGATATTATATAAAATCTCTTCAGCACCCTTAGAGTGACATCTTATATATCAACCTAAGGGTCGTAGTACTGAAGAGCTACCACGAACCGGGGGTTTTGGTTCGCCCGGACGGGCTAGGCGGGATTTTCGTAGAACCAGCTTTCAAGATCGCGGGTTGAGACAGGGTATGTCCTCTTGTTCAGGTCGTCTCCTTCCCAGTCGATATGCACGAAACATGGCACCTTGATATCAGGAAACCACCGCTTGAGGCGGCGCTTTGCCAACACAAGGTGTTCATACTGTTCGCGTGCTTCGATCGAGAAGAGTCCTGCGGCACCACACGGGAAGTGGATTTGAAGGACAATAGTCTTCATACCCTTCAACACCATGGCTCCCCAGATGTTGAAAAGCAAGACCATGTCCTGGCGCCACAAGAACCCGACCATGAATACCGGGATATACAGCAGAAGCTGCAACCACCGGGGCAGGCCGATCTTCTTGAGCAGTACCACTGCGGTCGGTCCGAGCGTGCGCAACGGCGACTTGGGCGACAACGCCAAAGCTCCTCCGTTGATCGCAATCACATGGACCAACGCTGTCCCACGTTTCTCAGCGACCACCTTGCTCAGATGGCCGTTGCAATCGTGGAACTGATGTCCATCGGAACAGGGGTTGTAAATCACCCCATCACCGCATTCAAGACGGTCGCTGGAAATGTCTCCCAACACACCGTCGTCACGCAGCCGCTCGTTGAACACACGATCCGCGGCACTCATTTTTCCCATACACCCTCCTCAACAACTTGGTTGTTCGCCTGCAGTTTGTAAAAACAGCAGACCATATTATACATAACACGCACAAAAAGTCAATATGCGCTGAATTTTAAAAAAACATTTACAATCGAAAAAATTTATTGTTAAAAATAAAAAAATATTTAAACAAAAAAATAATAAAAATATTTTAAAAAAATAAATTTTACAAAAATCATCACCCTGTGTATAACTTTACTTGTTACTATTTCAATTTATTACAAAACAACATATAATATATGTAGGTCGAAAGAAATTTTTTACAACAATGCTTGTCTTGTAAAAAAAATTCTAAAAGTTTTCTCTCGCGATCGCGAGATAAAAAAATCATCCGACAATTTCGGAATGATTAAGAAAGGGGGTGCATTATTATGCCAGCTAAGAAAAAAGCAAAAAAGACAGTACGTAAAGTTGCAAAACGCAAAGTAGCTAAGAAACCAGCTAAGAAGAAAGTTGCTAAACGTAAAGTTGCAAAGAAACGCAAATAGTCTTTATTAAAAAATCCCGACTCAATCGGGATTTTTTAATTGCTGACGAAATTCTTTTCCATGCTCTACAAACCCTAGTTTTTTATATAATTCATGCACCTTTTCATTACTGTCGCGACTTGTGCAAATTAATTTGTAACACCCATATTTCTGAGCTTCTTCTACTATCAGACGAACCAACTCTTTTCCCAGTCCTTTACCACGTTCTGATTCATCTACGAACACATCTTCCATTAAACCATAGGGCGAAACGTGCAGGTCGTTTTTAATAATGTACAAAAATGCACGACCAACTTCTTTTTCTTTTTCCACCAACGAAACTTTGATTGCTGTAGAATCTATTTTCTTAAATACTTTTTCCATAAATCTATTTCAAAATTGTCTTAAGTAGTCTTCCCAGCTTAATATCACACAATCCACCACCGTTTCTTTCCAAATCACGAACAACAATTTTCTTGCCTGGCAAATTTTGTTTATCAAACTCAATCAAACCCCACTTTTTCTCTCGATAAAACTTCTTTTCTATTGCGCCTTGTGGAATATGACTGTTGTAAATCACCGCATCCAACGAGCGTGGTAAATATTTTTCTAACTGTGATACGAAATCACTCAAACGTTCTGGCCCAGTTTCGCCATCGGTGCGAAAGGCATTACCGGCGATATATATAATCTTTGCTCGAGAGTTTTTAATAGCTGATTTTACTCCGGTTGGTAATAACGCTGCTACCAAGCTTGTATACAAACTACCGGGAGAAAGAATAATATAATCAGCTGATTTGATAGCTTGCAGTGCTGGCAAATAACCTTTGGCTTCTGGCTTTAACCACACTTTTTTAATTTTCCAACCACGATTGTAATTGGGGGCATCGATAAATTCTTCGGTATGCAATATTTCCCCGTTATTTAATTCAGCCACCAAATCTACCTGACTCAAAGTAACTGGATACACTTCGCCTTGAACTTGAAGACTTTGAGAGAAGGCGTTAAGAGCTGCCATAAAATCTCCACAATACTTCGTGCACAAAGTAAGGAAGAGGTTGCCAAAATTATGCGAATCTAGTCGTCCTACCTTTTTAAAGCGTGGGGTATAAAAAATTTTACGTAAGGTTGGGTAATCGTAAACACTAAGCGCCAATACTGCTCGCATAATATCACCTGGTGGTAAAGTTGAAAGTTCGCGCCGTAGATGTCCTGATGATCCACCAGAATCGGCCATTGAGATAGTGGCGGCAAGATTGTATTTGGCTAAATATTTTTTTAGCGCTACCAAAACTACCGCACTACCGTTACCCCCACCGATGACCACAACGTTCTTTTTCATAAATTTAACAAATCAAATATTTTATTCTACTGTCACACTTTTAGCCAAGTTCCTCGGACGATCAACATCGCGCCCTAATTTTACTGCTAAATGATAGGCAAAAAGTTGCAACGGTACAGTGTTTAAAAGCGGCTCCAACAGCTCCATTGTCGGCGGGACAAAAATTACATCATTCGCTACTTCACTGATACTCTCGTCACCCACTGTCGCCAATGCGATTATCGGCGCTTTCCGTGCTTTTATCTCTTGGGTGTTGCTTACCATTTTTTCGTATAGTTGATTTTTAGTTAAAACCACTACCACCGGAAAATTTTCTGACAACAAGGCAATCGGACCATGTTTCAACTCACCAGCGGGATAGGCTTCGCTGTGACAATAGCTAATTTCTTTTAATTTTAAAGACCCCTCCAAAGCCACCGGAAAATTTACTCCCCGGCCAAGGAAATAGAAATCTCCATACTGTGCATATTTCTCCGCCATGGCTTGTATTTTTTCGTTCTGTGCAAAAATCTCTTTCATCTTCTCGGGAATTTCTAACATCGCTTCCAGCAAACGTTTGCCAGTCGCTAAACTTAATCGACGATTGCGACCAAATTGAATTGCATATAATAACAGAACTGCAATCGTGTTGGTATAAGCTTTGGTTGAAGCTACTGCCAACTCTGGTCCAGCATGAATATATGTACCACCAGCACATTCGCGTGCGATTGTTGAACCAATCACGTTAACCACTCCCCGCACCACCGCACCCTTACGCTTAGCCTCACGCACCGCCGCTAACGTATCGGCCGTCTCGCCAGATTGCGATAAAGCAAACACCAATGTATTTTCGTCCACAATCGGATCAGAGTAACGAAACTCACTGGCAATATTTACTTCCGACACAATTCCTGCCAATCGTTCAAAGGCAAATTTTCCAATCATTGCCGCATAGGAAGAAGTGCCACAGGCTAAAAATACCACGCGATTAATACGCCGCATTTCTTCTTCGGTCATGTTCAAACCACCCAGATGCGCTGTGCCAGTCTCCAGATCAAACCGACCCCGGATGGCATCCATAAAAACCGTGGGCTGATCATGTATTTCTTTTAACATGAAATGCGAAAAACCCTGCTTTTGCGCCTGTTCTTCATCCCAATCAATTGTTTCGGTACTTTTCGTAATACCTTTGGATTCCAGGTTGTATATCTGCAAACCACTACGACTGATTTCTGCCACTTCGCCGTCGTCTAAGAAAATTACATTGCGAGTATAAGCCAACATCGGCGAGGTATCCGAAGCGACATAATATTCGTCTTCTCCGACACCGATTACCAATGGACTGCCCAAACGCGCGGCGATAATTTTGTCTGGCTCGGAGGCGTGCATTACTACTAGACCGTAAGTACCACGTACTTCGTGTAAAGCCGCCTGTACTGCTTTTAATAAATTCCCTTCATAAAACACCTCGATTAGATGCGCTAAAATTTCCGTATCAGTTTCGGATTTAATTTCGTGTCCGGCCAAAAATTCTTCTTTTAGCTCGCGATAGTTTTCGATAATACCATTGTGCACAATCACCAGATCATCGGTACAACCACTGTGGGGGTGTGTATTAGCCTCCGTAACCCCACCATGTGTCGCCCAACGGGTGTGTGCGATACCAATAGTACCAGATAAATTTTCATCTTTAACCTTATCCGCCAAATTATCAATTTTACCAATCGCTTTAACTTTCTTTATTTTCTGTTTATCCAAAATCGCTACCCCGGCCGAATCGTAGCCGCGATACTCTAAACGACGCAGACCATTGATTAAGATCGGCAAACTTTGTTTTTTACCTAAGTAAGCAACAATGCCACACATATTATTTATTTCCTGCTAAGTATACCCGTTCATTTTCCTTCCAATTTGGTTTCTTCCCCAACTTCTTTTCCAAAGCGGTAAAAATATCTTCCCCTAATTTTATCTTGTTATCTTCCAAAACCTTCGCCAGTACACCCAAGAAAAACACATTGTAACCAGTGGCCCCAACTTTGTTTTCTTCCAAGACTTGAGAATATTCTTTTACATCAATCACCTTAACACTTTTGTGCTCATACCCCGAAACACGAGCGCGCGACTCATCGGACATTACCACTAAAATATCTGGATTGCTAAATTTTGGATAAGCGACATCACGATCACTAATTTGTAAAAAAGCCAAAGACGAACCCCCTCTTTGTTCTAAGCCATAGTTGGGGATATATGAAACAAAAAAATCTTTACTAAAAGCTGCCTGAGAAATAATATCCGCCATGGTTTGGATACCTTGACCACCGTCTCCGGCGATAAGTAATTTTAATAACATATTTATTTAAGTTTCAAGATTATTCGTATTGTATAAACATAGCCAACGATTGTGGCTAAGAAAAATATTCCGTGTACGAAAAGAATTGCATAAGCCAAAGCGCTGTCTGCTATTACCGAGCTGTAAATAGGATTAAAAAAACATGCGATAACCTGAAGAAATGTCAGATAGGCTAAACCGAGTGTTGCAACTAAAACAAGTAGAATTTTTTTAATCATACCTGACCCAATTTAAAAGTATTTTTCAGCTCGTCTAACCGCTTAATTGTTTCCGATCCTTTTGTCTTCCAATTAGTCGGACAAAAAGACAAAAATTCAACCAAAGAAAAATGCCCGGCTTGCTGAGCGGCGATTGCTTTGTCGATATATTCCAACATCTGCTTGGGATCGTTTACAGCTGTGCGCGCGATGAATGCATCTTTGTTGGCTACCTGGCGTAAAATCTCTGGGCCATGTAATGACACCCCACTAAAACCGTTAGGCGAGGTTGGAGTCACTTGACCAGACAAAGTTGTGGGCGCGGTTTGTCCGCCGGTCATTCCGTATACTGTGTTGTTTACGACGATAACCATCACTGGCTCATCACGCAAGGCCGCATGAAACAAACTCTGCCAACCAATTGCATAGGCTCCACCATCGCCAACATAGCCGATCGACAAAGAGTCTTTGCGTGCACGCTTAAAACCAACCATCGTCGGCACTACGCGACCATGGTGAGTTTGAAAAGTGTTGACGGGTAAATAGTTCCAAGCCAAAAGCGAACAACCAATATCCAACCCTAAAACAGTTCGCGCTTCTAAATTATTTTGCTTCAACACCCGGTGCAACATCATGAGCACAATCGGATGCCCGCACCCTGGACAAAATTTTGCTAAGTTTTCTGCCATATATTTAAATCTTAATCTTTTTCACAAACTCCACCACTTCCTCCGGCTCAATTCCCAACCCTGGCTTTTGTAAATATTCAAAACTCACATCAATCTCTGGTGCCAGTTGATCACGCACTACGCGTGCCAACTGACCAAAACTGGATTCAACTACTACTACTTTTTTTACCCCTTCCCAAACACAAACTTTATCCAATTCTTTTTTTGGAAATGGACGCAAAGTTATCGGACGGAACAATCCGGCCTTTACTCCGCTTGCGCGCAATTCTTCCACGGCCATTTTGACCACCGCACCCACAATACCATGCGCTACCAACAATATCTCTGCGTCATCTGCCTCAAATTTTTCAAATGATTCAATATCCGGTGAGATGCTTTCATAATCTTTTCTTGTACTTTCCAAAACAGTATTTAATTCTTCCTCAGCGGTATAAATATTTGGCCAATGCACCACTTTGTCTTCTGATACCAATGCCGCCGCCGGAATATTCTCCATCTTTTCAAATTTTTTCAGATCCACTCCCTGACGTGTTTTTAACATGTATCCATCTGTCAAAACAATCGCTGGGTAACGATATTGCCAAGCTTCGTTAAAAGCCCTGCGAGTTAAAAAATACAATTCGGTTAGACTTGACGGTGAATATACCAAACGCACACCCTCACCATTGCCGCCAAAACAGGCCAACATCACTTCTTGTTGTGAATAGATCACCGTACCAGAAGATGGGCCACCGCGCTGACCAGCAATCAAAACCACCGGCAACCGCATCGCCTCGGCCATACTAAAGCTATCTTGCAATAAAATATGCCCTGGACCAGAAGAAGCAGTAAACGATTTTTCTCCGGCCATCACTGCCCCACACACACCAAAACCGGCAGTAATTTCGTCTTCCGTCTGCAAACATTTTTTACCACTCCCTGACCAGCCAGACAAAATCTCACAGGTCGGTGTAATCGGATAACCAAACATCGATTCGGCACCCGCGTCCAAAGCCGCTTGAATCACCACCTCGTAACCAGTCATTAATTTTTTATTATGCATACTAAATTTTTTGTGCTGTTTCTAAATGTTCTTTGGTATTAATACCCAAGGCCTCTTTGGGGTCGATATCTACTGAGGAAAGTTTTTGCCCCTCATCAAAGGCCGCACCAACTAAGTCAGTTAAATAATATTCACTTTGGGTATTAACGTTTTTTAATAACTTCAAATTTTTCCATAACCACTCAGCGTTAAAACAAAAGAATGACGTGTTTAATTCTTTGATTTCTAACTCTTCCGGTGTTGCGTCTCTTTTTTCCACAATCTTCACAATATGATTTTCCTCACCACCACGAATGATGCGACCATAATCATACAAGGCCGCACGCCAATCATTAAAATCCTCAACCTTAACAGTCATTAAGGTTATCTTGTTGTTTCTCTCCAAATGTCTCTCCGCTAATTTGCGGATCGATTCTGGTTTGATAAACGGCATATCGCCATACAACACTACGACCGTATCAACCTTGCCTTTCAACTTTTCTTCTGCAATCGAAACGGCATGCCCTGTGCCCAATATTTCATTCTGCACAACGTATTCTGCGCGCTCACCCAGAAAATTCTGCACAGCCGGATTGTCTGGACACACTACCACTACTGGCTGACCATCAATCTCGGATTTTTCGGCAGCACTAACAACATGGTCAATCAGTGGACGACCATTTAATTCATGCATTACCTTCAACTTGTCGCTTTGCATCCGTTTACCTTTACCGGCAGCCAGGATAACAATGCCGATTTTATTTTGCTTGATTAAGGACATATTCTTTAATTTCTGTTAGAGTTTGGAAATATGGTAAACCACTTTCTTTGTACTGATCAATGTTATATTTACTACTATTAACCTTAGACACCACCAGCGAATCTGGAAACAGTTCCTTTATCACCAAATTCTCGCGCAGGTTGTCGTTGATAAAAATCAACTCCTTTTCACCGGCTAAATATCTTTCACCTAATTCGACTTCTTTTTGTCCGTGTAAGATAACCACCTCGTCGAAATATATACTGAGCCCGGCCGAAGCAATTTTCAATTTTTGAAAATCATGATTGCCGAGCGTCATCAATATCTTGTGATGCCTGGTTTGACCAATGGCCAAAAGAAAATCTACTGCATCGGAAAATACTAATTCTTTGTTTTCTAAAACGCGATCCAGGTCTTTGATTATGCCATCAGAAAAAACATATCCTTTTTCTTTAAGACATTCCAACTGTCGCTCAAAGGTATAATCAAAAGCACCTTGAGCACGAAGACGGTCGGCTGCGGTATAGCTAGACAGAAAATCCTCTTTTCCCACACCATACTGAAAAAGAAATTTCTCTAAATCATCTTTAAAACGAGCTGTATTGTAAAGAGTATCGTCAAAATCAACAACTATCATACAGGCCTAAACAACTTTAACTGAACCAAACACCACTTTGTTTTTCCGCATATACATTTCTTTCAAAGCTTCAC
>CAZHYJ010000001.1:0-2800 GCA_964536725.1 uncultured Gammaproteobacteria bacterium | reverse complement strand
ACTGAACCAAACACCACTTTGTTTTTCCGCATATACATTTCTTTCAAAGCTTCACGGGCTGGACTTAAATATTTTCTTGGGTCAAAATCGGCTGGGTGTTCCGCTAAATATTTGCGTATCACCCCGGTCATTACCAACCGTCCATCTGAATCAATATTAATCTTGCACACTGCCCCTTTAGCTGCCTTGCGCAACTGATCTTCTGGTACCCCTACCGCCGCCTCCATCTTTCCACCATACTGATTAATCATCGCCACATATTCCTGAGGCACAGAAGAAGATCCGTGTAATACAATGGGGAAATTCGGCAGACGCTTTTCAATTTCTTTCAATATATCCAACCTTATCCCTGGGTTCTGCCCTGGTTTAAACTTGTACGCACCATGCGATGTACCGATAGCAATCGCAAGTGAATCAACACCGGTTTTGCCTACAAAATCTTCCACTTCTTCTGGACGAGTGTACGTATGCTCTGCTGCCGAAACGTCTTCCTCTACACCAGCTAATATTCCTAACTCACCCTCCACTGTCACGCCATATTTATGCGCATACTGTACTACTTTTTTTGTTACCTTCACATTTTCTGCATAGGACAAGTGCGAACCATCAATCATGACAGACGAGAAACCACTGTCGATACAAGATTTGCAGATAGCAAAATCGGCACCGTGGTCCAGGTGTAATACAACAGGAATTTGTTTTAACTTTAATTTTTTCGCATGCACTTTCATCATTTCCACTGCTCCCTGTGCTAAATATCGCAACAGCGTTTCGTCTGCATACTCACGCGCTCCTTTACTAACTTGTAAAATCACAGGCGATTGAGTTTCGAGACAGGCCATGATAATCGCCTGCAACTGTTCCATGTTATTAAAATTGTATGCGGGAATAGCATAGCCACCTTTTAGTGCTTTTTGAAACAGTGCTTTTGTATTTACAAACCCAAGTTTTTTGTATGAGATCATATTCGAATTAGTGGATATATTAAATTAATTTAAATCCTTTTCTTCCCACTCAATTAAAAATTGTTCAATATATTTTTTCAAAAATTCAATTCGGGGTGCCGCCCAACGTTTGGCAGTTTCAGTATTCATCATTGCTGGTAATTTAAATACTTTTTCGTAAAAGTAATTAAAACTTGTGCCTTCTTGTTTACGATGTAAATAATCATTTTCCTTCAAACGATTGCGCGGCTTACGATGTGGGTCGTGCAAAACACGGCTAATCCGACCACCAGTGGCAAAAGTACGAGCAACACCAATTGCACCCATTGCGTCCAACCAATCAGCATCCTGAATAATTTTTGCCTCTAAAAAAGTTGGTGTCTTTGTATCCACCCCGCGAAACTGCGACTCTTTAACAATCTTTTCCACCTTTTCTTGAAGATCTACTGGCACCTCTAAAATCCCCATCATTCCTCGCAAAACTAGCCGTGCCTTCTCTTCGTCATGACCATAATTTTTGTAATCACTTAAGTCGTGCAATACCGCCCCCAATTCAATCAATTCCAAATCACCACCTTCAACAGCTTGTAATTTACGCGCGATTTTTAACACTCTTTCAGCATGATACCAATCATGGCCGGTGAATTCTACCGACATCTGTTTTTTAACGTAATCAACAGCCTTATTAAACAATTCTGAAGACATATTGTATACAAAAAATACCTAGATCTCACTCTAGATATTATAGCTTATTAAAGCAAAAAAGCAACCCGCCTAAAAGCCAAAATTTGGGTACAAAAAAAGCACCATTGTCCTGGCGGCGGCCTACTTTTGCGTTGCCGCTATCATCAGCGCTGAAGAGCTTGACTTCCGAGTTCGGGATGGGATCGGGTATGGCCTCTTCGCTCATGCCACCAAGACAATGGTGCTTTTTAAAACATTTTAATTTACAAACAAGTTATCACAGTGCAGAATTCAAACCACATCTTAATGCTTTCGTCATATGCTCGACCAATTAGTACGTCTCGGCTCAACATGTTACCATGCTTACACCTGACGCCTATCAACCTAGTAGTCTACTAGGGGTCTTAACGAATGTTAATCTTGAAGACGGCTTCACGCTTAGATGCTTTCAGCGTTTATCCGTGCCGAACATAGCTACCCAGCAATGCTCCTGATGGAACAACTGGTACACTAGAGGTTTGTCCACTCCGGTCCTCTCGTACTAGGAGTGAGCCTTCTCAACATTCTACGCCCGCAACAGATAGGAGACCGAACTGTCTCACGACGTTCTGA
Source organism: uncultured Gammaproteobacteria bacterium (assembly GCA_964536725.1). Classification (GTDB taxonomy): domain Bacteria; phylum Patescibacteriota; class Patescibacteriia; order Magasanikbacterales; family GWA2-37-8; genus CAZHTA01. The sequence goes on along the minus strand of CAZHYJ010000001.1, from coordinate 560 downwards.
ACCCAGCTCGCGTACCGCTTTAATGGGCGAACAGCCCAACCCTTGGAACCTTCTCCAGCTCCAGGATGCGATGAGCCGACATCGAGGTGCCAAACCTGGCCGTCTATATGGACTATCGGGCCAGATCAGCCTGTTATCCCCGGAGTAGCTTTTATCCGTTGATCTTCTATCCTCCTATGAGGTATAGTCGGTTCACTTACTTCCACTTTCGTGACTGTTCGAGTTGTAGCTCTCACAGTAAAGCCAGCTTTTGCGTATGCACGTCCAGCTCGATTTCCATCCGAGCTAAGCTGACCTTTGTAAACGCCTCCGTTACATTTTAGGAGGCAACCGCCCCAGTTAAACTACCCGCCAGCCACTGTCTTCTTCCCCAGATTCATGGGAAAAAATTAGGCATAAAATCATTTAAGGGTGGTGTCTCATTGGCCCCTTTCGGGTCCCACCTACGCTGAACATAAATAACCTTATACCAATAGCAAGTTGTAGTAAAGCTTCACGGGGTCTTTTCGTCTAGTTGCGGGTAGGAGGCATCTTCACCTCCCTTGCAATTTCACCGAGTC